>JAJRVT010000321.1 GCA_024277175.1 Chloroflexota bacterium | reverse complement strand
GCTCAGACAACCGATGACTTCCGTGCAGATTCATATCTTATGCCTGCGACTCCAAATTCTTAGCCTAATTCGGAGATACTCCCCCGCGCGTCTCTGACGATTTTTGCAAAAAGGTACTTGACATTTTAATAGTAAGCTATTCCCCAATCCAACCGTCGACCAGCGCGCTCAGTTCCTCCGGGTTGACGTTGAAGGAACCGCTGTTCCCCAGCCAGACTGCGATCACGCCGTCGTCTGGTTTGATGATGAGGACCGCGCCGAAGCCGGGCGTTCCTCCTGCGTGGCCCCAGGTCCCGTCGGCCAGTTGAGCCAAGCCCAGGCCGTAGCCGGTGAAGCCCCGCGGCTGGCCGGTGCTGACGAAGTCGGTCATCTGGGCCAGGCTCTGGGGATCCCGGAAGAGTTCACCGCCGGCCACGGCCTGGGCGAAGCGGGCGAGGTCCCCGGCGCTCATGGCCAGCGCGCCCGACGCCCACGCGCCCGACGGGTTCCAGGAAGTCACGTCCACGTACTCGCCCATCATGGCGTTGTAGCCGCGCACAGTCTCGCCGTCTATGGGCGCGTCCTCCAGCAGGATCGCGCGCTCCAGGCCCAGGGGATCGAAGATGCGCTCGCGGTAGATCTCGTCCAGGGATTGGCCGGTGGCCGCCTCCAGCACCATGCCCAGCAGGACATAGCCTGTGTTGCTGTACATCCATTGGCCAGGCGCGCCCGGCGGGAAGAGGGGCGGCTTATTCTCCGCCACCCAGCGCACCAGATCTTCGGGCGCGTACGCCTTCTCCAGTATGGCGGGATCGGTGAGTGCGCGGGGCATGGGGTAGAGATCACGCTCATACTCGCCCAGGCCGGCCGTGTGGGTGGCCAACTGGCGCAGGGTCATCTCATTGCCGTAGGGGATCTCCGCAGCCAGATCGGGCAGCCATTTGGCCAGAGGATCGTTCAGGGAGAGCGCGCCTTCCTCCTGTAACTGGAGGAGCGCCACCGCGGTGAAGAGCTTGGTGATGCTGCCGATCTCGAAGCGGTCGTCCGCGCTCACAGACGTGCTACTGGCCAAGTCTGCCGCGCCGCCGGCTTCCAGAAAACGACCGGCCGGCGAGTCCACCAGCAGGACGGCCCCGGGAACCCGGCGCGGGGGCGGGTCGCCCGGCCGGTAAATCTGGCTGTTCAGGAAGTCGCCCATGTACGCGGCCGGCGCGCCGGTGAGCGGATCGGGCTGGTCGCCAGCCGTCGCCGTGGGCGGCGTGGTCGGAGGGGGGGTTGGGGATGATGTGGGCGCGGGGGAGGGCGTGGGCGTTTCTGCCGCCGCCTTTGTCGTGGGTGATGGCGGCGGGGTAGGAGATAGGGACGGCTCATCCCTGGCTCCGCAGGCCGCGAGCAGGGAGATCAGCAGCAGGGAGGATAGCAACGTCGCGATCGGATTTATCTTCAGGCGCATGACGGCTCCGGCGGGCGAATGTTGGCGGTCACCTTCCTGGAAGCTGCGAGCTTCCAGGAAGGTTGTATACTGACCATTCTCCCATTTGCGTATACAATCAGCGGACAGCGATTCGCGTAAGTGAGCTTTGATGGAACGCGGATTTACCGGATTCGGCAGATTTCCACGAATTTTTTTCAAAATTCGGCAACTATCTATTCAGCGACCATCAGGGGAACGCGGATTTTCACGGACGAAAGCAGATTTTCACGGATTTTTTCTGAAAAATCCGTGAAAATCCGTTTGTGTCAGCGAAAATCCGCGTTCTAACGGAGATCACCTGAATAGTTACAAAATCCGGTTCTCTCCGGTAAATCCGCGTTCCATCGTAATCCGGTTTCTTCAGGAGGACCCATGGCCCGGCGATACAAGACCAAACGAACGGTGTGGCGGGTTGACGGCGCAGACGTCCGGCGACGGCGCGATCTGCTGGCCACCGAGGAACCTCTTCAGATCGAGTTGCAGGCCGGCGAGGCCCGGCGCACCGCGGCCATCACCATGCGCACGCCGGGCAATGACTACGATCTGGCGGCCGGCTTCCTCTTCGCCGAAGGGCTGATCCGCCACCGCCATGACGTCGCCCGGATGATCTACTGTGTGGACGGCCAGGCCAGCCAGCAGCAGTACAACTTCCTCTCCGTTCGCCTACGCGCCGGTCGCCTGCCGGAGATGGCGCAACTGGAACGCTACTTCTTCGTCAACAGCGCCTGCGGCGTCTGCGGCAAGACGGTGCTAGACGATCTGGCCCAACGCGAGCTGCCGTCCCTCTCCCATCCCAAGGACGCGGCTCCACTCTGCGCGCCCGACGTCCTCCATAGTCTGCCGGACGGGTTGCGCGCGGCCCAGCGCATCTTCGACGAGACGGGCGGCCTCCACGCCGCGGCCCTCTTCGATCTGGCGGGGAATCTACTGGCCCTGCGGGAGGACGTGGGCCGTCACAACGCGCTGGACAAGCTCATCGGCTGGGGGCTGCTCAAGAGGCAATTGCCCTTCCATGACAAGATCATCATGGTCAGTGGGCGGGCATCCTACGAACTGCTGCACAAGTGCCGGGTGGCCGGTGCGCCCATTTTCTGCGCCGTCTCCGCACCCAGCAGCCTGGCTGCGGACCTGGCCGATCGCTTCGGCGTCACCCTGGTCGGCTTCCTGCGCGATGGCCGCTTCAACATCTACACCCACCCCGCCCGCATCGGCGATCGATAGAACGCGGATTGAGCGGATTAGGCGGATTTGCACGGATTCTTTAAAAAATCCGCGTCGATCACGCAGTGGGCGCAAAGCGCCATCCGCCCAATCCGCGTTCTATTCGTTCTATCACGCTCCAAACCCCGCTATCACCAACGCCGCCAGCAATGGGTTTTCGGCCAGAGGCAGGCGCTGCATCCAGCGGGCCAACAGGCGGGCGTTGTCAGCGTTACGCTCGTCGCCGGCCACATAGAGCCAGACCGCCTGGCTGCGGAGACTCGCCTCCAGGGTGCTCAGCAGGCGTTCGCTCTCTGACCACTGACCCAGTTGTTTGAGCGCCCGGGAGATGAGCATAGCCTTAGTCGTGGGGTCCATGCCCGCCATCATCCCCTGTTGGGCGTCGAATTGGGTCACGTTCAGCAACCCCTGATTTTGCAGGATCCAGCTTTCCATGGCAGGGTGGGACAGCAGATCGGACGCCGCCCGTGACAGCCGTTCCCGCATTTCCTCATCAAGCGCCTGCTCGCGCTCCGGATCCGCTTCATCCTCATCGTCCAAATAGGCCAGCAGCGCCGGGTCCACCTCCGGATCGGCGAACTGCCAGAGCCAATCGTTGTAAAGCTTATATTCGTTGGGCAAGGACTGGACCGCCTCGCCCTGCCAGTGGACGTCCAGCGCGCGTAGGAGCAGCAGACGACCGAGGTCAAAGGGCGTTTCCAGGAGGACGACAGGCGCTTCCGCGCCCACGTCAATGGCGACCAACTCGCCAACCTCTCTGGCCTGGGGAAGGTGAACCCTGGGCATCTCCTCGCTGGCGAACGCCTGGATAACGCCGGCCGCACTGCTGATGATGAAGCCGAGCAGGATACTGGTGGCGGGCTTATCTCTCCGGTGGACGAACCAGGCCGTCTGGTTGCCGGCCGCGTCGGCCGGGCCGATAAGCGAACGCCAATGCTCAGGCGCGGGCGGCGTGTAGCGGACGCCCCGAAACTGGAGCTTACGCAAGCTACGCTGAACCAAAGCCGCCTGCTTCGGGGGCAGGGCGTAGCGCAGGGTGTACAGCGTGCGCGCCGCATCCATGCCCGCCTCGCTCTCGCCCAATTGCTCCAGTCGTTGGCGGGCGCGATCGGCCACCGGTGGGCGATCGTCCTGGGCGATGAGACGCAGCAGTTCGACCCGGTCGGCGGGCGGGATCCGCTCCAGCATTTCCATGACGATGTAGGCGACTTCAGCGTCAGTCTCACGCATCTGGGTGACGTATTCAAGCAGGATATGGCGGTTATAGCGAGCGGCGGCGATGGCTTCGGTCATACTCTGGAAGGCCACCTCGTTGCTCTCGTCCAGGTCGCTGATGGCGCCGGCCGGCAACTCCTCGCCCAGGAAGCGCTCCAGCAGCAGGGCCGCGGTGACCCGGGCCTGGGGCGAGTTATTGCGATTGGCCGCGGCCGCATGCAGGGCCGGCGTCACTTTGTCCGGCGGCAGCAGGGCGGCGATATGCCCCAGCCCACCCCGCACCTGCCCGCTGGGTGCATCCAGGTGTTTGAGCAGCGCGGTCAGCACCAGATCAGCGGGATAGGTCTGAACGATGGAGCGAGCGCGGCGGCTCAACTCCGCCTCGCTGGCAGCCTTCGCCAATTCATCGATAGCCTGGTTCAACTGGCGACGTTGTTGAAATGAGTGAATAATTTTATCGGTCATAGGAAGATTATAGCATAGCCGCGTTCTATGTTGAGATTGGAGATTCGGAGATCGGCCCCTGCCGGGCCAGGATCGCAGCTTGTTTTGACGGTGGGAGTGATATACAATGCGGGTGCTTGTTTCAGGACAGTCAGATAGATCGCAGCCCACCATCAGAGAGACGCTCTATGAACCAGGGCAGCAAGTACAATCCACTCTACAGCTATCTGCGCCAACAGGGGGCGGAGGAAGTGATCCTCACCTTCGCCCAAATCGAGGCGTTGATCGGCGGACAGTTGCCCTCCAGCGCGCGCGCGCAGCGGGCCTGGTGGAGCAACCGCAAACAAGGCGCGGTCCAGGCCCAGGCATGGATGGGCGCCGGCTATCATGTGGAGTCCATAGACCTGACCCAGGAGCGGGTCACCTTCCGCAAGCCCAAACAGATCTACCGGGTCCGACGCGAAGGGAGCATCGTTCTCTGGAATGCGGAGTTGATCAAAGCCCTGCGCCGTCACATGGGCCTGACCCAGGCCGAGTTCGCGCGGGAATTGGGTGTGCGCCAGCCCACCATCAGCGAATGGGAGACCAGCGTCTACGCGCCCAAGCGCTCCACGTCAAAACTCCTCACCATGGTGGCCGAGCAGGCGGGGTTCCCGTATGAGGTGGGGGGAGAGGAAGCAGACAAAATTGAGGATTGAAGATTAAAAATTGGAGATTGGGGAGATTGATCGCTATACGGGGAATCTCCAATCTTTTTTTTAATTGGCTCTTGACATTTTATCCGCAATCGTATACAATATAAATACGTTGGCGTATATATTGTTTCACGGCGTCCCCCGGGGCGGCGGCACAAGAAAGCGGAGGAAAAATGAAGACGAGCCGGTACACGTTGAAGGAACTCATCAGCATGTGGGCGCGGGAACGGATCAGCCAGGAACAGGCCATCGGGCAGATACTGCTTCAACTGGAGCATTTAGCGCAGCGGTTGGAGGCGGTGGAGCGGCAGGTGAATCGAACGCGAGGAACGGAGGGCAGCAGGGACTAATAGAACGCGGAAACGCCGGATTGAGCGGAAACAGCCGGGTTTTTTCTTGGAAAAGAAAATCCGTGAAAATTCGCCCAATCCGGCGTTTCCGCGTTCTATTATCGTTCTATTAAACCTCTAACTGCTCGGCCATCAGTTCGACCACGTCCTTGACCACCATGCCGCCATCCGCGGCGTTGGCGGCGTCGGTCATCATGGTCAGGCAGAAAGGGCAACCCACGGCGATGGTGCCGGCGCCGGTGGCCGCGGCTTCCTCGTAGCGGGCTTCGTTGACGGCCTGATCGCCGTGCTCCTCTTCCTTCCACATCTGCGCGCCGCCGGCTCCACAGCAGAAGGATTGCTCTCCGTGGCGGGGCATCTCCACCATGGCCAGCTTCAGATCGGCCAACACCTCGCGCGGGGCGTCCACAATGCCGTTCTGACGGCCCAGGTAGCAGGGATCGTGGAAGGTGACGGTGTCGCCATCGCCCCCGGCTGCGACGCTGATCTTCTTCTCCGCAGTCAGTTCGGAGAGCAACTGGGTATGGTGGATCACGTCATAATCGCCGCCGTACTGTTGGTATTCTTTGCCCAGGGTCTGGAGACAGTGGGGGCAGGTGGTGACGATACGCTTGGGCGCAACCTCGTTGAGGGTCTCGATGTTGGTCGAGGCCATCTCGAAGAAGAGATACTCGTTACCGGAGCGGCGGGCCGAATCGCCGGTGCAGCTTTCCATCTCGCCCAGGACCGCGAAGTTGACGCCGGCCGCGTTGAGCACCTTGGCGAAGGCCTTGGCCGTATCCTGGGACCGCGGGTCGTAGGAGGGCGCGCAGCCCACCCACCAGAGAACATCGAAGTCGGGGTTTTCATCCACGGTGGGTACGGGCACGTCCAGGCCCTCCGCCCAGACCATGCGCTCGGACGAACTCAGATTCCACGGGTTGCCGTTGCGCTCCATACCCCGGTAGGCCAGTTTCAACTCCTTGGGGAAGTTGTCCTCCATCAACACCTCGTTGCGGCGCATGTACATGATGTCGAACATGGGTTCGTTGCCCACGGGGCAGATGTCTACGCAGGCGCCGCAGGCCGTGCACGCCCACAGCGCGGACTCGGTCATGGTGATGTCCAGCAACTTGAACTCGGACTCTTCGCCCGCGGCCAGTGCATCCAGATGCTGGTTGATATAGTAGCGTTTGTTGACCTCCAGCGCGGACGGCGAAAGCTCCTTGCCGGTGGTGTAAGCCGGGCAGACATCCTGACAGCGATTACACATGATGCAGGAGTAGGCGTCCACCAGGTGGGTCCAGGGCAGGTCCTCCAGCCGGGCCACGCCGAACTCCTCGATGGTCTCATCCTCAAAGTCTTCCGGCTCCAATGTGCCCAGGGAGGTGCGCTCCGGCTTGGTGAAAAAGTTGAGCGCGGCCATGATCAGATGGAAATGCTTGGTGTAGGGGAAATAGGGAATGAAGGCCAGGATCAGGCCGATGGCCACCCACCAGCCGACGTGCGCGCCCACGACCTGTGCGCCAGGCGACATGCCCATCCACAGTTGACTGAGCGCGTTGCCAAAGGGCTGACCCGCATCTCCCCCATGCTGGGCGATGACAAAGCTCTCCCCCAGCCAGCGGAAGCCCACATGCAGCAGAATAAAGACGCCCACGATCAGCGAATCGAGATTGACGCCGCCCTTGACGACCTTCTCATTCAGTTTGATGTTATCGCGGAAGGTGAGGACCGGGCTGTGGAAGAGAAAACGCCGCACCAGGAAGTAGATCATGCCGATCAGCACGGAGATGGTGAAAATATCGGCCAGAAAACGGTAGACGTTGCCAATGCCGCCCTCGCCCATGAAGGGAATGCCGGTCAGGCCGTAGAAGATATCGCCAAAGTTGACCAGAAAGTAAAAGGTGAAGCCCCAAGCGATCATGGCGTGGAAGATGTCGGAGCCTTTGCGCGTCTTCCAGATGGGGATCATGAAGAGCCATTCCACGAACGAACGCGCCGCCCGACCGATGACGTTCCCGGTCTTGAAGGGTTCGCCTTTGCCTCGGCGGATGACCCGATAGACCTTACGGAAGCCGATATAGCTATAATAGATGGATACGCCGAGGGCAATGATGAAGAGGATTTTCTCGATCCATGTGAGCATAGGCCACCCTTCCTGTCAGTTGTCTGAATGTGATGATATCAATCTGCGTTGAAGCAGACCCACTGTCTGGCAACTTTGTACATCATTGCGGTTGTGATTCAGTTGTGACTCTGTAAGGGAGCCTTATCGACAGCCTGGCGTCGCATCAGCCAGCGCGATAGGAAGAACGCCATGGTCGCCATGCTGCTCCAAAAGGCGACCTGTCCGACAGGGTTGGGATGTTCGCGGTAGATGCGCCTATATTCCGGGCCGGTTTTTACCATGACATAGGATTCGCTGGTCAACTCCCACAGCGCCTGGTGGGCGACGATAGCCGCCAGGAGAGCGACAAGCATTCCCCATATCCCGCGCCCCCGCCAGCGCACGGTGGCCACCAGCAAGAGGACATGCGCGATAGGGGCTGGCAGCGTTTGCAAATGGCCGAATTCATGTAAAAAACTTAGATAGAGACGGTCATCGCGCGGCTGGCCACGGCGCAGGACAAGGTTGACTACGGGTGGGTGGTACAGCGAGATACGGCCGATCCGCACCAGATGCCACAGACCGTGCTCCACGATGATATCCGCTGAAAGTCCATACCAGGATCGAACGCGCTGTCGGTCAACGTCATCCGCTCCACCGTCCGCCGTGTTATTGGTCGTCATCATTCACCCTCCAGATAGCCGCCCTGGTGCAACAATTCGCGCACGTGGCTCATGTTGGAGCCAAACCCGATGAGGGTTTCGCCATCGATCACCAGGGTTGGGGTCATAAAACGTCCTATCAGGGCCTTGAGTTCAGCCATGTACTGTTCGTTGGCCGTCACATCCTTCTCCTGATAGGGGACATGGCGTTGAGCGAAGAAACTCTTCGCCGCCTGGCAGTCGCCTCAGGTGGGCTGTGTATAGATTATCACGCCTTTTCGTTTTTGGCCACGCTGGAACAATCGTTGAAACATGTCGACTCCTTTACCTGTGTTGGAGCAATCGCTCGGGGAATGCGCCGTGACGAGTCTATTCCCGGTCGGGATCTACAGAAACTTTTATGGTCACCTGCGTCCCCTCGCCAGGAGGGGAGACGACGGTCAGTTCAGCGTTGATGAGTTCGGCCCGTTCCTGAAGGCCCAACAGGCCGAAATGGCCGCGTCGGGCGAATTCAGCCGGGTTATCGGGGACGACGAACCCCCGTCCATCATCTTCGATGGTCAGGATGAAATTAGATGGTGTGAACTGGGCGATGAGATGGACGTGTTGGGCGTTGGCGTGGCGAACCACGTTGCTGAGCGTCTCCTGCGCCATACGGTATAGCGCCAGTTCGACTGCGGGCGGGAAACGTCGCTGTGGTCCCGTGGATTGGAAAGTCGCCTGCATGCCCGCGATCGCCTCCGTCTCCCGGGCGAGCATATCCAACGCTGTCACCAGGCCCAGGTCTTCAAGATACATCGGGCGCAACGCTTTTACAAAGCGCCGGAGATTGGCGATGCTTTCAGAAATCAATCCCTGAATCTCCTCCAACGCGATGACCACGGAGGGATCGTTCGCCTCCAGTTGGACAAGTTGGGTCCGTTGGTTCAGGGCGATGAGCGATTGCAAGGTCTCGTCATGTAGCTCGCGCGCCAGGCGTTTGCGTTCCTCTTCCTGGCCGGCGGTGATAGCGCCGATATAGCTGCGCAGATTCTGCTGGGCCGCCCTGACCTTGCTGGCGAGATGCATCAACTCGGCCTGTAGGCGTTGGATTTCAGCGATCCCCCCCACTGGTTCTTCAATCGGTTCATACTGCCCCCAGGCGAGCGCAGCGGCCTTAGCCTCCAACGACCGCAGGGGGCGAACGATTTTCCGGACGCCAAACCAGAGCGCAATCAACGCCAGCAGCATCACCGGAGCCAAAACCAAGGGGGCTGCAAGGGTGGTGCGCAAATAGGGGTTTGTGACATCCTTCCACGGCTCGACCAACAACAGCAACCAATCCGTTGCATCCACGGCGCTGAACGCAGCGACATATTCCCCGCGACCGGCGTCCAGAAAAGCGGTGGCGCGTTTCTCCTCTAACGCCTGGCGGAGGATCGGAGCCATGGCCTCCTCTTCAGGGCCACCCATATCGCCGGCGAAGTAGATGGACTGCCCCTGTGCATCCGCCAGGAGCGCCGAACTGCGGGATGCATAGTCGAGCGCTTCAGGAAAGATGGCATCGGCTATGCTCTTGAGCGAGAACGCCCCAACCACCACTCTGTCTTCGGGACCGCGCACAGCGACGAAAACCACGCTATCAGCGGTTGAATCGGCGCCCGGAACTGTGGTGAAGGCAGGCTCAGGCCCGCCGTTGGCGACAATCTCGCTCAACGTGGTCGCCCAAATCCCATCGCCGCGCGTAGACCAGAGATCGGCCTCGCCGTTGAACGCGAGCGTTTCGCCCGATGGCGAAAAAATCGCCATTCCCAGGTCGAAATCGGTGGCGTATGCCGGTATCTGGCTGCGTATGCCGGCAGCGGATTCCACATTGTCAGCTTGGAGGGCCGAAGTTTGCACCAGGACGGCACGATGTCGGAGTTGTTCGTCGAGCGCGGCAGCGATCATGGCTGCGGCGCGCTCATCGCGTTCGCCAACCAGCGTGCGCATGGCCTGCTGATGCAGTTTCACGCTGCCAAAGGCGATCAGCAACAGAAAGGCCGTCAGCAGCAGGACGCCGACGAAGATAAATTGCAGTGTGACGCTGGGCCGATGTCGCCCTGGCGGCGCTGGCCGCCGGGGATGGCGATCCGATGGCGATGACATGGCCTAGGCCTCGTTCGCCCCGGCCTCGATCCAGCCCTGGGAGACGGCGTGCATGACAGCCTCCGTGCGGCTGCTGACGTCAAGTTTGCCATAGATCTTCGAGAGATGGCCCTGCACCGTACGATCGCTGATGTACAGTTGGACGCCAATGGCCTTGTTGGTGAACCCCTTGGCCGCCAGCGAGAGCACCTCGAGTTCGCGTTCCGTCAACGCCTGTTGCGGGATCTGCGCATGCTGGCTGCTCAAACGCCCCAATACGGTGCGCGTGACCAGTGGATCGAGCACGGAGCGACCTGCATAGACATCGTGGACGGCCTGAATGATATCCGCAGGCGAGGCGGTTTTCAGCACATATCCGTTGGCGCCGGCCTGAAGCGCAGCGAGCACGTAGGGTTCGTCGTCATAAGCGGTCAGGATGAGCACGCCCATATCGCGATAAAGGGTGCGGATCCAACGCGTGACCTCGATGCCCGACAGATGGGGCATGCGGATATCCAATACAGCCACATCCGGCTTGAATTGTGCGATCATGCCGCGCGCTCTCTCGCCGTCGCTCGCCTCCCCGACGACCTGAATGTCCCCTGAGCGCTCTAGAAATTGCCGGATGCCCGCCCGGACTACGGCATGATCATCGGCGAGCAGCACGCGGATTGAGGGATCGGAGGACTGCCCAGCCTGCTGAAAATCGTTCATGATTGGCTCATCTCGCAGATGTCTTGAACTTACTGGGTTAAAAGGGGCGTACGCATCGATCAAGAATGCAGATACATCTATGCGATGCATTATACGATACGCGTATAACGAATGATTGTCGATAGCATGACGAACTGATAAAGCCGGCGCGACCCTGCGTACGCCATGTGATGGCGCACGCAGGGATGACATAGATATGAACGGTCAACCGGACCACCGTCGCAGGGGTTCGTGAGCGTGTCGATGCCCCCATCAAGCCAAATGGCGGACGGGATGACCGCCATTTGGCGCTTCTCGATGGGATGCGGATCCGGTAGACTATGGCCAAACCACGGCGCTATGGGTTTGCGCCGGTGAGGAGGTCCGCATGTCTTCTGAGTCACAGCAAGTTGGCCCTGCATTCGCTCCTATCTGCCCTATCTGTGGCAGACATCTGCATGACGAAGAGGGCGTCGTCAATTACACGTATCATGGCGTAATCTACGTCTTCTGTTCGCGCGCATGCAGCGAGCTGTTCGTCCAGCGAGCAGAGTTCTACATCGTCCATTTAGCCCACGAGTCGGAATGGTTTCTGGGTCTCCCCTGTCCGCACGATGACGACGTTCAGTGATTGTGATGATCATGTCCGCCGTGAGAGGCCTCCGCCGTCAGGTATTGTTCTGGATCGCGGTCGAAGGATCTCTTGCATCCAGGTCCGCAGAAATAGTAGGTGACGCCCTGATAGTCCGACTTGAGTTCGGTTGTCTCGCTGTCCACCATCATGCCGCAGACAGGATCTTTGACTTGAGCCATGGTTGAGTCTCCTTTGGATGAAATTAAGGGTTTTGGGATTGAAAAGAAACATCAGGGAACGCGTAACTGCTGCGCCGCCAGCCCGCCTGTTGTTCGAAGAGATCCAGGAGCGTTTCTCGCAGCGCTTCGGGATCATCCCCGCCGTCGAAAAGCTGGGCGGCAAGTTGCTCGCACGATATCAGGTTGTTGACGGCCGATAACGCACCCTGCACCGCGCGAAGTTGTTGTAACACTTCCAACTCGGAGCGATTCTCAGCCACCATGTTCTGAATGCCTCGCAGGTGCCCCTCTATACAGCTCAGGCGGAGCAATATCTCCCGCTGGATTTCCGTCTTCATACTGGCGACACTCCTATTACGTTACATAGACGAGCATATAGACGAGCGTCCGGGCTGAGCTCTTGCGCCCAGCCCGAGCGCCCATTAAAACGTGATCACGCAGCCAACTCGACCGAGTGTGGCGCCGGCTCGGGCCCAGACTCCGGCGTGGTAGCTACTTCCCGCAGGTACGCGGGACGGATATCCACATTACGCAGACGGTTGGCATTGGTCACCACGGTTATCGAACTGGTCGCCATGGCGATTTCGGCCAGCACGGGGTGCATCCAGCCGATCATGGCGAGGGGGATCATGGCCACGTTGTAGAAGAAGGCCCAGAACAGATTCTGGCGTATCTTTGCGAACGTGGCCACGCTGAGATTGATCGCCTCGACGACGCCGATGAGCTCGCCCCGAACCAGGGTGATGTCACTGGCCTCGATGGCGATGTCGGTGCCTGTGCCGATGGCGATGCCCACGTTGGCCTGGGTGAGGGCGGGAGCGTCGTTGATCCCGTCCCCCACAAAGGCGACCAGGCCAAACTGTTCCTGAAGTTTTTGCACCTCGTTCACTTTGCCATCAGGCAGAACTTCCGCCAACACGTGGTCGATGCCGACGCGTTTGGCGATGGCGGCGGCGGTGCGGTGGTTGTCGCCCGTAATCATGGCCGTTTGCAGACCCATGCGATGCAGTTCGCCGATGGCCGCCGCCGAATCCGTTTTCAACGTGTCCGCCACCGCCACGACGCCGACCAATTGGCCGTCCACCGCCGCCAGCATGGCCGTTTTGGCCTCGTGCTCGAGCTGGCGCATGGTCTCTTCCACCTCCGAGGGATCGATGCCATAATCCTCCATCAACAGGCGGGAGCCAACCAGAACGGCTCGGCCATCTATGTTGGCGAGGATGCCCTTGCCGCGTATGGCGGTGAAATCGCGAAGTTCGCTCAACTGCACCCCATCCGCCTGGGCTTTCTCGACGATGGACCGGCCCAGCGGGTGTTCGCTGCCTTGCTCGGCCGCGGCCGCCAGTTGCAGCAGAACGTCCTGGTCAAAGCCGTCAACAGGGACGAGGTTCGTCACTTCAGGCTTGCCCTTGGTGATAGTGCCCGTCTTGTCAAAGACGATGACCTTGACATCCTTGATGGTTTGGATGGCGGCCCCGGACCGAATGAGAATGCCGTTTTCAGCACCCTTGCCGCTGCCCACCATGAGCGCGGTGGGGGTGGCCAGACCCAGGGCGCAGGGGCAGGCGATGACCAGCACGGCCACTGTGGAGGTGATCGCCAGGGTCAGCACTGAGAGTTCAGGGTTCACCCAGGGCAGGAAGGAGCCGCCTTCTACAAAGATCATCATCAGGTTCGGAAGGAGAACCCATAGCAGGAATGTCCCCAGGGCAAGGGCCAGGACAATGGGCACGAAGACTCCGGTCACCCGGTCTGCAAACTCCTGAATCGGGACCTTGGACCCCTGGCATTCTTCGACCAGCTTGATGACCTGGGAGAGGAAGGTGTCCTGGCCGACTTTGGTGGCCTCGACTTTGAGCAATCCCTCCTGGTTCAGCGTGGCCCCGATCACCTCGTCGCCCGGACGTTTGTTCACAGGCATGGACTCGCCGGTGGCCATGGATTCATCCACCGCACCGAAACCGGTCAGAACGACGCCATCGGTGGGGATCTTCTCCCCCGGGCGCACGACCATCACATCGCCTGCCCTGACCTCTTCGATGGGGACTTCCACCTCCTGACCATCCCGCTCGACCCGGGCCACCTTGGCGCCCAATTCCAGCAATTTACGGATGGCCTGGGAGGCCCGACCTTTCGCCGTTTCCTCGATATAGCGCCCCGTCAGATGGAAAGCCATGATCATGGCGGCCACGCCGGCGTAGTTGGCCACCGGGAAGAAGAAGTAGGCCAGGCCGGTGAGGAAGGAGACGCCTGTGCCCAGGGCGATGAGCGTGTCCATATTAGCGTGGCCATGACGCACTGCAATGACAGCGCTCCGGTAGGTGGGACGCCCCACCCAGAAGAGCACTGGGATTGCAAGCAGAACCAGGCCAAGATTGTAGACCAATTCATTTGGCCAGAGGATGCCGAAGAACATCTCCGCAAACATCCACAAAATGATGGGGATCGTAAAGCCCCAGGCGACCCGCATACGGAGGCGGACGTCGTTCATCTTGCGCTCTTCCAGATCGCTCTCTTCCTCTCCATCCAGGCTGCTTTGGATTTCCAATACCTCGTAGCCAGTGGTGGCTACGGAGCGTTTCAGGTCCTCCAGGGTCGCGACCTCGGGGTCGAAGGTGACCGTGGCCTTTTCCGTAGCCAGGTTGACCGCGGCGTGGCTCACGCCGGGCGTCTGTCGCAGCGCTTGCTCCACATGGCTGGCGCACGAGGCGCAGGTCATGCCGCCTATCGGCAGGGTAATTTGTTGTTCTGACATTGCGTCACCTCAAAACATTGATAAGTAAGTGGGCTGGACGACTTGTAATCAGTCCACTCGGGCGTACGTCCGCAGCACCCGGGCGGTATAGTGATGGCGGCCATCGTTTCCCGCCGCCGCCACGGCCGCCGGTAAGACATCTGGAGTCACCTGCATCGGGTCATATAGCACCCGCGCCAGGCCGCTTTCCAGGGTGACGTCCACCGCCATGACGCCTTCGAGTTGCAGTAGTCCGTTGTGCACGCGTTTGGCGCAGGTTGGACACCCCATGCCTGTGACACTGAGAAAAACGGGTTGCGCTCGCTCCATGGCGCGCGGATCCACCGCCTTTTCAATGACGTCCACGTGACAACCTTGGCTGGGCGAATGATTGTTCATCTTGAGTCTCCATCCTTTTGTTATGGTCAGGCGAACAAGCAGCGTTTTGAAAAAGCAGGAGGTGGGAATCCACCACCATCTGCTGTTGCAACGCCTGAACGAGTTGGGTGTTGATTGGATTGTCGTTATCGACATCCGGTGATTCTTCGATGGCGATCCAGGCCTGATCATCGTGTCCGTGAATGATCAGGGTGACGGGTTCGCCCATTTGTTCGGGACAGGGGTGGTTGGTATAGACAAGTAGCACGACAAGCTGACAGGAACATGCGTCCGCGCCGTGATAGGGACAGGGACAATAGGCGTCGAGCGCTCGCGTCGATTGCAGATCGAAGGAGCGAAACGCATTGAGCCCCGCCTCCGTAACACAGTGGGTGACCCATCTGACAGCTTCGCCGCTGGATATGGGTAATTGGATAAGATAATTTGCCTGAATCATGGTTGAGGCGTCCCGGTTTCCATCTGAAAGTAACGATACGATAAGCCAACGGGGCGTTGTCCAGCGGCCAGTGGAAACAGTCTAGCCCCACTGGCCGCCCCTCTCAAGCGCCATATGCCCTGACGGGGATAGGCGAAATGGCGTATTGCCGGGCGTCGCCACCGTGGCTACCCCGTCCGCAGAGCCATCTATAGGCGTATCGGCGCGCTGGGCGTACGCGGATTGGCGCTATGCAGGCAAAGGGGGCGCTTGTATAGTGGACACAGACGTTTGTTATCGTTTGTTATCGTTTTTGATTCTGGCTTGTCCAGGTTAGGGAGATTCGAGAATGAGTAACTCAATCCAATTCCGCCCGGTGGCGATCACGTTATTCGTAGCTTCGACGGTCAGCTATGTGCTTTGCATAGCCGCTGACGCGTTGTTTGGCTGGACCATGTATGAGGTCTGGGCGCCGTTGCTGCCAGGGTTCGCGTGGCCTCCCACAGTCACAGGATTCACCATCGGCCTGCTCTGGCTTGTCGGGTACAGCCTCTACTTCGCGGCCCTGTTGGTGTGGCCCTATAACTATCTGACGCGACAGTCAAACCAAGTCAGGCAGGCGTGAAGAAGCATCCGGAGTGCACTCTCATGACTTACGATGTAATCATCGCCGGGGCCAGCTTTGCTGGGCTGGCCGTCGCCGCTCAACTACACGGTAAACGCGTTCTCTTGCTCGACCGCAAGCCCATTGGCGCCGGTCAGACTTCGGCCTGCGGCACCTTGGTCTCCACATTGGAAACGCTGGGGCTACAGGCCTCGATCCGGCAGATCCATAAACAACTGGTGCTGCACACGCCCAATCGCACCTTTGTCTATCCCGTTGCGAACGATCCCTTCTGCACCTTCGACTATGCACATCTTTGCCGTCTGCTGCGCGCACAGGGTGATGCAGAGTTTATACAGACGCCGGCTTTGAGGCTGGATCGACATGGCGTGCAGACGGCCCAAGGCGCGTTCGCAGGCGAGATCGTGGTCGACGCCAGCGGCTGGCGCGCCGCCCTGGGCGGAAACGGACGCCCCGACCTGATCCGGGAGGATCGGCTGAATTTCGGGCTGGAGACGAGTGCGGACTACCAGGATGAGGGACTGCACTTCTGGTATGACCCGGTGGGCCTGCCGTCGCCGGGGATCGCCTGGGCCTTTCCCGCCAGGGACCACACGCGCGTCGGGGTGGGCAGCTACAGGGGGGAGACGCGCTTAAAAGGTGACCTGGACCATCTCCTGGACGACATGAACGTACGCAGCGACGGGTTTCACGGCGGCTACTTCCCCCACGCCCTGCGCGCACCCCTGGCTGACGACGTATTCCTGGTCGGCGATGCAGCCGGACAGTGTCTGGCCTTGACTGGCGAAGGCATCCGGCCAGCGCTCTTCTTTGGCGCCCATCTGGGCGTCCTGCTGCGTCGATTGCTGGATGGCGAGCTCGATCGCCAGGCGGCGCAGCAACAATACCGCCAGTTGGTGGAGCGACGCCGCTGGGGCTATGAGGTCCTGTGCCTGATGCAACGCACACTACCCCGTCTCCCCCTGCCGCTGCTACAGGGGCTGATGGCGTTGGGCGCGCAACCGCTAGTCCTGAACCAGTTCATGCGGGCCTATGTGCAGGCCTTTCGCCTGGACGCCCCCGGGAGGACGCCGGCCGCCCTCGTTGCAAATGCATGACGAAAAGCGCATGACCCGGTTGATAGACCAGGTGATGCGCAACTCACTCAAGCAGAGGCGCTATCATGGCGCAATTCGGTGACAGTCTCAAACGGCGCGCGGCCATTCTGCGTTGGATTACGCCCGTCGCCATTATCCTGACCGTTCTAATCTATGAATTAGGCCTTGTGCGCTGGCTACATGACAACGTCAGCGATTCAGTTCATTTCAGCGCCGAGGTTCTTTTCTTCGGAACCGCTGGCCCGCTGCTGGCTTTCTGGATCCTCACGCTGGTTGGCCGGTGGCTGGACGAAAAGGAGCGGGCGGAACGGTCCGCCTTCGCCAACGAACGCTGGCTGGCCTCCATTACCGAAGCCTCAGCCGACGCCATCATTAGCCTGGATCCACAAGGATGCATCTCCTCCTGGAATCGGGGCGCGGAACTGTTATTGGGTTATCCGGCCGATGAGGCGCGCGGCTATTCCCTGGCCGACCTCTTCGGCGGCGGCGGATCTGCCGAAATCGAAGCGGAATGGCTGGTTCAATCCACGCGCAGCGCCGGCTTTGTGCGCGGGCACGAAACCACAGTCCCCCGCGCCGACGGTCATCCCCTCACCGTTGAGCTGACCGCCACCCACATTACCGGCGATGGCGGCGAGCCTCTGGGCATCTCCCTCATCCTGCGCGACATCACCAACCGCAAGCGACGCCAGGAAGAGATTCAGCGCTTGAACGCCAGCCTCAACCTGCAGGTAGCCGCCCGCACCCGCGAGCTGGCCGCCAAAGTCGAGGAGCTGGCGCGGGTCAATGCCGAGCTGCAGAAGCTGGATCAAACGCGCGCCGAGTTCATCTCCCTGGTCTCCCACCAGATACGCGCCCCGCTGACCAACATCCGCGGCGCGGTGGAGCGTATGCAGAACGCTTCCTGCACGACCGACGCCACCTGCGCCCGCATGTGCATCATCGTCGACCAGCAGGTGACGCGCCTGGACCGCCTGGTGCAGGACGTCCTGGACGCCAATCGCATCGAGGCGGGTGAACTGGCCATGCACCCGGAGCCGATCTCGGTCGCGCCGGTGGCCCGTCAGGTGGTGACGCAAATGCGTTCGCGCCTGGGGGAACGTCCCATCCACCTGGTGGAAACGCCCGGCCTGCCCCTGATTTACGCCGACCGCGATCGCCTGATGGAGATCCTGGCCAACTTGCTGGACAATGCTGACAAGTACACACCGGCGGGCGCGCCCGTCTTCATCGACGCCCGAGCCAACGAAGACGAGGTCATCATCGCGGTGCGCGACCAGGGACCGGGGCTGCCCGACGCGGCGCGGGAGCGGGTTTTCGACAAGTTCTACCGCACCGATAGCAGCGACGCCCAGGCCGCCTACGGCTACGGTTTGGGCCTGTACGTGTGCCGCCGTCTGGTCGAAGCGCAAAACGGCCGCGTCTGGGCCGAAAATCATCCCCAGGGCGGGGCCGTCTTCTCCGTCGCCCTCCCCGTTTGGTGGAGTCAACATGAATAATCGCAATCTCTTGATCATCGACGATGACGCTGTCCTGGCGGAACTCCTGGCCGAGCATCTGGAAATGGCCGGATACGCGGTGGCCCTGGCCGCGAATGGCCGGGAAGGGCTGCGTCTGGCCAATGAGATCGAGCCGGATCTGGTGGTGTTGGATGTGATGATGCCGGGCATGGATGGCTGGGAGGTTTGTCAGAGGCTTCGGCAGGGAAAGAGCGCGCCCATCATCATGCTTACGGCCAAAGGGCAAGAGGTGGATAAACTACGCGGTTTTCATCTGGGCGTAGACGATTACGTCACCAAGCCCTTCTCCTTCGCCGAGCTAACGGCTCGCATCGGGGCCGTGCTCGCCCGCGCCCGCCACGACGGCCCGCCCGGACGCCAGTTCATCAGCGACGACCTGGCCGTGGATTTCGAGCAGCGTCGCGTCACCCTGAACGGACAGCCCGTGGAGCTGACGCCCACCGAGCGCCGTTTGCTGGCATTTCTCGCCCGCCGTCCCCATCGCACCGTTCCCACCGAGCAGCTATTGGCGGAAGTGTGGGGACCTGAATACGCCGGCGAGGTCAAACACGTCAAACACTACATCTGGTCCTTGCGCCAAAAACTCGAAGCCGATCCCGGCGACCCGAAGCATATCCTCACTGAGCGCGGCTTTGGCTACCGGCTTGAGTGATCAATTTTCGACAAAATAGAAACGTCGTTTAGACCTAATTTAGACCTTCGCAGGGTACACTGACGGCCAAGGCGCGCTAACAGTAATTGAGGAGAGCTATCCATGGCGAAGTACCCGGTCTATTTCCCTGACCTTACCTTTTATGAAAGAACGGTCGCCTGCCAGTTCGCCTGTCCGGTGCGCACCGACGCCCGCGGCTACGTCACAGCCATTGCCCAGGGCGAGTACGAGCGCGCCTATCTGATCGCCCGCGAGACCAACCCCTTTGCCTCCACCTGCGGGTGGGTGTGCGGCGCGCCCTGCGAGGCCGCCTGCCGCCGGGGAGAGATCGACGCGCCCATCGCCATCCGCGCCCTCAAACGGTTCGTGAACGACCGCTACGGCGTCTACCTGGGCGAAAAGGGCGTGACCCAACAGCCGCCCTCCTGGCCCACCTACGTGGGGAACGCGGATGGCTTCGATCTGGGCAATTCAGTCTTTCCCAGCAGCCGCAACGTCATGAACGCCGCCCACGAACGCGGCGATGCAGCCCGGGGCCGGGCGGAGGCGACGGGCAAGCGGGTGGCGATTGTCGGGGCGGGGCCGGCCGGCCTGACCTGTGCACATGATCTGGCCCTACTCGGGCACGAAGTGATCATCTTCGAGGCGGCGTCGATCGCCGGGGGTATGTTGCGCATGGGCGTGCCGGAATATCGGTTGCCGCGCGAAGTGATCGATCTGGAGATCGAAGCCGTCCTGTCGCTTGGCCCTACCCTCAAACTCAATCAGGCCCTGGGTCGGGACTTCAGCCTGGCGGATCTGCGCCGCGACTTCGACGCCGTGTTCATCGGCATCGGCGCATATCGCAGCCGTAATCTGAACGTGGAAGGGGAGGAGATGGATGGGGTGCTGCGCGCGGTGGATTTCCTCATCAACGTGAATCTAGGCGGTTACAACCTCGACCTGGGCAAGAAGGTAGTGGTCATCGGCGGCGGCAATGTGGCCATGGATGTCGCGCGTACGGCCGCCCGCCTGGGATCTCCCCACCAATCGGGCGGCGATCTGGAGATGGCCCTGGATGTGGCCCGCACGGCCGTGCGCCTGGGCGCGACGCAGGAGGTGCATTGCCTGGTTGTAGAGGATCGGGATGAAATGCTGGCCGAACCCCTGGAGATCATCGAAGCGGAAGAGGAAGGGATTATCATCCATAACCATTTCGCTCCCAAGCGTATCGTGGGTGACCATGGCCACGCCACCGGCGTCGAGACGCTCAAGGTGGCCCGCGCTTTCGACGAGAATGGCCGCTTCAATCCCCAACTCATCCCCGACACCGAAACCATCTGGGAATGCGACAGCGTTATCGTCGCCATCGGACAGTCGGCCGAGCTTGACTGGGTCCATCCAGAAGATGGATTGGAACTGAACCCGCGCGGAGGGCTCGTCGTGGACAGGAAAACCCTGGCGACGACCGCGCCCGGCGTCTATACAGGCGGCGATGTTGCTTTCGGTCCCCGTCTCATCATCAACGCGGTGGCCGACGGCCAGCGCGCCGCCCGCAGCATCCACAGCTACCTACAAAATGTCGAACCCCGGCTGGTGCGCAAAGGGTTCTTCACGCCCATTCCCCAAAAAGAATACGCCGAAGTCGGGCCGGTGCGCAACTATCTGCGCTGGCAGCGCCAACTGCCGGAGACATTGACCGTCGATCGGCGCATCGGCGTTTCCACCGTCGAAATCGGATACCAGGAAGACATCGCCAAAGAACAGGCCGCTCGCTGTCTCATCTGCACCATCAATCCCATTTTCGATGGCGATCTGTGTATTCTGTGCAACGGCTGTGTAGACGTTTGCCCCACCGACTGTCTGAAGCTGGCGCCCATATCGGAAGTGGAGGGAGACCAATCGGTGGCGGCGTTGATCGAGCGACGGACGGCCGCCTGGCCCACAGCCGCAGCCATGCTGCTGGACCCCGCGCGCTGCATTCGTTGCGCGCTCTGCGCCGACCGTTGTCCCACCGACGCCATCACCATGGAAACCTTCCGCTTCACGGAAGAGATCATTTTCGAATCAAAGGAGACGATTGCATGACACCCAAACGCCTGCTGATCTTGATATCTCTCACGGTTTTCACCTTGCTGCTGGCCGCCTGTGGTGGCGCAAATAACAACGCAGATAGCAGCGGAGATGCTGCGGGGTCGAAATCCTTCGAAGTGTCTGTCAAAGATGAGTTTACTTTCCAACCGAATGCTATCACCGTCCAGGCTGGCGAGGAGATCGAAATAACTTTCAAGAACACAGGTTCGGTCAACCACTCCTTTGTGATATTGAACGAGGGGGTGACGCCTGAAGACCTGGTGGGGGCCAGCGAAGATGAAGAGCATGAGCTGCTGGTCATGGAGATGCACGAGATCGCTGCCGGCGAGAGCAGCACCGAAACCTTCACCGCCCCCACTCAACCGGGCGACTACACGTTTATTTGCACTGTTCCAGGCCACGCCCAGGCGGGTATGGTGGGGACATTGACCGTTACAGGGTGATGAGTCCAAACAGGAAGGCCAGGTTCGGTTGGCCTTCTTGTCGTTGCCGGAGGCGAGTCGCCCTTGCCAGGCGCCACCCGCCTGATTGAAGAGAGCAACCGACAACACGGCCTAAGCAAAGGAGACAGCTATGGCTCAGTCGAAACCGATCGAACGCCTGACCCAGTCCCGGGTGTGGCGTTCGTTCTTCCGGCATGGTTGGCCGGACAATCCCCTGGATCGTTCGCTGACGATGACCAGCAATATCTTCTTCCATCTGCACCCGGTCAAGGTGAGCCGCAAGAGTCTGCGCTGGAATTATTCCTTCGGTTTGGGCATTATGGCCGCCATTTTATACGGCGTCCTGGTGTTCACCGGCATCCTGCTCATGTTCTATTATGTGCCGTCGGTGGAGCGAGCCTATCCGACAATGAAGGAGATTCAGCTCTCGGTGCCCCTGGGCCAATTCACGCGCAACATGCATCGCTGGGCCGCGCACGCCATGGTGCTGGTGGTGATCTTGCACATGGCGCGGGTGTTCTATACCGGGGCCTACAAACCGCCGCGTGAGTTCAACTGGGTCATCGGCGTGATCCTGTTGCTCCTCACCCTGGGGGCCAGTTTCACGGGCTACCTGCTGCCCTGGGACCAGCTTTCGTACTGGGCCATTACCGTGGGCACGAATATCGCCGGTTATGCGCCCGTCGCCGGGCCGGTGATGCGGGAGTTACTGCTGGGCGGCACGGAAGTCAGCCAGAACACGCTCATCCGTTTCTACACCCTACACATCGCCCTTTTGCCGGCGTCACTGGTGCTGCTGATCTCGGTGCATTTCTGGCGAGTGCGCAAGGACGGCGGATTGGCGGCCAATGAGGCGCCAGACGCCGAGTGACTGCACTGAGTGGCCAAGGAGCTGGAGAGAAACATGACGAACGAATTGTCTGCTAACGAAGAGATATTTCCAAAAGGAACCAACAAATCATACGCCATCGTGGAGCTAGTGCGCGGGGACGGGCCCATGGTGGGCAAAGGGCCGGAAAAGACGGTCTTCTCCTTTCCGGTGGTGCTGCTTTGGGAAGTCCTGCTGCTGCTGGGGGTCACCCTGGCGCTCTTCCTCTTTTCTCTCATCAAGCAGGCGCCGCTGGACGCGATCGCCAATCCACAAGTGACCACGGATCCGGCCAAGGCGCCCTGGTACTTCGTAGGCTTGCAGGAATTGCTGGAGCACATGCACCCCACCCTGGCTGGCATCATCATCCCCGGGATCCTGGTTCTTTTCCTGGTGTCTTTGCCCTATCTGGATCATTCTCGAACGCACGCCGGGGTCTGGTTTTCGACAAGGCGAGGAAAGCGAATCACGGTATGGACGGCACTCTACACCGCGATCGCCATGATCGCCTTCATTGCCCTGGACAACGCCTTCAGCATGCGAGAATCGTTGCGGGGCGTGGCTCCGCCCTGGGTGGCGCAGTGGCTGTTGCCGGCGCTGATCCTGGCGGTGATCGTGCTGATCCCGGTCGTGGTGTTGCGTCGAAAAGGAGCGTCCACCCGCGAGGTGATGATCGCCTTGTTCACAGTGATGTTGGCGTCGGCCGTTGTGCTGACGATCAGCGGTTTTCTATTTCGAGGACCGGGTTTCGAGATGTTCCCGCCCTGGAACATGCCCGATGGCTATAACCCCTGGAATGATTTTTGATCATGTGGAGGCAATATCATGCAGCACCAAGAAGACAATAACGCCTCGCGACGTCGGTTTCTGGCGGGCGCCTGGGGCGTGACCCTGATCGCACTCTTCGGGCAGGCCGGTTCGGCGCTATTCCAGTTTATGAAACCGCGCGTTGAAGAGGGAGGCTTTGGCAGCGAAGTGGTGGCTGGACAGGTGAATGAGTTTCCGCCAGGCACGATCAGCCATGTGCGAAAAGGACGATTTTACATCTCGACCCAGGAGGATGGCGGCATGTTGGCCATGTGGCACCGGTGCACCCACCTGGGCTGCACCGTCCCCTGGCGAGAGGATGAGGGCCAATTTCACTGTCCCTGCCACAATTCCATCTTCACCACCACAGGTGAAGTGGTGAGCGGACCCGCGCCCCGCCCCCTGGATCTTTTCCCGGTCAAAATTGTGGACGGCGTGGTTATCGTAGACACAAGCGCCCCCACCAAACGCGCCGAGTTCGACCCTTCCCAAGAAACCTACGCGTAGGAGGTTGAGATGCAGGCAAGAGAAAACTATTGGCGCTATATTGTCGCGGCCCTGGTGTTGACTGTGGCGATCCTGGTGCTCTTTGAAATCTACATTCTGCGCGAACCGCAGCGCATCTCAGCCGATAAAGAACATGACGCCCTCATTGCGGTGACGGCCGGGCGCACCCTGTACACTCAGAACTGCGTCAGTTGCCACGGCGAACAGGGGGAAGGGGTGGATGCCCCGGCCCTGAACGACAAAAAATTTCTGGCGGATACGGCCGACGAGACGATCTTCAGCCTGATTAGCTCCGGCGTGCCCAGCACGGAAATGCCAGCCTGGAATCAGACCTATGGCGGGCCGTTCACCGACGAACAGGTGCGTCAGGTCGTCGCCTTCCTTCGTAGCTGGGAGGCGGACGCACCGGATCGGGAAGTAGAGGCGCTGGCAGGCGATCCGGTTGAGGGCCTGGTCATCTACAACAGCACCTGCATTGTGTGTCACGGCGAGACCGGCCAGGGGACCGAACAAGCGTCGGCGCTGAACGATCCGGAAAAACTGGCCAAATTCGATGACGACTGGTACGCCGATACGATCACGGAGGGGCGCCCCTCAAAGGGCATGCCCACCTGGGGGACGGTGCTGTCGCCTGCGCAGGTGAATGACCTCGTCGCCCTGCTGAGGGCCTGGGAACAGGGAGAAACAGTGGAGCCGCCGGGACCGGAAGCCGCCATCACCGAAGCCTTACACGCTTTGGAAGAGGGTGACCTGCACGGGGCGGAACATGCGTTGGGTGAGGCGAAACAGGGCGCTTCCGGGGATGTGCTGGCGCTGGTGAACGAGGCCCTCGATGCCATCGAGGCCGGAGATGCAACCGCGGCCGAAACCGCGCTCAGCCAGGCGCAGGAACTATTGGGCGCGCCGGATATGGGCGGCGATGGACATGACAGTGGAGGGTGAAGAGGCGCATATTGACGTCTATACAGCCTTGATTGGCATGCTTGTGCTGACCGGAATGATCTGGGGGATGCTCGCTATCCTCAACCTGATCAGGCAATAGTCAGTTGACCCGGCCCTCGATCCCAGTCCGGTGCGAAAAGGTGCGTCCCAACTTTTTGAAAGCCGGACGTGGTAGCATTCCGGGATTCGACCACAAGACGCCCCGTCGCGAGAGATGGCCTGGTCGAATCCCGGAATGCGGGCCTCATCCAAAATCTGGGACGCACCCGGCGCAAAAGGGTGCATTCTGATTTGGGGGCGCTGGCATGTGCCGGGGAGTTCGGAACTCCCCGGCACGTTCGAAGCAGGTAAATTTCGCCCCCAGCAGAGAATGCACCCGGCGCAAAATCCCCGGTCGAACAAAAGAGACTGCGGGTGTATCATTACGGTGGATCGCGGGCGAGTTCGTCTTACCTCGCCCCAATCATCACCTATCTCCATCTCACGTTAAGAGTTGAAGGAACTTTTATGATTCTTTCCGCCTACGCTGTCGTCGGGCTGGTCACGCTGCTCGTCTTCGGTCTGGCCTTGCTACTGATCGCCTTTCGCCATCCCGGCGCGGAACAGCTCGAAACGCCGGCCGCCTGGAAGCCGTACCACTTCGGCTATCCCGTCTACGCCCTGATCTTCCTCTCCTTCGACATGGAGATGATCTTCATGTATCCATGGGCGGTCGTCTTCGCCGACCTGGGGCTGACCGCGTTTTTGGATATGTTCGTCTTTCTGGCGATCCTCGCCGGCGGCATCGTGTACGCCTGGACCATGGGAGGGTTAGAGTGGGAGTAGCCACTGCCAGCCTGTTTACACTGGCCATCATCCTGGCGGGCGCGGCCTTGACGGCGCTGTTGGAGCCGCGGCTGTATGGAAAGGCGCGGGAACGGGGGCCGGCGACAGCAGTCTCGCCACGGCAGGACGTGATCCTGCCCAACGCCGATCGCTGGCTGTATCCTGTCGCCCCCATTGTAGCCTTGTTGGGTGTAGCCTTGGCCAGCGTGGTCATTCCGTTCGGCCCCCAACTGATCGGCGCCGATCTGGGTATCGGCGCTTTCTATATCATCGTCGTCGTGGACTTCGTCGTGCTGGGGCTGGCGCTGGGCGGATGGGGGGCCAACACCCGCCATGCCGTGGAGGTCTACTATCGCATCACCGCTCAACTCGTCGCCTACGTCGTGCCGCTGGGATTGGCCTACATCGGGGCCATCATGATGGCCCGTTCCCTCTCCACCGTGGCGATCGTGGAAGCCCAGTCGGGCCTCTGGTTTATCGTCTTGCAGCCCATCGGCTTTGCGCTGTACGTCATCACCGCATTGATGCAATCCTATCGCGCCCCTTTCCTGGAACCGTTCGCCCGCAGCATCGATCACGGCGTCCTCCCCGTCTACGGTGGAAGTAAGGCGCTGCTCTGGCGTATTGCCCTCGCCGGCGTACTCTTCATCGTCGCAGCCATGGGCGCTGTGCTCTACCTAGGCGGCTGGCAGGGGCCACTTTTGCCCGGTCCCCTATGGATGGTGATCAAAACTTTCGCCATGATGATCTTTCTGATCTGGCTGGGCGGGAAGGTGCGCCCCCTGAGCGTGGCCGAAATGTTGGCGCTATCGTGGAAAATCCTGATCCCGGTCGGCATGGTCAACGTGCTGATCGTCGGGGCCATGATTCTATTGGGGATAGGTCCGTCATGATACTCGGCATCTTTGCACAATGGACAGCTTTCGTTCTCTTCACCCTGATCGCCCTTCTGGGAGCATTGGGCATGGGCACCACCATGAGCATGTTCCGCAGCGGCATCTTCCTGATGGGTTCATTCATCGGCGTCGCTGGCCTCTTTATCCTGCTCACCGCCGATCTGTTGGCTATGCTTCAGATCATGATGTACATCGGCGGCATGTTGGTGATGATCCTCTTTATGGTGCTCTTCGCCCACGATCCCGGCGGCGACATGATGACCGGGATGGAGATGGCTCCCATCGAAAAGCTGTTCAGCCTCGGCCTGCTACCCAGAGGCCGCGGGACCAGCCACGAAGACATGGCGGGCATGGACATGGCCGCCATGCAACACGAGCATGAGCACATGGAT
>JAJRVT010000320.1 GCA_024277175.1 Chloroflexota bacterium | reverse complement strand
GATCACCTGGCCGTGTAATTGCCCCGGGTCCAGGCTGCGCCCCAGCCGTAGTGCAGCCTCTACGCTGGCGTACTCCGCTCCGTGGATGCCAGCGGTCACGGCCAGGGTTGGCCCTGAGTGAACGCCGTTGATCAAAAAGATGGGCAACTGCACCTCGACGCCTGTCACCGGAACGGTCATCATGCTGGCGAGGCGTTGTCCGGGCGCTGCTTTCAAACCGGCGACTTCCAAGACCGTTTCTTTCATGCGCTCTACCCCTTCACCCGGCGCACGATCTCACGCAGGATGGACTCGAAATCATCGCCCGCGACCTTGAACTCATCGCCGCTGATGACCAACGGCGCACCGAAGACCACGATCTCCGCGCCCATCTCCAGGGTTTGCAGCGCCTGCTCGATGGTCAGCCCGCCCACGGCCTGCACAGGGATGTCGACCGCGTCCAGCACCGCCGGCAGGTCGTCCAGGGGCGAGAGACCGGGGATCATGTTGCGCTCGTCGAAGCCGGTGTGGACGATGATGTAGTCCACGCCCAGGGCTTCGGCCTCTTTAGCCCGCCCCGCCTTGTCCGGGCAGAGCATGACGTCGCACATGACCTGGCCGCCGTAGAGTTTGGCCATCTTCACCTGCTCGATGATGCTGGCGTCGTGGGCCTGGCCCATGACCACCACCATGTTGGCCCCGGCCTTGAACATCATCTCCGCCTCCAGCCCGGCCCCGTCCATGGTCTTGAGATCAGCCACGATGGGCTTGTCCGGGTGCGCGGCCCGCAGCGCCTCCACGCAGTGCAGGCCCTCGGCCAGGATCAGGGGCGTGCCCGCCTCCAGCCAGTCCACGCCCGCGTTCGCAGCCGCCTCAGCCAGTTCCAGCGCCTCCTCGATGGAGGTCACGTCGATGGATACTTGAATTTTTGGGTCCATGTTGGTTCCTTTAGGAAGATTGAAGATTGAGGATTAAAGATTGACCCTCGGGCGTTCTCACGCTTCCGACGATTTCACATCCCGCACTTCTCATAGTTTAATCACCGACTTCACATTCGCCCCCTCCTCCATGCGCGAGAAGGCGGTTTCCCACTCGTCCAGGCCGTAGACGCCGCCGATGACGGGCGTCATGTCGAGCTTGCCGTCGGCGATCAGGTGGACGACCCGCTCCCAGGTGGCGTAGGTGTGGCTGAACGAGCCTTGCAGGGTGACGGCCTTGCCCACGATGGGATCCAGGCTGGCGTTCAGGGGCTGGGGCCCCCAGCCGATCTTGGTGATGCGACCGTTGGGACGCACCATGGCCATGCCCTGCTCCAGCGCCCGGCTCACGCCCGTGCAGTCCACCACCAGATCGGCGCCGAAGCCATCGCCCAGCCTGCGCACCAGCTCCAGCGGATCTTCGCGCTGGATGTTGAGTGTGTAGTCCGCGCCCAGCTCAGCCGCCACCTCCAGCCGGCGCTCGTCGATGTCCGCACCCAGCATGATGATGGGGCCCGCGCCCTGGAGTTTGGCCACCTGCAACGCCATGATGCCGATGGGACCCGGCCCCTGGATCACGGTGAGATCGCCCGGCTTGAGGACGGTCTTCTCCACCAGCGCGTTCATGGCCACGCAGACGGGTTCGGTCAGGGCCGCGTGCTCGAAGGGGACAGAATCGGGCACATGGTGCAAAATCTGGGGCCGTGCGACTACATAACGGGTCATGGCCCCGTCCATGAGCGCGCCGTAGCCCTTGCGGTGGGGGCAGAGGTTATAGTTCCCCGTCAGGCAATAGGTGCAACGCCCGCAGACTTCGGCCGCGGTCTCGCACGTCACCCGATCGCCGGTGCGGACGCCTTCCACGTGTGCGCCCACATCGGCCACCACCGCGGAGAACTCGTGCCCCAGCACCAGGGGCATCTTGATCTCCCAGCTCTGGTTCTCCCGCCACATGTGGACGTCGCTGCCGCAAACGCCCACGGCCTTGACCTCCAGCAACACCTGGTCCGGCTCCATGATCGGCTCCGGCACATCGCGCAGTTCCACCGCGCCGTCCTCGTACGCATACTTGACTACTGCTTTCATGAGTTCATGTCCTTGAAGGTTCAAGTGGCAAGTGGCAAGTGACAAGTGGCACTCGTCACGAGTCACGTTTCACGCTTTACGTTTCACGCTCCGCCAAAATACTTCTCCCGCATCCGGTGCAGGAAGGCCAGCGACTCCTGCATTTCGCCCATGCCGTTCATGCCGTCCTCGATGCTGACCCAGCCGTCATAGCCCACGCCGGCCAGAATGGAGAAAATGGCGTCGTAGTCGTTCATGCCCTGGCCAGTGACGCCGTGGCGCAGCTTGTCCGGGTAGCCGATCATGCCGTCGGCCTGGAGGACGTCGTCCAGGGTCGCGCCCGGGGCTAGATAGCGGTCGCTGGCGTGCATGCTCACCACCCGGTCCGCGACCGCACGCAGCAGTTCGATGGGGTCGTCGCCGGCCACGATGGCGTTGGATGGGTCATACTGGACGCCGAAGTATTCCCGCTCGGGAATCGCGTCCAGCACGCGCAGGAAGACGTCCATCTTCTGTGCGAACTCGGGATAGAGCCAGTGGCCGTCCTTGTAGTGGTTCTCCAGGCCGAGGATGATGTCATACTCCCGGGCCACGGGCAGCAACTGGTCGATGCACTCCGCCACCCAGGCCACGCCCTGCTCCACGCTCACCTCAGGATAGCGTTGGCCGGTGAGCACCCGGCAGACGGCTTTGGGTCCGCCCATGCGCCGGGTGATGCGGATCATCTCGGCCTCGTGCTCCACGGCCCGTTGACGTTCATCCGGGTCCGGGTCGGTGAAGTTGGGCGAGCAGCACATCATGGGCATCTCGAAACCGGCCTCGTGGATGGCGTCACTGACCGAGTCGATGTATGAGTCGTCCAGGCTGATGAAGAAGCCATCGTACATCTCCAAGCCCTCGGCGTCCAGCTCCTTGGCCATCTCGATCCACTGGAAGACGGTCATGGTCCGGTCGCGGGCGATGGCTTCCAGATAACATTTGGGAAAAGCAGCGATTTTCATGGAAACTCCTGTAATTTTTCGATACGAGGGCTACTATTCGACGCAAAGTCGCAGAGGCGCAAAGGGACGCAGAGAACAACAAAGAAAGATTTTCTCTGCGCACCTTTGCGTCTTCGCGCCTCTGCGTCAAGCAGTCACCTCTAACATAACCTTGACCAGTTCCAGCTCGCCGGCAGCCAGGTCGTGGATGATCTGCGGACCTTCCGCCAGGGGAGCGCTGCGTTCGATGAGGGGGGCGACGTCGATGCGCCCGTCGGCGATGGCCTGGATAGAACGAGCGAACTCGCCGGTGTTGAAGGCGTAGCTGCCATGCACGGCCAGTTCGCGCGTCACCACCTCCTGCATGTTGAGTTCGATCAGCTGCGCACTGTTGCCGATCCAGGTGACCGCGCCGCCGGTGCGGGTCAACGCCAGGGCCTGTTGCACGGTGGCGGCAAAACCCACGGCCTCGATGACAGCGTCCGCGCCCAGGCCGCCGGTCATCTCTTTCACGACCGCGACCGGGTCCTCCTCGTCCACGGAGATGGCCCGGTCCGCGCCCAGCTTGCGGGCCATCTCCAGCCGATGCCGGCTTTTGTCGGTGATGACCACCGTCCCCGCGCCCTTGAGCTTGGCCGCCATGAGCGTCAGCAGACCGATGGTCCCCGCGCCGACGATGGCCACCGTCTCCATGAGGTCGAAGGGGGTCAGGTTGACCGCGTGCAGGGCCACGGCCAGCGGCTCGGCCAGGGCCGCCAGCTCCCACGCCAGCCCGGCCGGCTTGGCATAGACCATGGACTCGTCCACCGCGATCTGCTCCGCGTACGCGCCGGGGAGGTCCACGCCCAGCACGTGGCGGTTGACGCAGATGTTGGTCAGCCCGCGGCGGCAGTTGGCGCAGTGGCCGCAGAACTGGATGGGCGAGGCGATCACCTCATCGCCCACGCCGAAGCGAGTGACGCCCGCTCCCACCGCGTTGATCACGCCGCCGAACTCATGGCCCATGATCATGGGCGGGATGCGGCGGCCGGTCTTGCCGATGAAGCCGTGGACGTCCGAACCGCAAATGCCCACCTTTTTGACGGCGATGCGCACCTGGCCGGGTCCGACTTCAGGGACAGGGACATCTTCGAGGGTCATGGTCCAGGGGCCTTGGTAGACGAGCGCTTTCATGTGAAGAATCCTTGTGGCAAGTGGCCAGTGATGAACCAAATTGATAATGGTCAATGGCCAACTTTCAATGGTCAATGATTGTCGCCGTTGCGCAGATTCATCGCCTGCCCCAAACCATTGATCATTGAAAATTTAGAATTAACAATTTTCAATTCTATGACCTACCCCTTCACGGCGCCGATGGTCAGGCCGCGCACAATCTGGCGCTGGACGAGCAGAACCAGGAGCAGCACCGGCAGGGTGATCAGGGTGGCGGCTGCGGTCAGACCGCCCCAGTTGATCTGCTCGTAGCTCATGAAATTGAAGACGGCCACGGGCAGGGTCTTGGTGCGATAGCTGGAAAGCACCAGGCTGAAGAGAAAGTTGTTCCAGGAAAAAATGAAGGCCAGGATGCCGGAGGCCGCGATCCCCGGTCGGGTCAGGGGCAGGGCCACGCGCCAGAACGCGCCGTAGGGGCTACACCCGTCCACCCGCGCGGCGTCATCCAGTTCGGCCGGAATGTCCTCGAAGTAGCTGATCATCATCCAGACGATGATAGGCATGGTGACGATCAGGTGGGTGATGATCAGGGCGATGTAGGTGTCGATCAACTTGATCTTCAGAAAAATGATAAAAAGCGGGATCAGGAAACTGATGCCGGGCTGGACGCGGGCCACGAGGATGGCCAGGCCCAACCCCTGCTGCTTGTAGCGGGCGATGCCATAGGCCGCGGGCAAGCCCAGCAAAAGGCCAAGTCCGGTGGCTCCGAAGGCGACGATGAAGCTGTTCTTGGCGAACTTGACGATGTCGTTCTGGGCGAAGACGTCCCGATAGTTCTGGAGGGTGGGATTGAAGACCCAAACCGGCGGATAGGCTGTGTTCTGCACCTGGTTTTTGAACGACGAAAGGATCATCCAGTAGAAGACGAACAGGAACGGGACCATGATGGCGATGATCAGCAGGTAGAAGGCGATATTGAGCAACGCCTTGCGCCATGGGCGTCCGGTCGATTTGGTGACGTGACTGCTGTACATGCTCTCCCCCTACCAATCCACGCGCCGGAAGCGGATCAGCAGCACGCTGACGCTCATGACGATGATGAAAAGCACGATGAGCAACGACGACGCATAGCCGAGATGGAAATAGTTGAAGCCGGTCTGGAAGATATAAATGTTGAGCGTTTCCGAAGCAAATGCAGGGCCGCCCTGGGTCATCACATAGATGATGTCAAAGGTCTTGATGGCGTCGATGGAACGGAAGAGCACGGCCACCACGATCACCGGTCGCAGCAGGGGCAGGGTGACATAGCGAAGGATCTGCCAGCCGCTGGCTCCGTCGATGACTGCGGCCTCATAGGGTTCCACCGGCAGCGCCGACAGGCCAGCCAGGGTCATGAGCGTGATCAAGGGCGTCCACTGCCAGGTGTCCACGATCACCAACGCCGGGATCACCAGCAGGCGGTTGCTGACCCACTCGACCGGCGGCAGGCCGACGATGTCCAGAAAATAGCGCAACACGCCCAGGACCGGGTTGTACATCATCATCCAGACCAGGGCGATGGCCACGGGCGTGGCCACCATGGGAAAGAGAAAAAGGGTGCGCACCAGCCCCTTGCCCAGGAAATTACGGTTGAAGATCAGTGCGATGCCCACGCCGAGCACCGTCTGGATGCTGATGGCCAGGACGGTGAAGTAGACGGTGCGCCAGAACGCATCCCAGAAGCGCGCGTCATCGGTGAAGATGCGCACGTAGTTGTCCAGGCCAACGAACTTGGGCGGCACCACGCTGGAGGCGAACCATTCGTGGAAGCCCATCCACAGGGTGTAGCCCAGCGGGTAGATCATGATCAGGATCATTACGATGACAGCAGGCCCGATGAAAACCCATTTGGCGTGACGAACCAGAAATGGCGGCCGCCGACCAGGCGGTGGCTGGACGTGGGGCGAGGTCTGCTTGGCGATCGATTCAGACATAGGCCGATCCTGTGTGAACGAAACGGAAGACGAAGTGAGAACAATGATTTCGTACGTCAAGGTGCAGAGACTGGGAGATTGGAGAGATTGGAGAGATTGGAGATTGGCGACTCTCCGGTTGATCGCCAATTTCCAATCTCTCAATCTCCAATCTCTATATCCTACGATTATCCTTCAATAGAAGATGATCTGTCCGCGTCCGTCCGCTACTCAGTTCGGGCCATGATATCGGCCATCTCCTGAGCCGCCTGATCGGCTGCGGCCTGCACGTCACCGCCCTCGATGGCGGTGACGATCACCTTGCCGATGACGTCACGGATCTCCGAGACGGCGACGACCGGCGGGCGATCATACGGATAGGCGATCTCATTGGAGGCCACGAAGGTCTCCACCCAGTCGGCCGGGAAGGCGCTGGCGCCATCCGGGTCCGCCCACACAGAGCGGCGACCGCCGGGAATGCCCTTCATCTGCGCGTTCTTGACCATGTCCTTACTGGTGAGCCACTGCATTAAGCACCAGGTCGCCTCTTTGTTCTGGCTGCTGGAGGCCATGCTGATGCCCCAGACCGAGACGTAGGGATGGTTGCCGGCCGGGCCTTCGGGCATCATGGCGTAGCCGATCTTGCCTACCACTTTGCTGCTTTCCGGATCCTCGACCACCGAGAAGAGGCTATTAGCGTCGGTATACATGGCTGCCTTGCCCTGAGCCAGAATACCGGAGGCTTCATACCAGTGGTTGTTGGTGGATCCGGGAGGACCATAGTCGCGCAGCATCTTGCCATAGAATTCAAACGCTTCCACCGCTTCAGGCGAATTGATGATGGGCTTGCGGTTTTCATCCAGCCATTCGCCGCCGAAGTTATAAAGGAAGGTGCTGAACTGGGTGACGGCCGCCGCCCCCTTACCGCGGGCCACGAAGCCGTAAAAGTCGTTCTCTTTATCCGTCAACTCGGCAGCGGTCTGCTCCAGTTCTTCCATGTTGGCAGGCGGGGTGAGTCCCTTCTCCTCGAAGATGTCCTTGCGATAGTAGAGGACCTCGTTCTCCATCATGATGGGGATGCCGATAACGTCACCTTCGATGGTTTCCGCGCCCATTACGCCGGGCAGGAAGTCATCCGGCTCATAGTCGGGGCTGGTGATGCTGGCGTTGGTGAGATAATCGTTGAGCGGTTCATACCAGCCGGCGCTGTGATATTTGAGGCCTTCCTGAGGCGGCATGGACATGAAGACGTCCACCGTGCCCGCACCGGTCGTCAGCTCGACCAGGACCTTCTGGCGGAACTGATCTTCGGGCAGGATCTCCAGGTTCACCTTAATGCCGGTCTCTTCCTCGAACTGGGGGATGTACTCTTCGATGGCTGTGGTCCAAGGGTGTTTGTTGGCCAAGAAGCGGACTTCCGTGCCCGCGTAGGCCTGACAATTATACCCTTCAGGTGCGGCCGCCGCTTCGGACTCGGCGGGCTGTTCCGCCGCCGGCTGGGCCGGCGCGGGGGCGGTGCATCCGGCCACCAGCAGGGCCAGGGCGACCAGGGCGAACAATAGAATACGCGCTTTGTTCATGTTGATCCTCCAATGAATCATCTTTCTAAATCACGCTTCACGGGTTGATCCTGACACAGGTTGAGCGAACAACACTTTGCCGTATTTGTTGCTGCAATCACCCCCTCTCGACATTCACTCGATCCCTCATCACGTCGGCAAAGAGGCACGCCGAACTGTCGGCCCTGCCGGCGATGCTGGCGGAGCGCACGAGGCGCGAACCACAAGCTCAGCAGGCAAGACCACATCAGGCGTGCATTCCGCACTCAGATCGCCGCCCTGCCCCTGGGTCCGACACTCAATGGCCCGCAACAACGTTCCAACCGCGGCGTTGGACAAGTCAGAGATCGACATTCGAATCACCGTAAGCGGCGGGGTGAATAACGAAGCCCAGGGATGGTCGTCGAAGCCAACCAGTGAAATGTCAGTGGGACAGTCCAGATTGCGCTCCCGAAGAGCGCGCAATAGCGCCAAGGTCATGATATGATTCGTCGTCACCACAGCCGTTGGACGGTCCGGCCGGTCCAGCAAGCGTAACGCGTTCGTAACGGCGGCCTCCAATGTAATGCCGGTGACCTGAATAAGCGTCTCATCGACGTCCAAACCATGGGCCTGCAACGCCTTGCTGTACCCGCTGATCCGCCCCCGGGCCGTGGAGAGCGTAGGGTTACGGCTCAGGATGGCGATACGGCGGTGTCCCCATCGAATCAGATGCTTAGTGGCCTCATATCCGGCGGCGAAATTGTCGATCTCGATCACCGGTCCATAAGGTTTATCCGGGTGCCGATCCACAAAGACCAGGGGCGTGTTATAGGCGCTGAATTGTTGAAAAAGGGGCTGCGCCGCGCCCGAAGGAGCGACGATCAGGCCATCCACCCGCTTGGCCAGCAGAAGGTCCAGGTAGCGGGCTTCCTGCTCCGGATCTTCATCTGTGTTACAGACGATGAGATTGTAACCTTGAAGGGAAAGTTGACGCTCGACGCCTCGCACCAGCCCGCTGAAGAAGGGGTTGGTAATGTCGGCGACCAGCACGCCGATGGTGTGGGTGACATTGGTGTTCAGGCTGCGGGCGATGGCGCTGGGGCGGTAGTTCAGTTGGGCGATGGCATCCAGAACAACCTGGCGCGTGGCCGGCGTCACCGGACGCGTGTCATTGATGACGTGGGAAACCGTTGCCTTGCTGACGCCGGCGAGTTGCGCGACATCCTGGATGGTGGCCACCGCGATAACTCCGCAAACTCATCAGATTGACTGGGGTTAACCGGTTACGTAACCGGTTAACCCCAGTCTAACCCGAATAATTGTGTTTGTCAAGGGGTTTTGGAAAATTGAAATTAGGGCACGTTACGACAGGTAAAATATTGTCAGGGGTGAGGATAGTCTTGAGCTATAATCTCACGTTGTTTCCAATGCATCCTGTAAGCCATCATAAAGTCATACCCCCCAAGTACCTTTACAAAGTAATACCCCCAAAAATGCGATTGAAAATTGCGTGCGATAATGATGCAGATCCAATCAATAAGGAGATGCATCATGAACGGATTCACAACATTCGCAG
>JAJRVT010000319.1 GCA_024277175.1 Chloroflexota bacterium | reverse complement strand
CTGAAAATCGACCTTTTTTTCGGCCAGAAAGCGCTTGACTTCTTGTTCCAGGGATGTCGAATTCATTGTCGCTCCAGAGAGGTGTCGGATACGCGGTTATTGTAACAGATTTACAACGAGCAGAGTAATGCATCAAAAAAACCGAACAAGCGCCATCCAATGTTATAATCAGTATGAGACGTTGTATCTCTCGGAATCACGACGAAAGCGGACCTCTCTTATGAGCGACTTCACTATCCTCCTGCCCCCATCCGAAGGCAAGGCCCCCGGCGGGACCGATCCCCGCGCCTGGACCGACATCGCCGACGACCCGGCACTGAACGCGTTTCCCGCGTTCGATCCCCAGCGGACCGAACTGATGGCCACGCTCCAGCGCGCGCTGGATCGCCAGCCGGGGCCTGCCTTGCAGAAGATTTTCGGCGTCAAGGGCGCGGCCCTGGCCACGGCCGTGGAAACCAACCACCGCCTACCCGCGGGGCCCCTTCTGCCTGCGATCGAACGCTACACCGGCGTCATGTTCGACCACATGAGCTACGCCACCCTGGCCGACGACGCGCGCCGGGCCTTCGATGAGCATGTCGTACTCTTCAGCGGACTGTGGGGTCTCCTGCGGTCTACGGACTGGATCCCCGACTACAAGCTCAAGATGGACGCCCGCTTGCCTGAAATCGGCGGGGTGGCCCGTTTCTGGAAGCCGGAGATCAGCCGCACGCTCAACGATCTGCTGGCTGGTCAAGTAGTCTGGGATCTGCTGCCGGGCGTGCATGGTAAGGCCTGGGATGGCAAGGCCAGCATGGCGGCCCGCTGGCAGGTCAAATTTGTGGAGCGTGTGGAGAAGAACGGCGAGACGCGCTACCGCACCGTCTCCCATTGGTCCAAGGCGCTCAAGGGGGCGCTGGTGCGTTTTATCTGCGAAGAGGGCGTCACCGACCCGGCCGCGTTTGGCGATTTTGAGCATCCCCAGGGCTATCGTTATCGACCGGATCGAAGCCAGATCAGCGCAGGTGGCGGTCTGCTCCTCTTCGTGAAGGAGTGACAGGCCGGCGCTGCCAGGCGACAACCCAACATGCATCATCGTGATCATCGGCTATATTGTTCTGAATCAAGTGGCCGAGGTTATTCTCGAACCCAAAATAACCGGCGCTCGCCTGAGCCTGAAACCCTGGTTCGTCTTTCTGGCCATGTTCGTCTTCGCCTGGCTTATGGGGCCGGCCGGCGTCTTACTGGCCGGACCGTTAACCGTTTTTACGATGATCCTGTTCTCCATGTTCGATGACGCTCGGTGGATTCTCGACCTGATCGTCACCGAAAAACCGACGGCTGACGCCGCTGAAGCCACCGTTCCGGAAGAAGCCGTGACCTGAGAGAGGCATGGCGCCTGATAGAACGCGGATTGAACGGAAAGAGCGGATTTACGCGGATTTTCATGAAAATCCGCGTAAATCCGCTCTTTCCGTTCAATCCGCGTTCTATCGTTTTTATCATCCGCCCAGGAAGGCGTCGATCGCATTCTTGCTGATCCGGTACTGGCTGCCGATCTTGCGCGCCGAGAGCTCGCCGGAGTCGATAATCGCCTGCACGTCGGCCGGCGCGACCTTGAGATAGGCCGCGGCCTCCTCCAGGGTCATGACATCCGGGACGGAGGGCGCGGCCGATGCGGAAGCGCCGGCTGGCTGAGAAGCGCCGGCCATGGCCTGGGAGATCATCCCCGCCATGCCCATCCCCATGCCCATGCCTGCGCCGAGACCTACGCCCTCGGCGGCCCCGCCGCCGGACGGGTTGTTGGCCGCGTCACCCATGGCCCGCGCGGCCTTGAATTTCATGTAGGCGTCCATGTTGCCGATGGCGCCCATGGCCGCGCGCTCGTCAATGGCTTTGGCCGTCTCTTCGGTGGGCGAAAGGGAGACCACCATGAACTGCTTGAGCGCAATGCCCATGGCCGTGAAGTCGTCCTGGACCTTGGCGCGGATGGCGGCAGAGAGCTCGTTGAAGAGCGCGGGCAGGTCGAAGAGGCTGGTCATGTTTTCACCCAGCACGTCGGTCATGCGGCTGATGATGGCGTTGCGTAGATAATCCTCGATCTGGCCCGTGGAATAGAGCCCCTGCACACCCACGATCTGGTCCACGAAGCGCTTGGGTTCGGCCACCTGCATGGTGTACTGGCCATAGCCCCGCAGACGCACCACGCCCAGGTCAGAATCCCGCAGGCTAATGGGTTGGGGGGTGCCCCACTTCATGTCGGTGAACTCGCGCCGGTTGACGAAATAGACTTCGGCAGTGAAGATGTCCTGTCCCCGGGTGCCCAACTTCAGCAGGTTGGTGAGAATAGGCAGGTTGGCGGTGGTGATGGTGTGGCGGCCGGCGTCGAACTCGTCCAGGGATTTGCCGTCGCGATAGAAAACCGCGCTCTGGCTCTCACGCACGATCACCTGGCTGCCCATGCGGAAGTCGCCGGAGCCGACCTCCGGCACGCGTTTCACCATATCATTCGGCCCCATATCTGGGGCTTCGATGACGTCAATTATTCTTGGCATGGATCATTTCTCCTTGTGAATAGATTTTGATGGAACGCGGATGAAGCGAATGAGACGGATCCACACGGATTTGCAAGAAATCCGGCTTTATCCGCCTCATCCGCAAAATCCGCGTTCTATCCTTCCTGATCAGTCGTAAGCAGCGCCGGATCCACATCCGGAAGCTGTTCGTCATTGAGTAGCAGATCGGGTGAGACCACGGCTTCGCCCCGCTTGGCGAAGAGCGCGTCCAGATCGCCGATTTCGTCAGAGAGCTTGGCGATCCCCTCGCGCACGGCCTCGTTGTTTTTGATGGCCTGGATCAGGGCGTCGGCTGTCGCTCCCAGTCCGGCCGCCTGCTGGGCCAGGGCCACATCGAAGCGGTGCAGCGCTTTGAGTTGCTCGTCCTTGACGCGCACCGTGTCGAAGAAGCCAGCATAGCCATAGCTGGCCGTCTTGATGCGGTCGATCAAGGTTTGCAGCCGGCGCAGGGCCGAGTCCATGCGGTCGATGTCCTTCAGCCCGCTGTTGTCGAGCAGTTCCTGTTGTCCTCGCAGCAGGCGGCTGTGGACCTCCCCCAGCGTGTTGGCGATGTAAAGTCGCAGCCGCTTGTCTGCGTCGCGGCGGGCTTCCTTCTCCACATAGCCCTGAACGCCGGGCAGCCCTTTGATCAGCCGCTCCACCGCACCCATCTGTTCGTTAGCCTGGTCGAGAAACCGATCCGAAGCGTCACTTGTCATAGGTTCAATTCTCCTTTGTAGTAAATGAAAATTGAGGATTGAAGATTAAAGATTGGTCCAGGGCTTCTCCGCGCTCCCTGCACCCAATCTTCAACCTTCAATCTTCAATTTTGCACCCCCGCCGTCTGCGCCGCGGCGCGCTTGGTCAGAAAGACCTCGGCTCCGCAGTAGGGGCAGACGATCAACCCTTTGCCTGCGAATTCCAGTTTGCCGCCGCAGTTGGGGCAAGTGCGGCTTTCGGTGAGCTGCTGGCTCTCCACGCTATATAAAACCCCTTTGTCCCAGTTGATGGCCCCGCTGAAAAGCTGCTTACCCACCAAATCCCGGATCATATCCTCGATGTCATCACGCGGGATCTGAAGTTCGGCGACCAGTTCGGAGATCGTTACCTGTCCCTGGGTCAGGACCATGTTGAGGATCTTTTTCTCCTGTTCCACAAAAGCGAACTCTTCTTTTTCCACCGTGCCCTTGCGGAAGAGATAGAACCCAATCCCGAAGACAGGTCCCATGGTGAGCAGGGCCAGGAAAAGCCCCAATGCCTGCCCGCCGCCTGTGATATTGGGCTCCGCCACCATCCAGACGGAAAAGCCAGCCAGCAGAACGAGGCTGACCGCCATCAGAATTGCGCCAACTGTGCGCCCTCCACCGATCATGAAATGCTCCTTGCGTGACTCGTGAAACGTAAATATGTGAAACGTGAATGCGGGACGCCGCTTGTCACTTGCTACCTGCAACGCGCCTCTTGTCTACCCGAATCCGCCACCGCCGCCACCGCCGCCACCGCCGCCGAAGCTGCCGCCGCCGGAGAAGCCACCGCCACCGCCGCTCCAACCGCCGCCCGATGATGAACTGGAGGGACGGCTGGTCATGGTGTTGCTGGCGCTGGAGAGCATGGCCCCCAGTCCCACGCTCATGCCGGTGAGGCTGGCGCCCAGGCCGCCGCTGGCGTTGCTCAGGCCGCCGCCCAGACCGCCGCTTTCTCCCATGTCGCCCAGGTCCGGCATGGAGCCACCGCCGCCTCCCCCCGATGGGCCATGCCACGGCGTCCCATAATATTGTTGGTGAAAAGGCCCGTACAGGCTCGGCGCCGGGATATACCACCCGGGCGCCGGCGCGTTGACTGCGGTGAACTTGCGGATATAATCTTTATCGACCCCGAAGGCGATGGCATAGGGCAACCACTGGTCCCAAATCCCCTTTTGCGCTTCGATGTCTGAATACTTGTCGATATTTTTGAGATAGGTCTTGAACGCCCGCCAGCGCGCGGCCGCCTCGGCTCCCTTGTCGGTCTTACGCGGCATGTAACGGGCCAGAATGATCAGACCGATGGCGACGATCCCAAGGCCGATGCCGGGCAGGACTGCGGCGCCGGTCAAGTCGCCGAAGACCGCGGTCAGCACAAAGCCAACGAAGACGGCCCCCATCAGGCCGATGAGTCCCAGGCCCATATAGAGCTTGCGTATGGTGTCCGGCCTGTTGCTGAAGTAACCCTCATCGATCAGCGCTTCGTACATCTCCTGGCGAATGGCAGGCAGCTTGGTATAGAATTTATCCTTTAAGTCCGACAGACGCACCGAATCCTTGGAGCCGAACATGGATTTGATCAGGCGCTCTTCATAGGGGCGCAACTCCGTGTCCTTGCGCTCGCGGCGATAGATGAAATCGTAGCCGGTGCGGAACGCGCCCTCCTCTTTCTCCTCGGTGATGCTGATGGCCTTGCGCCGGGCCAAGTCCACAATGGAGGCGATGACGTCCTCCATGTCCACCGTTTCGTCCAGCAGCGCGCCGGCGAGGCCCGGGGGCAGATCGTCGGGCGGCTCGGGCAGGTAGTCGGCGACCATGGAAACGGGCTTGTCTCGCCCCAGCTTGTACCAGAGCGCGTAGAGCGCGGCCGGCCCGCCCAGGATCAGCATCAGACCCAGCGCGCCAAAGAAAAGGGCCGCCACCGGTCCCCAGCGCTCCTTGAAGCGCAATGTCGCCTCCTGTTGCGCTGCCGCCTCATCGGCGGCCTGCTGCCAGGGCTGGGCCGCACCGTCCACAACGCCAGAGGTGAACTGCACCCGCACCTCGAACTCCTCGCCGGCCTTTAGCCTGCGGGTCAGATCAAAGACCACAGAACGCTTGTCATCCGCGACCGTGGCCGTGGCCGAATCGCGCGCGTCCTGGCTGTTGATGTAGGCGGCGTACTCCTGGATCGTCGCGCCCGGCGGCGTGGTCACCCGCACCTGACCGTCCAGCACCGGGAAGCTGCGATCGCCGTAGATGGCCTTCCACCACAGTTGATCGCCGTCCGCGTAGTAACGCAGGCCGTCGTGAACGGTGTAGCGCAGGGTGTATGTCTCGCTCGCATTCTGGATGGGGGGAAAATACCAACGGATGACGTAGTTGTAGCCGTTGTCTTCCACAGTGAACGTGTAAGGCTCATCGCCATAGGACGCTTGGGTGTAGAGGTTGCCGCTGGCGTCCGTCAACGCCCAGTTGTCGATGGAACCGAAGTTGCGGACGGGGATCTCACGGTAACCAAAGGTGAACGAACCGCTGGTGAAGCGGATCGCCTGCTTTTCGGCCACGTCGAACGTCCCATCCGCGTTGATGGCGATATCGACATCGAACCGCTCCCACACCAACGATTTGTCCTGGGCGTGGGCGTGGGGCGCGAGCAGAAGCGTCGCGCTGGCCAGGATGGCCAGAACGGTCAGGAACCGAAGCAATTTGGATTGGGTTGTCATGTCCTCTTTCCCTTGCATGTCTATCATGAGGATACGTAAACGAGTCGTAATCGTCGCGACCGCGCCAATGCCAAGGCGGTGGTCGACGTTCATTTTACCACTATATCGTCCTTATCTTGGCGTATGGACGCGCCCGACGCCTGACATTTCGCCAACGGATAAGCTGACGTTCCGCCACCGGCCAGGCTACGCCCATTTAACGAGGGCGGGGCGGGCTCACGTCGAGTCGTCATCCGTCTGTTGGCGCAAAAAGGCGTAGATGCGGTCGAATTCGGCCTGGCGGCGGTCCACAGAATCGGGGTTGTCCCGGCCTGCGATCCGGACCAGCGCGCTCATGGCTGCAGTGAGGGCGACGATGCTTGGTAGAGGCCCTGTGGCGTCGGTTGGCGCATAGATCACCCGATCGGCCATACGGTTGACCGGGCTGGCCAAGGAGCCGACGACGCCCAGGGTTGCGGCCCCTTGCTGGCGAGCAAAGGCCAGTGCGCGGGCCACATCTTCGCCATAACGGGTGGCGCTGACGCCGATAGCCAAGGTCGTTTCATCGACAACCATCAGCGTAGCGGCCCGCTTCACCGCATCTTCCTCGACAGCCACAGCCACGACGCCCTGATGGCGCAACTGTTCTGCAGCCATCTCCGCCACCGCATCCGCATAGCCCTCTCCCATGATCAAAATGCGTTCCGCAGCCTCGAACATGGCCGCGATCGCAGCCACATGCTCCGGCGGATTATGGACCAATAACTGACTCAGGTTGTGACGATCCTGCTCGATCCGATCCCGGAACGTCCCCGCCGGGTCGTCTGGCGAGAGGGGTTGGGGTTCATAGCTGGCGTAGATCTCGGATTTCACCCGCGCGCGGATATCCGCCAATAGTTCGGGATAACCGCTATAGCCCAGCCGCTGGGAGAAGCGCACCACGGTTGTAGTGTCCACATCCACGGCGGACGCTAATTGAGCCGCGGTCATGAACGACACGTCATAGTAGCTGTTCATGAGATAGTCCGCCACCCGGCGATACCCGCGGCTGAGGCGATCATAGTGTTTGCGCACTTTTTCTCTGTACATCGGTTGTCCCCGATTCTACCCGCCCTGTCGTAGCTTCGCTGTGACGGTGCTGGCTGCTACAATGTAAGCGTACGGTCTTTGTGACGGGTGTATCACGGCTGCGGAACAGCCATAATACACGGTACACATCATATAACGGCTGAAAACATAGCGACGCAATTCATCTACTTCGTGCAATTCGCGGTCTGTTTACGGCGCAGCCTCCAGGAGCGGCTGCATGCCACATAACGGACGAAAATAATTCGTATAATCTGCGGAACCCGCGGTTGATTGATAAAAGTCCGGTTTATTTACGGAACGGCCCGCATGCTGAAGCGCTTGTCGGGAGTGTTGATATTTATTGCCAGGAGTGCGAAGAATTGTCATGTAAATTGCGAACGCGGCTTGACTGCGAGTATAGTCCAGGCGGCGACGCTTGTCAATCTGGCTCGATTACGTCCATTGCGCCTGAATTATTGCATCCGTTTTACGCCCGTGATACCATTTCTCCACACCCCTTCTGCGTTATTGTGCAGGGGGTGATCAGAACGCGGGTTTCCGCAGAGGCTTCCAGGCTTTCATGGATTTTGCGTATCCTCTTGAAAAAGTGGGGACGCGAGGAGCCGCAAGAGATTATACAGAAGGACACAGAGAATTTTTCTTTACGTGCAACAAATGAATGATGATTCACTTCAGAAAAATAATCGCTTGTCAGTCAGCCGAGCCATCCTGGCTGCCTGGATGGTGATGACGGCCCTGTTGCTGACCGGCTGTGGACGCGACGATCAGAGTCCATCGGCCAATTCAGCAATCGGCGAACCAGTGGTCGTCGCCCTGGCTGAGTCGATTACCGCCACGGTCCCCGTCGCCAACGCCAGCCCGCCCACAGGATCGACCGCGATCACAGGAGGCTCCGCCTCATCCGTTTCGCCCGCCATCACCTCCCCTCTGACCACAACAACGTCGTTGACCGCTGTGATAACGCTGACCGGGGACCGTGCGATTACGAACGAGGCCGCCTCCGGGGAGGTGATCTCGTCAGTCGGCACGCCACGCGCGACGACTGCGATCTCGCCCGTGGACGACCTGACGGCGCGCCTGGCCATGACTGTGACCCGCCCCATCACCGGCTCCTCCCCCAGCACGGTCACGGGCGAGCTGACCGCTGAACTCGCGCTCTCGTCCAGCGTCGATGCGCCCTTGTCGCCCCTGCACACGCCGGGGAAAGTCCTGCTGCCTACGCCTACGCCCAGCCCTGAATCGGCCGCGGTCGTTTTGCCCACACCCACCCCTGCGCAGGCCGCAGCGCCCCTGCCCACGCCTGATGGCGTTTTGCGCACCGCCTACGTGCCCATTCTCATGTACCATTACCTGAGTGAGCCGCCCCCGGACGCGGACGTCTACCGTCTCGACCTGTCGGTG
>JAJRVT010000318.1 GCA_024277175.1 Chloroflexota bacterium | reverse complement strand
TGCGCGGCGTAGGCCAGGCCGGTGGAGCCGCAGGCCGCGGAAAGCTCCTCCACGGCGAGGGAATAGCTGATGGTGTCCGCGCCTACGCCGCCGTACGCCTCGGGCACGGGCAGGCCCAGCAGGCCGAGCTTGCCCATTTCCTTGAAATTTTCGGCCGGGAAGACGCCCGTTTCGTCGGTCTCATGGGCGATGGGCGCGACCTTCTCCTGTGCGAAACGGCGCACCGTGTCGCGGATCATGCGCTGTTCTTCGTTCAGTTCGAAATCCATGGCTTTTCCATTCTAGGTGGCTGGTTAATGGGACTTGAGCGGAACGCGGATTTGTACTGATTGGAGCGGATTTTCACGGATTTTTTTACGCAACCTGCGCGCCGGCATCAGCGCTACATCCGGTGGCATTCTGTGGCTGCGCACGGCCTTTTCAATGCAGACGATCGCCTCGTTGTTGGTGCTTCTGCGCTTCATTTTGGCGCGCCGGCGCAGTTGTTCGTACAGATCGTCTGGGATGTCGTCGATGGTAAGTGTGACCATACAATATCCTCCATAATAAAACCATTATGGAGGATGTCCGCGCCGTCGTCAAGTGTGTGGCATCCGTCATCCATCACCCGTTGCATTCGTTCACCCGTTTTTAACCAACCAGTCGCTCTCCGCCATCGGGATCGAACAGGTGCATGTGGTCGGTGTCCAACATGACGGGAATCCGGTCACTTTCCTGCGGCTCGATTCGCGGGCTGACGCGCGCAGTCAGGTTGCGGTGGCCGGTGGTCAGGTCCAGGATCGTTTCAAAGCCCAACGGCTCCACCACCTCCACCGTCATGTCGACGGTCGGGAATCGTTCGCTGCCCGGCACCGGCTCGCAGTGCAGGTCCTCAGGCCGCAACCCCAGGATGACTTCCGGTTTTTGGTATGTCTGCAACGCAGCCGCGTACCTGTCCGGGATGGGCAGGTCCAGATCGGGGGCCGTCAGCCGTAGCGCGCCCGCCTCCCGCCGGAGTTGGCAATTGATGAAATTCATGGGTGGACTGCCCACGAAACCGGCCACGAAGAGGTTAGCGGGCTGGTAGTAGATCTCTTTGGGCGCGCCCACCTGTTGGACCACGCCGTCCTTCATGACTACGATGCGATCGCCCATGGTCATGGCCTCCACCTGGTCGTGGGTGACGTAGATCATGGTGGTCTGCAGGCGGCCATGGAGCTTGACCAGCTCGCTGCGCATCTGCACCCGCAGTTTGGCGTCCAGTGCGCTCAGCGGCTCATCGAAGAGGAAGGCCGAGGGCTGGCGCACGATGGCGCGCCCCAAGGCCACCCGCTGCTGTTGACCGCCTGAAAGCTGTCGGGGATGACGAGCCAAAAATTCGGTGATCCCCAGCACCTCGGCGGCTTCCCTGATGCGTCTGTCGATCTCATCTTTGGGGAACTTACGCCGCCGCAGGCCGTAGGCCATGTTGTTATAGACGGTCATGTGGGGATAGAGTGCGTAGTTCTGAAAGACCACGGCTACATCCCGATGGCGGGAGGCCACGTCATTGATCAGGCGGTCGCCCAGGTAGATCTCGCCTTCGGTCACAGTCTCCAACCCCGCGATCATGCGCAGGGTCGTGGTCTTGCCACAGCCGGACGGTCCCACCATGACCAGAAACTCCTGGTCCTCGATGGTCAGGTCCATCTCTTTGACCGCGTGTACATCGCCAAAACGTTTATTGACATTTAGCAAACGAACTTCTGCCATGGCTAGCTATCCTATGTTTCCAACCGGTTTTCCAGGTATTCGGTCAGCGCGCCGAGTGCGGTGGTCATGATCAGATAGATCACGGCGACGCCGATGTAGATCTCGAAGGCGCGGAATGTGGAATAGATGATTTGCTCGCCGCGTCGAAAGAGTTCCTCGATGGTGAGCAGCGAGACCAGGGATGAGTTCTTGAGGGTGATGATGAACTGGTTGGTGATGGGGGGAATCATGCGTTTCAATGCCTGGGGGAGGACGATGAACCCTAATGTCTCGAAATAGTTCGAATCCATCATACCGGCTTCCCACTGGGGCTGGTCGATGGAAATGATGGCGGCGCGAATGGCTTCGGAGACGTATGCGCCTGTATTCATCCCCAGCCCCAGGACGCCTGCGGTCCAGGGCCCCATGGAGATGCCGATGCTGGGCAAACCAAAATAGAGGATGAAGAGTTGCACGAGCAGCGGCGTGCCCCGGAAGATGGTCACATAAAGCCGGGCCAGTTGAGAGAGCACGGGGATCCTGGCGATACGGAATATGGCCAGGAGAAATCCAATGACGGTGCCCAAAAGCAGGGAGATGCTGGTGATCAGCAACGTCACCATCGCGCCTTCGAGCAGTAGGGGGAGTTTGTCCCACAGAATAGACCAATCGAGTGTCACGGTTAGATCCCAGTCGTGAAGCGGGTTTGAATAAAAAATATGTCTGTTCAGGCGGGATTCATTGGAACGCGGATTTTGGCGGAGGAAACCGGATATTCACGAATTTTTCCCGAAAAATCTGTGAATATCCGCTCTGATCAGCACAAATCCGCGTTCCAATGATAGTCGACGATTCAGCTGGCCGCTACTGGGAAGCCAGCAGCCACTTCTGATAGATCTCATCGTACGTGCCATCGGCCTGCATCTCCGCCAGCGCGTCATTGATGGCGGCCAGCAGTTCGGCGTCGCCATCGTGGACCGCGATGCCCAGCCCCACGTTGGAGAGGAAGTTCACCTCGCCATTTTCATCGGTGACGATCTGTAGGTCCGAACCTGTGTCTTTGAGATAGGCCAGGGTGTTGAGATAGTCGTTGAGCACCGCGTCCACCCGGCCAGCCTCGGCGTCGATGAAGGACTCCAACGTCTCTTTGTATTCTGACCGATCCAGATCGATGCCCTGGTCGATCAGCTCCTGGGCCAGTTTGTCGCCGGTGGCGCCAATCTTGACGCCTACTTTCAAGCCGGCCAGATCTTCAGGCGTCTTCACCTGATCGACTAATTCGGGGCGGACCACCATGACCAGGCCTGTCTCCATGTACGGCGTGGCGAAGTCCACCACTTCCTCGCGCTCCGGCTTGATGTACATGGCGGCGATGGTCATGTCCACTTTGCGGGTTTCTAGGGAGGGGATGAGCGAGGCGAAGGGCATTTCTTTGAAGTCCACCTCCACGCCCAGTTTGTCGGCGATATAGTTGGCGGTGTCCACATCGAATCCGACCAGTTCGTTGGTGTCAGGATCGCGGAACTCGAAGGGTTTGGTGATGGCGGTGCCGATCACCAGGACGCCCTTCTCTTTGAGTTTGTCCAGCGTCAGTTCATCGGTGTCGGCGGCTTCTTCCGCCGGCGCGGCCGCTGCGTCACCCTCAGCGGGGGGCGCGGCGACCGGAGCGGTGCAAGCGGCCAGGGCCGTTATCAACAGAACGATAATAGCGATCAGGGACATCCAGCGTTTCATCAGTGGGCCTCCTTCATGGCAATGAGTGTGTTGACGGCTCAGGGGATCGAAAGGCATGATTGATGGAAGTACATGGTAATGTAAAGAACGCATTCGTCAAGCTTGTTGTTTGCGACGACGTTTTATACAATCATCCCATGCACCCAGCGTACTATACAATAGCATAAACTGCGCTTACGGACAACATCATAAAAAATTGCCACCCGTTCCCAATCGCCACCGACTTAAGGACCGCCCGATGGACCCCATCGAATCCCAACTCAACCCCCAAAACCCTGAATTCAAGGCCAACGCCACGCACAACCGCGCCCTGGCGGATCAACTGCGGGCGCGGCTGGCCCAGGTGCGGCGGGGCGGCAACGAGCGCGCCCGCAAACGCCACCTGGATCAGGGTAAGCTGCTGGTGCGCGACCGCATCGACAAACTGCTGGACCCCGGTTCGCCTTTCCTCGAACTCTCGCCCCTGGCCGCCTGGGATCTCTATGATGGCCAGGCCCCGGCCGCGGGCATGATCACCGGC
>JAJRVT010000021.1 GCA_024277175.1 Chloroflexota bacterium | reverse complement strand
TGCTCTAACTGCTCGCGGCTATACCTGAGTAGTGCTGTCATGATTGTTCTATAGTAGCAGCCATTTGTTTGATTTACCTTTGCGTTCTGTATGTCTTATCTATCAACCGGCTTCGGCCTGAATAGTTACCTTCAATCTTTAGTTTTTCTTTTCAAACCAAGGAGGAAATCTGATGGGTAAACGCATGAAACTCCCGATTTTGTTGGGTGTGTTGCTCGTATTGGTCATGGTCGTCTCGGCCTGCGCAGGCGGCGCGGCCCCGGCCGCGGAGAGTGGCGGCGGCGATAGTGGCGGTGGCGAGGCCGCGGGCGAGCCGATCAAGATCGGCGCCATTTTCGATCTGACCGGGCCGACGGCCGATGTCAGCACCCCCTATTCCCAGGGTGTGGAAGGCTATGTAGATTGGGTCAACCAGAACGGTGGTGTGGATGGCCGTCAGATCGATCTGATCTCCCAGGACTACGCCTACAAGGTGGATCAGGCCGAGCAGCTTTACTCCCAGTATGTGGATGAGGGCGTGGTGGCCTTTATGGGCTGGGGCACGGGTGACACCGAGGCCCTGCGCAGCCGTATCGCCGCCGATGAGATCCCCTTCATGTCGGCTTCCTACTCAGCCGCGCTCAACAGCCAGGAGGAAGCGCCCTATAACTTCCTGGTCGGCACGACCTATTCGGACCAGCTGATCATCGCCCTCCAGTGGGCGCTTCAGGACTGGGCCGACAAGGGCGGAGAAGGCGCGCCCAAGGTGGCTGTCATGCACCACAATAGCCCCTTCGGCACCTCGCCGGTGGAGGATGGCCAGGCCTTCGCCGAGGCCAATGGCATGGAGTTCATCGCGGTGGCCATGCCCAGCGGCGCTACGGATCTGACGCCTGAATTGAGCCAGGTCGAGAGTTTCGGCGCCAATTACATCATGATCCAGAATGTTTCCAGCCCGGCCGCGCTGCTGGTCAAGGATAAAGGGCGCATGGGCATGGACGACGTGCAGGTGGTCTGCCTCAACTGGTGCGCGGATGAGAACCTGATCAACCTGGCCGAAGGCGCGGCCGAGGGCGTGGTCGGGGCTATCCCCTTCACCCCGCCCAGCGTGGAAGCGCCCGGCCAGGCTGACCCGCGGGCCTATCTGGAAGCCAAGGGCGAGAGCCTGGACGAGATTGGTCTTCACTACACCCAGGGTTGGACGACCATGGACGTGATGATGGAAGGCATTCGCCGCACCCTGGCGGATGGCAACGACCTGACCGGGGCCAACATCAAGGCCGCGCTGGAGACCATCAGCGAATATGACACCGGCGGCATCACATCACCCATCACCTTCACCTCGGAAGACCACGCCGGCAGCAAGTCTCTGCGTCTCTTCCAGGTGCAGGACGGGAAGTGGCAGGCGATCAGCGATTACATCAGCGTGGCGCAGTAAACGGCAATAGAACGCCGATAATGCGGATCGGGCGGGTTTTCACGGATTCTTAAAAAAAATCCGCGTAAATCCGCCTAATCCGCATTGTCCGCGTTCTATCAAAATCTGACGGAACGGATCAACCGATGCTAACGCTCAACAACATCGAGGTCATCTATAACGACGTCATCCTGGTGCTGAAGGGGATGTCTCTGGCTGTGCCGGATGAAAAGATTGTGGCCCTGCTGGGTTCCAATGGCGCGGGCAAGACGACGACGCTCAAGGCTATCTCCGGTCTTCTCAAGCCCGAGGATGGAGAGGTGACCGACGGGACCATCGAGTTCGAAGGCGAGCGCATCGATAACCTGGAGGCCTCAGAAATCGTGCGCAGGGGCATTTTTCAGGTCATGGAGGGGCGGCGGGTTTTCGAGCATCTAACTGTGGAGGAAAATCTGCGCGCCGGCGCATACACGCGCAAGGACCGACGCCATATCGGCGCCGACATCGCCGACGTTTACGACATCTTCCCCCGCCTCCAGGATCGCCGCAACCAGACGGCCGGCTATCTCTCCGGCGGCGAGCAGCAGATGCTGGCCATCGGCCGCGCGCTCATGGCCCAGCCCAAACTCATGCTCCTGGACGAGCCGAGCCTGGGGCTGGCTCCCCTGCTGGTGGTGGAAATTTTCGAGACCATCAAGCGCATCAACCAGGAGCGCTCCACCACGATCCTGCTGGTGGAGCAGAACGCGCGCATCGCTCTGGACATCGCCGACTACGCCTTCATCATGGAGAACGGGCGCATCGTCCTGGAGGGGACGCCCGACGATCTGCGGGCCAACGCCGACGTGCGCGAGTTCTACCTGGGGCTGACCGCGGTGGGCCAGCGCAAGTCCTACCGGGATGTGAAGCACTACCGGCGACGGAAGCGATGGCTGAGTTAGGCCGTTCCAAGAATTCACGTCCCCGGCACTTACAACCAGTTTCCATGTTTGCCAGAGGCGTCTGACAAGTGCCGGGGACGTTATGCGGGATTCAATTTCTCGGAACGGCCTTAGGGCGTCCAGGCTTTCAAGTATCCTGACTGTGGTATCGGCCCATGGTGACCATGTTCTCACAGGTTCCAATAGTCCACAATCTCCAATTCGTCTGCGTATGCCTTCAACAGCGGCTCCAATTCGTGGATGCGTTGGCATTGCACCGCGACTAAAACGCGACGGCCGTTGTCGCGCCGCACGCCTTCGATGATGTTCTCCACAATTTGGTCGTTCTGTTCACGCCAGGCCTGGCGCTGTTCAGCCGTCCATGACTGTTCCGTCAGATAACAGAGGGGATGGCAAAACGCTTCGAACATCCTCCCGTTGATCGCCTCTGGCGTATCGGCCCGGCGTTGTCCCCACTGCAACAAACGGTCGATCGCACGCACCGCGCTCCGCCGCCAGCCTCTCTCCGGCGCAAAGTCGACATAGCGGTTGTTGTCGGGCGCAATGGGAACCAGCACCACGTCGGTCGCGGCCACCACCGGAGCCAATGCCTTGCGCACCTCGACGGCCGCATGAGAGAGATCGCCTCCTTCCCACATTGCGCGCGTGATCTCGGCGCAGAGCAAATCCGGATCCAGGCTGGTGACGAGGGAGCGTAAACTCGCCAGGTCATAACTGACCGATTCGTCATGCAGATCGGACAAGGTGGCCAGCAGCGCCAGCCGGGTGCGGGAAGAATGGCTCATGGCGTTATCCTCCGCCCATTCCATATGGGCGCGTCCAAAATGAGTGGGGATCATATTCCGGGATTCGACCGGGCCATATCTCACTGCGGTGTATCTTGTGGTCGAATCCCGGAATGCTACCTCGTTCTAAACACACCCGTTCCATGTCTACTCACTGAAGGTCGCGTCGGCGATCATTCCCGGTTTGAGGGCCAGATCGGCGTTGTCCAGGCTGATGGTCACAGCGTACACGAGTCGCACGCGATCCTCTTTGGTCTGGATGTTGGTGGGCGTGAACTCGGCCTTATCCGCCACACGCAATACGGCGCCTGTGAAAACGCGGTTGGGATAAGCGTCCACGCGCACTTCGGCCGCCTGGCCAGGCGTGACCAGCCCAAAGCGGTTTTCGGCCAGATATACAGTCAGTTCCAGCCGGTCTAAACGGCCGATCTCCAACACCGTCCCTCCCGGCAACACCGTGGCGCCCGGCTCCGCACTGCGGGTGAGGACAACGCCGTCCCAGGGGGCGGTCAGGGTGTATTTCGACATTTGCACGTCCAGCCCGTTCAGTTGCTCCTGTGCTACGTCCACTTGCGCCTGGGCCGCTGTGATCTCTTCGGAGCGGGCGCCGTCGAGCAGCCCCTCCAGGTTGGCCGCGGCCATATCCCGTTGTGCAGCGGCCTCATCGACTTGGGCCTGGCCCGTTGCGATCTCCTCGGCGCGGGCGCCGTTTAGCAGCGCATCCAGATTGGCCGCCGCCACATCGTTTTGCGCCGCCGCCGCCTCCCTTTGCACCAGCAGCGTCTCCACTGAGGATCCTGCTGCATCAGGCCCGGTCTGCCCATACCCTTCCAGTTGCGCCTGCAGCCGTTGCACCTCGCTCCAGGCTGCCGTCAACTGTAAATTCGCACTGCCGGAAGTCAAAGTTTCATAGGCGTCCTGGGTGGCCGTTTCCAGCGCCTTCACGTCATCCAGAATTTTCTGGGCGGCTTCGAGGGCGTCGGATATGGCGTGTTCATCGGCGGCAATGCCGTCATAACGGGCCTGGGCCAGGGACAGATTGGCCTGGGCCAGTTCCCAACTCTGGCGAGCCAGGTCGATCTGGCTGACGTAGGGCAGCGTGTCGTCCTGAGCGGCGTCGTACGCTTCTTGAGCCATGGCTACGCTCGCCTCCGCATCCGTCTTCGCAAGCACCGCCATCACATATTCGGCGTTGCGCGGATCGGCCGTAATATGATCGTTCTGGTGTGCAGTGGCCGCCGCCAGGTTGTCTTTGGCCGTTATCAACGCCGCGCGCATGGCTTCCAGTTGATCGCTAGTCAGGATCACGCGTAAGTGATTGTACCGTTCCCACGCCCGCTCAAGGCTGGCTTGCGTAGCCGCCACCGCCCCAGGTTGCGTCCCGGCCGTGAGCAGGTTCAGATTGGCTCGGACCACGCGTGAATTGGCCTCCGCCCCCGCCAGTTGCGCTTTGGCGGCGGCAATGCGTTCGTCACGCGCCCCTGCTTTGATCAGAGCCAGATTGGCCTCCGCCAGGCGTAAACCGGCCTCGGCCTGCGCCAACTGCGCTCTGGCGGCGGCGATCTGTTCGCTGCGCGCGTCGGCTTGCAGCAGGTCCAGATTCGCCTGGGCCGCCTGCAGTGCGGCCAACGACTGGGCGCGTTGGCTTATGGTCAACGCATCGTCCAGGCGCAGCAAGGGTTGCCCGACGCTGACGCTTTCACCTTCCTCGACCAGCACTTCCAACACCCGGCCACCCACTTCGGGCGCCAGGTTCACCGTACGCGCTTCGATAACGCCGGTCGCCTCTAAACTGAAGTCAATTTGAAACCAGAAGTTTTTCGAAATCGGGATCGAGTTCAAATTTGGGCCAAAGACGTTGGATAATCTTGTTGGGATCAAGGTTGATCCGGTCAATAAATGCCTTGCAGGCGTCG
>JAJRVT010000317.1 GCA_024277175.1 Chloroflexota bacterium | reverse complement strand
CCCGGTCGAACTCGTCCGGCTCGTCCATGAGCAGGGTGGGCAGGCACTTGTTCATGCCCGTGCCGTCGCCAAAGGCCGCGTAGAGGACGTCGTCCGCGGCCCAGGTCGCGGCCCACAGATCGCCCACGTAGGGGAAGGAGGCGTATTCGTCCGCGATGCGAGCCGATTGCACCACGCAGTAAGGACACTCGTCCGGGTTTTGGGGCGAGGCCGCGCCCTCCTCGTCATCGCCGCAGGCCGCGAGTAGAAAGGCGAAAATCAGCAGGAAAAATAGGACGGTTCGATGTTTTTTCATGAAAAACCTCTTCTCCAGTAGGTCACGCATCCCTGCGTGACGCCAGCGACACCGTAGGCCACGCATCCCTGCGTGACGCCCTCCCCGCCAGCGAACCGTAGGTCACGCATCCCTGCGTGACGCCCTCCCCCAGGCGAAGTCGGGCAGGGATGCCCGACCTACGGTTCGCTGGCGGTCACCACAGGCAGGTAGGCGGCCTGGCACGCTTCGCCTGGCCACAGAAGGTAGGTGCGCCAGGCCTGGGTTTGCACTTCGTCATCGATGACGGCCGGCGCGCTTTGGGACAGATCCCGGACGCAGGTGGGGCCGTCGGGCCGGTAGCGGAAGGGTTCGAACGCGAAGATCACCGTTGTCTCGTCATCGTCCGCGGTCCAGGCCACGCCCACCCATCGATCATCGACCACCAGCAGCTTGCGCCGGTCCATGCGATCCACCACCTGCCGGTGCTCCCGGTTGATCCGGCCCAGCCAAGCCCGATCATTGGCGCTCAGCGCGTCGATCTCATCGAAGTTGGCGATATTCAACAGGCCGCCCGCGGCCAGGGCGCGGTGATAGATGGCCATGTCGATGTACGTTCCCGCGCCCATGCGGTGGAGCAGATATTCGTGGCCCCGCAGCCGCTCCAGTTCCCGGACCTGGGTGGGGTTGGGATCGGGCGGGCCGGCGTAGCGCTCGTAGTCGCCGTACGCGTCCGGCCGGCCCAGGGGACCCAGCCCCTCGATGAGGATGTGCGTCAGCCCCAGGTCAGAGTAGGCCCGCTGGAGCGCGATGGCCGCGTCCAGGGTGGGTGCGGGCTGTGCGTCCCCATAGTCGGTGAGCACGCTCAGCCCCGCCCAGGAGTCGAACCAAAGGCCGTCGAAGGGGATGCGGTCGTGCAGGGCCGCGATTTTGTCCACGGCGTACTGGCCATAGCCGGTGCGCGGGTCCGGGCTCACGATGTCGCGCCAGCCTCCGTCCAGCGGCTCGCCCGTTATCTCCCACGCCAGCCAATCCGGGTGGTCCTCGATCAGGGGCGAGAAGAGGGAGAAGGCGCTGGGATACCAGAGGGTGACCTGAACGCCCCGAGCGTGGGCGGCCTCCACCAGACGTTTCAGCGCCTCCTCGCCGCCCCACAGAGGGGAGACGGTGAAGTCCCACGCCGCGTGGCCGGAGTTGAACGTTTCAGGTGGGCGCTCGAAGTCGCTCTCCCACGGCGGCTGGATGATGAGGTTGCGCACGCCCGCGGCCGCGGCCCGGGGCAGTTCCTCCCGGGTGAAGTGGTCGAACCACCCCTCATTCGGGACCGGCGGCGCTTTCGCTCCGCCGCGCTGGCCCAGCGCGGCCGCGAGGTCGTCCTCCGTCGGCGCGTTCCAGACCACTGACGGGACAGGCCGGGAGGCGATCACGCCCGCGTCCTGGCTGTAGGCGTTCTTCAGCGTATCGAAGAGCTGCGCCCAGATGTCATTGGCGGCCCAGCGGTCCTCTGCGCCTGCGGGCGTCAGCAGCCAGTAGAGGGGTGAGGTCTCGCGCGTCGCCCCTGCGCCCAGGGGGATGTGGAACTCGTAGCGGTGGCGGCCTTCTTCTTCGCTCAGGCGCACGACGGCCGCGGTGGGCTGGTCGAAAAAAGCCAGCGCGGTGCGGCCCGGCCCGGTGCGCAGAACAAAGGACTGGCTTTCGGTGAACCAGCGGTTTTGGGCGGGGGGAGGCGTGGCCTGGAAGGTGAAGGTCTCTTCGACCAGGCGGCGGAACATCTGCTCGATCCACCAGTCGTTGCGGGCCAGGGACAGGGGGAAGGCCAGGCGGATGTCCTGGGCGCGGGTCAGCCCCGGGCCCGATACGCGCGCCCGCACCGATACGCCGGCAAAGGTCGCCCCGGCCAACTCGGATGTGACAGGCGCGAAGATGAGCTCCACCCGCCCCGCCTGGTCGCCATCGGTCACCGTCCACGCCAGGATGACCGCGTCGTCCTGGACGTTGGCGCCGTCGAATGTCGCCTCGGCCAGGCTCAGCGTCCGCTGTGAGCGGCTCCAGTCCACCGACCATTCCCCTGTGTCCACGTAACGATCCCGGCGCTCTGACCACTTGAAGTCGGGCGGCGGGGGCGTAGGCTGGCCGTCGAGCATGGTGAGGGTGGCCGCGGGGCGCCAGCTTGCGCCGGGCGGGGCCTGCAACAGGGTCTGCTGACCCACGACCATCCGCCGGAGACCGCCCACCTGCCCGGACGCCGTGCGATGAAACTCCAGCAACACGCCCTGGGGGAAGCGCACGCGCAGGGCGTCGGCCGTCTCTTCCATGATCTGCGCGTCTTCAGGGTAGGCAATGGGTGTAGAGGCCAGCCGAATGGCCGGATCATCCCAGAAAAGGATGGCCCTGTGAGATGAGCTGGCGTCGTCCTCGAAGCGGATGGCGCGCTGGCCGGGGGCGAAGCGGGTGAGCGCGCCGGCCAGGGTCGGGTCCTGGAAGCCCGCGGTCACGTAGAGGCTGCGGAAGACGGCCATCTCCTCGCCGCTGTCGAAACGCAAGCAAAGCTCCTGCGCGCCAACCAGCGACGGCGGCAGGCTGACTTCGGGCTGCTGCACGCCTTCCTGGACCGCGGTCCACAGCGTCGTCCAGTCGTTTCCGCCGGCCGAGATGCGGATGCGGAAGCCGGGCGCGGTCTCCAGGGTGGTCTTGCGTTCGCCCGCGGGGTCGGTGAGTGCGAGGGCGTTTACAGGGCGGCCGAATTGGAAGCAGTAGTCGATGACGCCGCTCCAGTAGAAGCGGACAGTGTTCTCTTCATCCCGCCAGTAGAGCAGATCCCGGGCGTGGCTCAGGTCGGCGTCGCGCGCGACCTTGGCCTTGACCGGGTCGTCCGCCAGGTAATCAATGGTCAACGCCTGGCCATCGATGGTTTCCGTGCGCCAGTCGGGCGTGCGCTCCCGCCATTCGGGATCGAAGAGATCGGCGTAGGTGAAGAGGGCGCTTCCATCGGGCTGGATGACAAATGCTGATTCGATGGGCATCGCGTCCAGGAGGGTGACGCCGTCCAGCATGGGATTGACCAGCGGGTCCACCGCGAAGAGGCCCAGCGCGCTCTCGGTCTCCTTCTGGGCCTGAAGGGTGAGCGTAGCCGGTGACGCGGCGATATCGGCCATGCGTTCGCCCTGGTAGGGGGTGATGGTCGGCGCGTCCCAGGAAAAGCGGGCGTCGGCCGCGGTGAGCAGGGGCGGATCGGCGCTCTGGGCCACCACCGTCTTCTCTCGCCCGCGACAGGAACCCAGGGTCAACAGAAGCGCGATGGCGATCAGCAAGCAGTATATGGGATGGGTGATGAATCGTTTCATGGGCGTGACTCGTGACTTGTGACGTATAACGGCGGGCGTTTCTCTTTCATCTGGTAGTACACCGCGTTTGCCGTTTTTGTCGCGCCCTTCAATCTCGACCACACAACAACGAATCCTGGAATGCGGGCCTCGTCTATAATCTTGGGACGCACCCAACTTGTAGCTCGCGCTTGCGTTGTGGGCGTCTATTCACTACAATACCCCCGATGAATCCATGCATTTCGACCGGCGCTGAGATCGAAGCCAATCTGAATTTCGTCTCACTGCAATAACGTCCCCGGCACGGCCCCGATGTGCTCTGGTGGACGCCAAAACTCATGGACCGTGTCGGGGACGTTAAATTTTGGAACGCCCTTAGCCGAATAGTCTGTATAGTGTAGCTGTCGAAAGAGGGTGTCTGCTTATGCCTGTACGCCAACCCATCGAAGAAGAATATCTCGACGTATTTCAAAATCTGGAATCGATGATCATCTCCGTTTACCGGGAGGCTCCTGAACTGGTGGATTGGGACGTGGAGGTGGTCGTGGATGCGCTGATACGCCGCTATCAGGCGGAAATGCGCGGCCGCGAGCCACGACCGCCCCGCCTGACCACTGAACTCAGAGAAAGCCTGTTCGCTCTGATGGAAGGAATCATTCAGTGGTATCTGGGCGAGGAACTCGAACTCTTCTCTGCCGAGGATGAGTCGCCCGTGTCCATACCTTCGCCTGATCCCTTGACCCTGGAAGAGATTGTGGCCATCCTCAAACGCGTTCGTAAACCGATCCGCACGTGGAATAAAAGGGGCGGGGTTCAGGGCTATCTCACCTTTGTGGGTGGATTCATTCCCTAAATGTGACGGTACGATTTATTGAGCAAATGTCTACCCCTCCGATTTCCGTTCCCACAGGGCCAGAATCAGCGCGCCAAACCCCAACAACAGCGCATAGGGCAGCAGGACGAACCAGCCGACGACCGGCGTCAGCGCGGCCAGCACCAGGGCCGCGCCGCCTCGCAGGGAGCGTTGCAGGGGCGTCCATTCCGGGTTGAGGCGCGCACCGATGAGCTGCGCCACGCCGGCCAATGCCACATGCAATCCAAACCCCACCAGCAGGATCAACAGGACCAATGGAACCCCGGCCGCGTCCAGGCCCAATCCTTCGGCCAAGGCGATGAACCCCAGCGCGATCGCGGCCAGGAAGAGAAGATTGACCACGCCCAGGCCCAGGGATCGGCCAGGCGCGGTTTCGGCCATCTGCCGGGTGGCGGCCACCGTGCCGGGGAAAAGCCCGTACAAAGCCGTGAGCAGCGCGATCAGCGAGATGACGGCCCCAATGGCCAGGAGGGTGAGGGCGATAACGTCTGTCATGACGGACTCCTT
>JAJRVT010000020.1 GCA_024277175.1 Chloroflexota bacterium | reverse complement strand
TGGGTGAGCAGCAGCGCGCCCGTGAGCTTGTCCGACACATCGAAAACGGGGATGATCACGTCCGTACTTTGAGCATACTTGCGGTCGTTGACCCGGACCTCCAGCGTCTCCTGACCGGAGAGAATGGCCGCCACATCTTCGCTCTTCAGCAGGTCGGAGAGATGCTCTCGATCGGTCAGGGGGCTGGACGCCAACACCTCGCCGTTGGGGCCCAGGAGCGTGACGCCGGTCAGTTCCAGGTCCACGCTGGTGACGAAACGCCGGGCCGCCTCCGGATCCGACCAGAGGTTCGCCATCTGGCCGGTGGCTTGAGCCAGGAGCGAGGCCTGTTCCACCAGTTGATCCGTCTCGGTTTGAATCTGGGTTTCCACCGAGGTCAGGCTGCTCTGGGTGAGCAGGATCAGGTAGATGGCCAGCGCGATCAAGGGCGCGATCAGCAGGATGGGCAACAGATGGCTGAGGATCAGACGGCCGCGCAGGGAGTGCATGATAGCCTCGAAGTGGATGTGAGATTGGAGAGATTGGGAGATTGGGGAGATTGGCGATTGGCGCTCGACCACAGAATCTCCAATCTCCCAATCTCCAATCTCTTCGTTCCCTTCAATCTCCCAAATTAAGCTTATACCCGACGCCGCGAACGGTGACGATACGCTGCGGGTGGTTGGGATCGTCCTCCACCTTTTCCCGCAGGCGGCGCATATGGACGTAGACCACCTGGGATTCGCCCGCGAATTCCGCGCCCCAAACCCGAGAAAGCAGCTCGTCGGTGGTGACCACCTTGCCGGCCTGCTGCGCCAGCGCGTAGAGGAGATCGAACTCGCGCGGGGAGAGCGCGACGGCGCGCCCAGCCACCGTCACCGCGTGCGCGGACGGGTCCACCACCAGGTCGCCCGCGGTCAGCGTGGCCGGCCGGGAGAGGCGGGCGTTCTCCGAAAATTCACCGTTTCCCCCGCGCCGGTAGCGACGCAGCACGGCCTTGATGCGCGCCAGGAGCACGTCCGAATCGAAGGGCTTCGTGATGTAGTCGTCCGCGCCCAGCTCCAGCCCCAGCACCTGCTCCAGCTCCCGCCGCCGCGCGGTCACGAAGATGACGGGCGCGTCCAGGCGCGCCTGCAGGCGGCGGATGGCTTCCAGGCCGTCCATGCCGGGCAGGCCGATGTCCAGCAGGATCAGGTCCGGCGTGTCCAGCTCGACCAGGGCCAGGGCGTCTTCGGCGCTGGCGGCCGTGCTGACCCGATAGCCGGCCTGTTCCAGGGTGAAAGCCAGGCTGCGCCGCAGGAGCGCGTCATCATCAACAGTCAGAATATGGGTTGCCATGGGGGATATTCTACCAGAAGGTGGACCGCTCCCGGAATTAAGATCATTCGTGACGATTCAGCCGGGCTTTGTTGAGACGCACCCCTGGGAAGAACATCATACGCCTCGCACAACCTACGTCACGCCAACGTTTTTTCACCGTTTGACATACGCCTTATGGTTGGGTACAATTGCCGTTATCGTCACCTGACGGTCTCCTTTCGACGTCATTGGCGACGATCCGCGTAGGTGTTGCACTTAGATCGTCTGCATACAACCTCTCTCCGTAGTCATCCACCAAGCCTGTGCAGGCGATGCCTGTCCGTTGACCCACCGACGGCTCATTGCGCCAGAATGGTCACTGCACCCCCTTAATATCATAAGAAAGAACGATCGCAACCCATGAAACTTCTGCATGCATTTGTTCTGGTTGGCGTGGCGCTGGCACTCGTCGCGTGCTCCATGGGTGATTTATCCGCTCAACTAAAAAGCAAACTCTCCCTCCGCGGGCGGCTGCTCGTCTGGCATACGTGGGAGGAGCCTGATTCGCTGGTGCTGGAAAGCTTCTTCGATTCATTCATGGAGGTCCACCCAGGCGTGCGCATCGTGAGCGAATACGTGCCCGCCGACCAACTGCGGGAGCGCTTCAACGACCGCATTTCCGCCGGCCTGGGACCGGATCTGTTGATTGGCCCGGAGTTGGGGTTCGTCCGCGAATTGGTCGATCAGGATGCCCTGATCGATTTAAGCGAACTCGAACTGGAGACCCAATTCCTGCTGCCCCGGGCCGTAGACGCCCTGCGCATGGACGATGGCCTGTATGGATTGCCCCTGGCCGCGCGCACCAACGTCCTTTATTACAACAAGAACATGGTGGAAACGCCCGTCACCACCCTCGATGAGTTGATCCTGGCAGCGCGCGATGGGCAGGTCATCGCCATTCCCGTCGATTTCCACGAAATTTATTGGGGCGTGCGCGCGTTTGGCGATGAACTGATGGATGAAGGAGGCCAGATCAACGTGAGCGAAGGGTTCACCGATTGGGCCACGTGGCTCCTCAAGGCCCAGGAGGAGCCCACCATCATCTTGAGCCGGGATAAGAAGGATCTGTATGAGTTATTCTCATCCGGTCGCGCGGCTTATTTCATCGGCGATTCGACGTTGGCGCCTGAGCTTCGCGTTGAGCTGGGCGATGAAAGCTTGGGCGTCGCCCTCATTCCCCGCAACGCGGAGAACAAGGACGAAGAAACCGTTGATCCAACCATGGGCGGTCAACCGCCGGTCTCTGATGGCGGCTTTCTGGAGATCGAGGCGATTGTGCTCAATACGCTCTCCACCGAGCAGTGGCTCAACGCGCAACTGGCCGAATTCCTGGTCAACCCCGTCCACCAACGCCAGTTGACCACCGGCGACCTGGGCCAGATCCCCGTCAGCAGCCGGGTTCGATTTGACCCGCGCATCTCGGAGGCCGAGACGATGATGATCCGCCAAAGCAGCAACACGGCCATGACGCCGTTACCATACATCCGTCTGGAAGAGGGGTTGACCGAGATCGGTAATGATATCTACACGCAACTGCTGGAGGGCGTGTTGACGCCCGAAGAGGCCGCCGAGCAGATGGCGAGCAAAGGGTGGCAGCTTTTATATGGGGAGGATTCCGCGCAATGATCGACCGCCGCCATTGCGTCGCTTCGGATTCCCCGGACAACTTTAAAAAAATCCGTGGGATCCGCCAAATCCGTTCAATCCGCGTTCTATTGGATGCGGGTCTGTATGGTTATCTGATTTTTTTTCGATGGAGAAAATCATGCCTGACACATCGAATTTCGATCATATTACCAGCGTGCTGGATAAACTGATCATCTACCTCCGGCGGCCCCCCGTGCAGATACAGTTGTTGGCGGTGGTGTTGGTGGTCGGCGTAGCCATCTTCCTGGACCGCCTGATATGGACAGCGCTAGGCGCGCGCCTATCGGGCTGGATCGGACGACGTCGTCAACGCAGAACGCGGGCGATCTTGCGCTTTATTACGGCGATGCTCCACGCCATCACCTTCCCCACGTTGGGATTGCTCCTGCTGACGGCTGCACAACGATTCCTGATCCGCCAGGGCGTCATCACCGGCATGCTGGACAAGGTCGCACTGATCTTTTGGGTGATCCTGGTCTTCCAAATCGGCATCACCATCCTCTACGCCCTGTTCGATGACGCCCTGATTCGAAAGTATCACCACCGTCTCTTCATTCCCCTGCTCATCGTCATGATCGTCCTGGCCATACTGGGCAATCTCACCGACCTGCGGGGGCTGGGCAATACCGTGATCGCCGTCCTGTTCGACCATCCCATCACACTGGGGCTGGTCTTCGTGGCCACCATCGGTTTCTATTTCTGGGCAGGCGGCGCGCAGGCGGTCGAAGAGTTACTCTACCAGATGACCACCCGACACACTCGCATCGATCCGGGCGGCGCCCGGGCCGCGCTCACGCTAATGCGCTACACGTTGATCCTGATCGGCGTCGCCTTCATCCTCAGCCAACTGCAACTGAACACGGCCACGGTCGCGGCCATCACCGGCGGCCTGTCGGTCGGCATCGGCTTTGGCCTGCGCGAGATATTGAGCAACTTCATCAGCGGCATCTTCCTGTTGATCGAACGCTCCCTGCAACCGGGTGACGTCATCGAAGTGGACGATGAGATCAGCGTGGTGGAGCACGTGCAGATCCGCGCCACCACCGTGCGCACCCTCAACAACGACGAACTGGTCATCCCCAACCATACCTTCTTCACCTCGTCGTTCAAGACCTACACCGGCACAGACAAAAAGGTGCGCGTGCCTGTGCTGCTGCGGACAGACTGCGTCATCAAGCCCAACGATGTGATCGATCTATTGATAGAGACCGCACTCGGCCACCCTGACGTGCTATCGGAACCCAAACCCTCCGTGTTTCTGTTGGAATATGGCGACAACGTGGCCACCTTCCAGCTCAACATCTGGCTGGGCAACCCTATCCTGCGCCCCAAGGTGACCAGCGATCTCAAGCTCAAAGTCTGGGACGCCTTCGCCGCCAACAGCATCGCGCTGCCTTTCCCGGAGATCGAATTGCACTTCCCGCCGCGGGTGGCCCTGGAAATGACCCACCCTGCACAGCAGCCCGCGCTCGCCACAGATTGACGACAGGATTGTCGGCGAAATTGACAGGTTGGACGCGCCCAAAGTACAATTTGATCCATGCGATTGATGACGTACAACATCCACGGCTGGCGAACCACAGAGGGCGCCCCCAATCTGGACGCACTGGCGCGCGTCATCGCCGACGCCGGCGCGGACATCATCGGGCTGAACGAGGTCTTCTACCCGCGTGTGGTGGACGGCGCCGACGGCCCGGCGCTGGAGGCCCTGGCCGCTCGGCTGGGCATGCACTTCGTCTTTGGCCCCTGCATGCGCTGGCCGGCCACTGATGAGATGCCAGCCGACGCCTACGGCAACGCGCTCCTCTCCCGTTTCCCCATCATCGCCAGCGCCGCGCACCATCTCACGCCCAAGGAACCCCACCTTCAGCAGATCCTGGCCGGCAAAGAGCAGCGCGGCCTACTGGAAGCCCGCATCCGTCTGCCTGGCGGGAAGACTTTCACCGCCTACGTCACCCACCTGGACTACAGCGAAGAGGAGGCGCGGCTGGTGCAGGTGCGTCTCCTGCAAAGCTGGACCAGCCGCGACCGCAACCGCCCCCACGTGGTCATGGGTGACTTCAACGCGCTCAACGCCTGGGACCTGAACGGCAGGCAAACGTCGGGCCTGACCCATCACAAGGGGAGCGACCTGGGCGGCGAGGATGGGCCACGGGTGATCGCGCGCATGGAGAAGGCCGGCTATCAGGACGTCTGCGCCATCTTCGGCGAGCCGGGCCGGCAAAGCTACATCCCCTCCACCGACCCACCCATCCGCATCGACTATATCTTCGCCAGCCAACCCCTAATTCCCCATCTGCGAGCCTGTGAGATCTGGCAGGAACCGCCCGGTCAGGAAGCATCCGACCACCGCCCGCTGATCGTCGACGTTGAGTACTAACCGCACCATGGATCTTTTCGAGCAGGCGCGCCAGGAACGGCTACAAAAGGAAGCGCCTCTGGCCGCGCGCATGCGTCCCCGCACCCTGGACGAGTACATCGGCCAGGAGCACATCATCGGCCCCGGCCGGCTGTTGCGCCGCGCCATCCAGGCCGACCAGTTGGGCAGCCTGATCTTCTACGGGCCGCCGGGCCCGGGCAAGACCACCCTGGCGCGGGTGATCGCCAACACCACACAGGCTCATTTCATCGCCCTCAACGCGGTCCTCTCCGGCGTCAAGGACATCCGCGCCGCGGTGGCCGAAGCCCAGGACCGGGCCAAACACTACGGCCAGCGCACCATTCTCTTCGTAGACGAGGTGCATCGCTTCAACAAGGCGCAGCAGGACGCGCTCCTGCCGTGGGTGGAGAACGGCACGGTCATTTTCATCGGGGCCACCACCGAAAACCCCTATTTCGAAGTCAACAAAGCCCTGGTCAGCCGCAGCCGCATCTTCCAGTTGACGCCCCTGACCAAGGACGACCTGCGGGCCATCGCGCTCCAGGCCCTGCGCGACCCGGAACGAGGCTACGGCGACCGCAACGTGATCCTGGACGCGGACGCGCTGGATCATCTGGTAGACGTGGCCGGCGGCGACGCGCGCGGGGTGCTCAACGCGCTGGAGCTGGCCGTGGAGACGACGGAGGCGCAGGAGATTAGAGATCAAGAGATTGAGAGATTGGTTGCAGGCATCGAGCGCGGCGACTACTTCTTTTCCAGAGACCCAATCTCCAATCTCCAATCTCTACTCTCCCAATCTCCTCTCATCCACATCACCCTGGAGATCGCGGAAGAGTCCATCCAGCGCCGGGCCGTCCTCTATGACAAGGAGGGCGACTACCATTTCGACACCATCAGCGCCTTCATCAAGAGCCTGCGGGGCAGCGACCCGGACGCGGCCATGTACTGGCTGGCCAAAATGATCTACGCCGGCGAAGCGCCCCGTTTCCTCTTCCGGCGCATGCTGATCTTCGCCGGCGAGGACGTGGGCCTGGCCGATCCCAACGCCGTGGGCGTGGTGGTGGCCTGCGCCGAGGCCTTCGACCGGGTGGGCATGCCCGAGGGCCGCTTTCCCCTGGCCCAGGCCGCGCTCTACCTGGCCACCGCGCCCAAGTCCAACTCCGCGTTCGCGCTCTTCGACGCCCTGGCCACGGTGGAGCAGGAGGCCGACAGCGGCGTGCCCAATCACCTGCGCGACGCCAGCCGGGACGCCGAAGGCTTTGGCCACGGCGAGGGCTATCTCTACCCCCACGCCTACCGGGATCACTGGGTCGCGCAGCAGTACCTGCCCACCTCTCTGCAAGGAAAAATCTTCTACCAGCCGTCGGATCAGGGCTATGAGGCCGGCATCCGCGCCCAGGTGGCCCGGCGGCGGGAGGCGCAACTGGCCGCCATGCTGGAGGCCGAGGAAGAGCCGGCCGAGATGCTGACCTTCTCCCCGCCCGACAGCGCCCGGGATCGCTGGCTCCAGCGCACCATCTCGCGCACGGGCGAACGGCTGGCCGACCTGCGCGACCGGGTGCTGGATGGGGCGCGCCTGGCCCGCCACAGCCTGGTGCTGGATATCAAGGCCGGCAGCGGGTTGCTGACCTGGGAAGCCCTGCGTCGCGTCCCCGAAGGCGGCGTCTACGCACTGGCCCGCAGCCAGCGGGACGCCGAGGCCCTGGCCCAGACAGCCCGCTCCCTGGATGAGTTGGCTCGTCCCCATATCATGACCGGTGCGTTGATGGCCGTGCCAGCGTTGTTGGCCGAGGGGGATAATGAGGATGTGCGATTCGACGCCATCGTGGGCTTCAACGGCCTGCTGACCGAAACCGATAAACCGGGGGCGATTCGGTTGCTGGCCAAGCGCCTGGCCCCGGGGGGCGTCATCAGCCTGGCCGAACGGGTCCCCCGCCACACGCAACGCCTCTACCAACTCCTCGACCTGGGCGGGCTGGAGCCGGATGTAGCCGAACGCCTGGCCCAGGCCGAGGAGGCCATCTACGCCGCGGACGACGATCCCCTGGTCAACTGGGACGCAGACGACCTGGCCACATGGTTGACCGCGGCCGGGCTGGAGGCGTTGGTCCAGGTGGAGGACGAACAGGACGAGACGCCCATCACGCCGGGGACCATCGCCCACTGGTTCGGCCCGGGGAGCGACGCCAAACCGAGCTATGCCGGGCGGCTGGCGGCGCGGCTGGACGCGGACGAGATTCAGATTGTGCGCAGGCTCTTCGAGCGTCAACTGGCGGGGCAGACCGTCCAGTGGCGGCGGCGGGTGGCGTATGTGCGGGGGCGGACGACGACTTCAGGTAAGGGGTAAATTGACAGAGTCGGCAAGAAGGTCGAAACTGTATGCTGAAAAAAGAACTGTCACCATCATGAAAGGGAAAGACCATGGATCGCACATTCTTATTGCTGGCCAGCATTTTCGGCGGATTGGCCGTGGCCCTGGGCGCGTTCGGCGCGCATGGGCTGGAAGGTAAGCTAAGCGAAGCCGCCATGGGCACCTACCAGACTGGGGTGCAGTACCAGTTCTACCATGCCCTGGCCCTCATGGGCGTGGCCTTCGCCATCAGCCGCTGGCCGGGCAGCAGCGGTCTGTCCGTCACGGCAGGCTGGCTCTTCGTGGCCGGCATCCTCATCTTCTCCGGCAGCCTCTACATCCTGGTGATGACCGACACAAGCTGGCTGGGCGCGATCACGCCCTTCGGCGGCGTGGCCTTCATCATCGGCTGGATTCTGCTGGGCGTCGCGGCCTGGCGCGGGGCGTAGGCGGCGGGAAGAGATTCGATCAATCTCGCCGATTCTGCTATACTGATCGTCAACTTTCACTCCTGCCCCCTAGCCCCCCAACTTTGGGGGGAACGCCAGCAAGGCCAAGCCAAGCCTCCCCCAGGATTGGGGGCCGGGGGGGCCGATAATATCTCTTTCATACCAATCTGACGGAGTGCGTCATGACATCGTCGTCCAACCGTGCCCTCATCGATCAATGGATCGAAGAACCTGCTCCCCTGTTGCCCATCCTCCACGCTTTCCATGACCGGGACGGCTACCTCTCGGAGGAGGCCTTGCGCGAGATAGCCAAAGCCCTGCGCATCCCCCTGGCCGATCTCTACGGCACGGTCACCTTCTATCACCATTTTTCGACCGATCCTGACCGCCCCCAAACCGCGCCCCGGGTCTGCACCGGGCCAGTCTGTCGCCTGCACGGCAGCCAGGATCTGCTGGATGAACTGGCCGATCAGGGCGCGACGCCCATGGCCTGCGCCGGACGCTGCGACGAGCCGACGCCGGTCCTCTCCGGTCACAATGTCTACATTGGCCAGCACGCCGACGCGCTGGAGATCGCGCCCTCCCTCCTGCCGCCGTTCAACCCCGGCGGCGTGGAGGAGTGCGTCTTCTCCGCCATCCGCGAGCCGGGCCGGGCCATGCTGGACGGCTACCGGCGCACGGGCGGCTACGAAGGGTTGGCCCAGGCTGTAGGCGCCATGGCTCCTGCGGAGGTCATCGAGCTGGTGCGCGAGAGCGGGCTGGCTGGCCGGGGCGGCGCAGGCTTCCCCACCGCGGTCAAGTGGGCGGCAGTGGCCGACGCCGAAAGCGAGCCCAAGACCATCGTCTGCAACGCCGACGAAGGCGAGCCAGGCTGTTTCAAGGACCGGGCCATCCTGGATCACGATCCCCACGCGGTTATCGAAGGCATCGCCATCGCGGCCTACGCCACGGGCGCGAGCCGGGGCTTCATCTACCTGCGCTACGAATATCCTCACACCTACAGCGTGCTGGAGCGGGCCATCGCCGAAGCCTACGAGGCCGGCTACCTGGGTGATGACATCCTGGGCAGCGGTTTTACTTTTGATCTCTACCTGCGCCGGGGCGCGGGCGCTTACATCTGCGGCGAGGAGACCTCTCTGCTCAACAGTCTGGAGGGCAAACATCCCTTCCCCCGCAACCGCCCCCCTTATCCGGTGACCCACGGCTTCGAGGATCTGCCCACCGCAGTCAACAACGTGGAAACCCTGGCCGCGGCTTCCCATATTTTGCGCAAAGGCGCGGCCTGGTATCAGGGGCTGGGGCTGGACGACCGGGCCGGGACCAAGGTCATCAGCCTGTCCGGCGACATTCAACGGCCCGGCAACTACGAGGTCCCCTTCGGCCTGCCGTTGAAGACCCTGCTCTACGACTGGGCTGGCGGGCCGCTGCCGGGGCGCACCATCCAGGCCGTGACCATGGCCGGCCTTTCCGGCGGTTTCCTGGCCGGCGATGATCTGGACGTGACCCTGGATGAGCCGGGCATTCGCGCCAAAGGCTCCTTCCTGGGTGCGGGCGGCATCATGGTCTTCGACGATAGCCGGGACATGGTGGATGTGGCCCACAACGCCATGGAGTTCTTCGCCCACGAATCGTGCGGCAAGTGCTTCCCCTGCCGTATCGGGACCCAGCGCCTGACCGAGCGCCTGAACGGCGGCGGCCCCGCGGACCTGGACGACTGGCTGACCGAAGTCCAGGACATCGGCTACACCATGAAAGAACTGAGCGCCTGCGGCCTGGGCATGGCCGCTCCCGCGATCACCGATAGTTTGATTCGTTATTTTCCGGAGCAGGTGGAGGGGCATGTGAAGGCGTGAAACGTAAAACGTAAGGTCGCCGCGGATGGATTGACGCCGCGTCTCTCACGTTTCACGGATCACGTTTTACGTTTCACGCACCATGGCGCACACCGACGCACTTTCTACCGATTACGTACGCGAACTGGACCGACGGGATCCGCTGGCGGGGTTTCGCGGGCGCTTCGTCTTCGCCGACCCGGACCTGATCTACATGGACGGGAACTCGCTGGGACGGCTGCCAAAGGCCACGGCTCCGCACCTGGACGATGTCGTGCAGCGACAGTGGGGCGAGCGGCTGATCCACGGCTGGAACGAGGGCTGGATGGCGTTGGCCGGCCGGGTAGGCGGCAAGATCGCCCGCCTCATCGGCGCACAGGCCGACGAGGTGCTGATCTCGGACGCGACGTCGGTGAACCTGTTCAAGCTGGCCACGGCCGCGCTCCAGGCCCGTCCGGACCGCCACAAGATCGTCACCGACGATCTCAACTTTCCGTCGGATCTGTACGTGTTGCAGGGCGTCTGCGAGCGGGCGGGCCGGCCCTGCGAGTTGGTGGTCCTGCCCTCGCCGGATGGCGTCCACGGGCCGGTGGATGCGCTGGCCGGGGCTATCGATGACGACACCGCGCTGGTGGCCCTGACCCATACGGTCTTCAAGAGCGCGTACCGCTATGACATGGACGCCATCACCCGCCTGGCCCATGATGCCGGCGCGCTCATGCTCTGGGACCTGAGCCACGCGGCCGGTTCCGTGCCCGTGGACCTGAACGGGGCCAACGCCGACCTGGCCGTGGGCTGCACCTACAAATATCTCAACGGCGGACCGGGATCGCCGGCCTTTCTCTTTGTGAAGGAGGCGTTGCAGGAGACGTTACAGAATCCCATCCGCGGCTGGATGGGGCAGCGGGATCTCTTCGATTTCGGCCTGACGTATGAACCGGCTCCAGGCTTGCAGCATTTCCTGACCGGCACGCCACCCGTGCTCTCCATCGCCGCCATCGAGCCGGGCGTGGACCTGCTGCTGGAGGCGGGCATGGACAGGCTGCGGGCCAAGTCCGTGCAGCAAACCGAATATCTCATCCACCTGTGGGAGCGGCTACTGGAGCCGGTGGGCTTCACGCTCAACTCGCCCCGGGACGCGGAGCGGCGAGGATCCCACGTATCCGTGGGCCATCCGGACGGCTGGCGCATCGCCCAGGCGCTGATCAACGACATGCGCGTGCTGCCCGACTTCCGCAAGCCGGACAACATCCGCATCGGCGTTGCGCCCATCTATACGTCCTTCGAAGACGTCTGGCAGACCATGACGCGCCTGCATCGGATCGTGGATGAGGGCCTGCACCAGCGCTATGATGCGGGATTCGGAACGGCGACCTGAGCGCGGATGGCGACGATTCAGGCGCTTGCGCCGTTGTCGGTCCTGCTGGGCCTGATCTCCGCCCTCTCCTGGGGAACGGCGGATTTTTGCGGCGGCGTGGCCACCAAACGCAGCCCGGGTTTCAGCGTAGTCATGGCGGTCCAGTTCGTCGGCGCGACGGTGCTGATCGGTCTGGCGTTGTTCACCAACGAACCTGCGCCCACAGTGCAGGGCCTGGCCTTTGCCGTGGCGGGAGGCGTTGCTGGCGTGATTGGGCTGGGCGCTCTGTACCAGGGCTTGGCGTCCGGACGAATGGGCGTTATTGCGCCACTGTCGGCGATTGTGGGCGGCATGGTGCCTATCCTCGTCGCTCTGGTGACGGAGGAGTGGCCGTCTTCGACCCGGATGGCCGGCTTTGGCGTGGCGCTGCTGGCGGTCTGGCTTCTGGCCGGGACGGGCGAATTTCGCGCCGCCCCACGCGAACTCGCACTGGCGTTGATCGCCGGGACCGGTTTCGGCTTCTATTTTGTCCTGATCGCGCGGGCCAGCAGCGACAACGTCTACTGGACCTTATCCGTGGCCCGTTTGGCGGCGGGGTTGTTCCTGCTGGCGTTTCTCTTGATGACCCGTCGTCCCATAGCGCCGCGACGGGAAGCGTGGGGGCTGACGGCCCTGGCCGGTCTGACCGACGCCGGCGGCAGTCTCTTTTTCGCCCTGTCCGCCCAAACGGGCCGGATGGATGTGGCCGCGGTGCTGGCGTCGCTCTATCCCGGCTCGACGGTTTTCCTGGCCCGGTTTTTTCTGGGTGAACGCCTGACATGGCTACAAGTTATCGGCGTCATCGCTGCATTGGCGGCGGTCGCGTTGATTGCCCTGTAAATGATACGGGTGCGGCCAAAACAAACGAATGAAAGCATTCCGGGATTCGGCCAAAAATGCGCCGCAGCGGGACATAGTCTGGCCGAATCCCGGAATGCGGTCGCGACACACCCAAATGATACGAGGAGATCATCTCCATGAGCGAACAATCATCTGTCACCCTGACCCTGACCCTGGATGGCAAGCCGGTGACCTTCCACGAGGGCGAGACCCTCTACGAGGTGGCCACGCGCCACGGGAAGGCCATTCCGACCCTCTGTTACGACCCGCGACTGGCGGCCTTCGGGGCCTGTCGCATGTGCGTGGTCGAAGTGGAGGGCGCGCGCACGCCCGTGGCCTCCTGCACCACCGTGGCCGCGGCCGGCAGCAACGTGTCCACCACCAGCGAACGCATCGAGAAGCACCGCAAGACCCTGCTGGAACTGATCGCGTCCGAGAACCCCGCCCTGGAGGTGGACCCGCTGCGGGGCTACGCCTCCCAGGAGTTGGCCACGCTGGTCGACGCCTACGACGCGCACACGGGGCGTTTCGCCGGTGAGCATTCCGGCCGTAGCAAGATAGAGGACGACAATCCCTTCATCCTGCGCGACTATGATCTCTGCATCTCCTGCTATCGCTGCGTGCGCGTCTGCGCCGAGCAGGAGGGGGACTACGCCATCAGCATTCTGAACCGAGGCTTCCACACCCGGATCGCAACCGAGTTCGACGGCCTGCTCCGGGATTCGGCCTGCACCTTCTGCGGCCAATGCATCCAGACCTGTCCCACGGGCGCGCTGGCGGACAGGAAGGCGTTGCGGTTTGCGGAGATGGAGATGATCGCGGCGGATTGATTGGAGAAATTGAAGAGATTGGAGATTGGGGAGATTGAAGAGATTGGGCGAAGCGTCCAATCTCCAATCTCTCCAATCTCCTCAATCTCTTTCCAAAAAGGAGACAAGACCATGAATCACACCATTCCCGGCATCGAAAAGACCCGCACCATCTGCGGCTATTGCGGCGTGGGCTGCTCTGTGGATGTGCTGACCAAGGGCAATCGCATCGTCGCCATCCAGCCGGCCATGGACGGCCCCGCGAATGAGGGTGCGCTCTGCGTCAAGGGCCAGTTCGCCTATGACTACGTCCAGCACCCGGACAGGCTGACGCAACCCCTGGTGCGGCGCGCGGACGGCGAGCTTCACCCCGCAAGCTGGGACGAGGCCCTGGACGTGGCCGCGAGGGGCTTCCTGCGCGCGGTCGAGCAGTATGGACGTCACAGCGTCTACGGCGTGGCCTCCGGTCGCACGCCCAACGAGGCCGATTACCTCATGGGCAAGTTCATGCGCGTGGGCTTCGGGACCCATAACATCGATAACTGTAGCCGTGCTTGACACGCCCCCACAGTCGCCGGTCTGGCGGCAACAATCGGGCGCGGCGCCATGTCCAACCCACTGAAGGACATGGAGAAGCCGGATGTCATCTTCGCCATCGGCACCAACATGACCGAGGCCCACCCGGTCGCGGCCACCCGGCTCAAGAAAGCGCTGGCCAACGGCGCGACCTTGATCGTGGCCGACCCGC
>JAJRVT010000316.1 GCA_024277175.1 Chloroflexota bacterium | reverse complement strand
GAGGCCATGCCTGGCTCGCCGGCATTCGAGACGCGATCCCCCGGCTTCCCCGTCTCGGATGAGGGGCCGACAGGCTCCCCCAGGATTGGGGGCTGGGGGGCCGAAGAACCAAGGGCCGACGTCCGCCCCCCCGGCCCCCCAATTTGGGGGGAGGCCATGCCTGGCTCGCCGGCATTCGCCGCGCGATCCCCCGGCTTCCCCGTCTCGGATGAGGAGCCGACAGACTCCCCCAGGATTGGGGGCTGGGGGGCCGACGCCAACTCGAACCGCCGCCACAGGACCGCGGCGTAGAGAAACGCGCCGTCCAGATCGCGATAGGCCTGACAATAGGCCAGGGTGCGTTGCAGGACCAGCGGGTCACCCCGCCGGATCTCGCCGGTTCCGGCGGCTCCTCGTGATTTTGAGCGGCGGGATCGGGCCTGCCCCTCAGAAGAGACGCAGAAGGGGCTATCCAGACAAAAGCGACGATACGATCGCAGCAGCCGGGCCGTCTGCTGACCGCACCGATCCGCCACCGCCTGGTCCAACCCCTGGACGTCGTCACCCGGCTCGCAGGCCAGGGCATGGAGAAAACCAGCGGCCTGAAGCGCGTCATCCGCGCCCCAGTCGGCCAGAATGCGCGCGACCGCGCGGCCCGCGACCACAGGATCGCCCCCGCCGGCGTAGAATGGCGACGACGACGGCTCCGGGGCCAAGGTGGAGAGCAACTCTTGCGCCGCATGCACGGCAGAGGGGGCAGAGGGATCGGCTTCCATGGCGGGTTCACCCATTTTGTGAAAAATCACGTCGTTTGTGCGCTTCCTCAAGTGTATTTATGTGACACAAAGACATACACAATATACACCATCGATCATGGTTGCGCAAGCGATTTTTATGGGGCGAGGATCGAACAAAAAGGGAAAGGATAGAACGCGGATTGAACGGATTCATCGTGAGCGCTTTAGCGCCTAGCCCGCCGGGATATAGGCTAGGCTAAAGCCCACACTATGAGCGGGCCTTCATGGCGTGACGACGCCCGTCCCCGTGATCACGCCGGAGCCGGTGATGGTGGCCGTGGGCGCGACCGTAGGTTCGGCGGTCGGGACGTCGGTGGGACCCACCGTGGGCGGGATGACGTCGGTCGCGGTTGGCTCCAGGGTGGGCAGGGGCGTGGGTGGTTCGGCTGTAGGCGTTTCAACTGGCGGCTCCGTGGGCGCAGGCGGGACGTCCGTCGCGGTGGGCGCAGGCGGCTCCGTGGCGGTCGGCGACGGCAGCGTCGGTAGCGCCGTGGGCGCGAGCGTCGGCGGGACCGGCGGCAATGTCGGAAGGGGCGTCCACGTGGCCGTGGGCGGCAGCGCGGGCAACGGCGTCCAGGTCGCGGTCGGCTCCAGGGTGGGCAAGGGCGTCCAGGTGGGCGTCGCGGTCGCAGGCGGGTTCTCCACCGTCAGCCGCACCCGGGTCTCATAGACGCCTCCGCTCCGGTCCCGCACCAGCAAGCGCAGGGTATGGGGACCGTTCTCCAGCCCGCGCACATCCCACCGGCCCAGCATGCCGTTGATCACCGGCGAGCCGTACGGCCCGGCGATGGGCGGGCTGAACGCGCCTGGATCATGGCTGATGCCATATTGCAGCTCATAAGAGGCGAAATCAGACGCGTTGGCCGTGCCGAAGACGTCCACCACGCCCTGCACCACCTGCCCCTCCACCGGCTGGATGATGGCCAGCTCCACGCCGCCGGCCACGCCGTCCTCCAGGGGCGGCTGGCGGATACCGTTCTCCTCGGCCCACTGGCGATATTCAGGCGGATAGATCTTGAAGCGCTTCTCCTCGATGGCTTCAGGCGGCGTGTACTCGGTGGCCAGCCGCCCCGTAGTTCGGTCCAGGCGCACAAACTGCCACAGGTCCTGGGACGGAGGCAGGGGCGGGCGGTCCGCGGCGTAGAAATGCTGGCGACGTTCGGGGCAGGCCTCCGAGGGCAGGGTCCCGGTGTCGGCGCAGACTTCGTAAACGCGTACGCCCTGGGGCGGCGTGAAAGGGACGGCCGGCTGGTCGGCCAGCGCGTAACGCATGAACTGATTCCAGATCGGCCCCGCGCCGGTGACGCCGGAGACGTCGCGCATGGGCGAGTTGTCGGCGTTGCCCACCCACACGCCCGTGACCAGTTGGGGTGTGTAGCCCACGGTCAGATTGTCGCGGATGTCATTGGTGGTGCCCGTTTTGACGGCCGCGGGCCGATCCAGCTTGAGCACGGAGTTGGGGCCGAACGCGGGCGTGCGCGCCTCATTGTCGGAGAGCATGTCGCTGATCAGGAACGCGTCCACCGGGTCGATGACCGGCTCGCCATTGGCCCCGGCCTGGCAGGGCCGGTCTGTGCCCAGCTTGCAGAGGACGTTGCCGGCGTTGTCCTTGATCTCCAGGATGGACTGGGGCGGGATGCGCACGCCCTGGTTGGCCAGGGCCGCGAACGCGTCCGTCAGCTCGATCAGGGGGATCTCCCCCGCGCCCAGGCTCAGGCTCAGGCCGTAGTCGGCCCGGTCCAGGGTGGTGACCCCCAGTTGGCGCATGCGCTCCACATAGGTCTGGACGCCCACCGTCTCCAGCGCGCGCACGGCCGGGATGTTGTAGCTGGAACCCAATGCCCGGCGCACGGTGACCATGCCGTGCTCCTTGCCGTCATAGTTCTTGGGCACATAGGGCGGGTTGGCTCCATCCGGGAAGGCCTCCTCGATGTCGGCCACCAGGGTCCCCGGCGTCCAGCGCTCGGCCGGCGGCTTGTCGGGCTGCTCGAACGCGGTCAGGTAGACGAAGGGCTTGGTGGAGCTGCCCGGCTGGCGGGGGGCCAGGGCCATGTTGACCTGGCCGTCGATCTCCACGTTGTCGAAGTCCGCGCTGCCCACCAGGGCCAGCAACTCGCCGGTGGTCGGGTTCATGGCCACCAGCGCGCCGTTGGAGACGTTGCGGTCGGCCAGGGAGGCCACGTGCTCGCTCACCATGCGCTGGGCCGCGTCCTGGAGGTCCGAATCCAGGCTGGTGATGACCTCCAGCCCACTCTGGTAGAGGGCCTCCGGTCCCAGCAGCGCCTCCAGTTGCTGACGGACGTAGAGGGTGAAATGGGGCGCGTTCAGCTCGAACTCCACCGGCGTGTAGACCAGCGGCTCCAGCCAGGCCGCGTCGGCCTCGGCCTGGGTGATCATGCCCTGCTCCACCATGAGGCCCAGGACCACGCCCTGGCGCTCCTTGGCCCGCTCCGGGTGAATGTAGGGGTCGTAATACGCGGGAAGTTGGGGCAGGCCGGCCAGTAGCGCGGCCTCGGCCAGGGAGAGATCGGTCACGTCCTTGCCGAAGTAGGTCTCGGCTGCGGCGTCAGCCCCATAGGCGAAGTTGCCGTAGTAGAGCTCGTTCAGGTAGATCTCCAGGATCTGCTCCTTGCTGTAACGGCGGCTGATCTCGGCAGAGAGGATGGCCTCCTTGATCTTGCGGGTGAGGGTCTGCTCCGGCGAGAGGAAGACCATCTTCACCAACTGCTGAGGGATGGTGGATGCGCCGGAGACCACGTCGCCCTCCTGCACGGCGTAGTAGACGGCCCGGCCCAGGGCCACCGGATCGACGCCCTGGTGACGATAAAAATTGGCATCCTCGGTGGCGATGGTGGCCTGAATAAGGTAGGGCGACATGCGCGCCAACTTGACAGCGGTGCGGCGGCCGGCGTCGGGGTCGAAGGTCTCGTTGAGCAGGACGCCGTTGCGGTCATAGATGCGGGTGCTCTGGAACGAGCTGGCCCGGCTGGTCAAGTCGCCGGGCGAGGGTAGGCGGCTGGCGATGGCCGCATAGCCGATGAGCAGGATGCCCACGCCGAAGAGGGCCAGGATCGCAAAGGTCGCCGCGCCGGCCAGCAGCCCGCGCAGCAGGGGCGATTGGGTTCGGCGCGGCCCGCCCGTCTGCGGGTCCTGCTCAATCAGGTCGTATGGATCCATTCATCACCGTTCGCATCATTTCTGCACGTTTTTCGTCGAGACGTACAGGTGGAACGCGGATTCACGCTGATTGAAACAGATGTACACGGATTTTTCTGGAAAAATCCGTGTACATCCGCTTATATCCGATAAAATCCGCGTTCCTTCAATCATCCTACTTGGGCCACTCCCAGGGGCGCGTGTTCTGGAAGATCCAGAACGCCGTGTGCATGCCCTGGACCAGGATCAGCGGAACCGCCGCGCCCGCCAGCAGACGTCCTCGCCGGCTCAGCGCCCGGGGCAGCAGCGCGATCAGCAGCAGGGTCATGGGCAGCGCTGCCAGGCTGAACAGGTCCCAATCCCGCTGGCCGCCGTAGTCCGGGTTCCAGACCCAGGTGAAGAGGAGGTAGGCGGCGGTGGCGATTGAAAGAAAAATCAAAATTGAAGATTGAAGATTGAAGATTGGATTGCGGGACGTTTGAGATGCAGGGGAAGCCGCCGTTCCCGCTGACCAATCTTTAATCTTCAATCCTGAGTAATAAATTCCCACCACAATCAAACTCCCTCCCACCACCGGCGCGACCAACATCTGCTCGTTGAGAAAATCGCGCAGGTGGGCCCAACTGAACATGACGTACTGCTCCCAGCGGGTGGTGGTGGCGAAGAGGGGGACGAACCATCGCGCATCACCGCCACCGGGCCGGTCGCTGGTGAACATGGCCTGCACGCCGTGCCCGCCAGCCGTCATGATCGCGATCACGCCGCCGGCCACCAGCAGCATGGGCAGGCCGATCTGCAGGACAACCTGGAAGACGACCGCGGTCCGGCTTTTGTTTCCCTGGTTTTCAATCCGCTGGGCGCGATAGACCACCCAACCCAGGTAGAGCAGGCTGGGCGCAAGGACGACCGTGCTGGGATGGGTGGCGTTGGTCACGGCCAGGACGGTGGCGGCCAGCCAGAGGGGGCGCTTGTCCCGGAGCACGCCCAACCCCAGCCAGAGATAGGCCAGCACGCCCGCGGCCGCAAAGCTGTAGTTCTCCACATAGCCGAAGAAAAGCTGGATCAGCCCCAGGGTGACCAGGAGGCCGTAGGTCAGCCAGCCCGGGGCCAGTCTGCGCTCCCGGCTCAGGGCCAGGACGACCAGCAGGTAAATCCCGCCGGCCAGGGGGCTGAGGATGCGATAGACGGGCGTCGCGGTCTCCCAGCCCCGGGGTTCGCCGACGACGCGCCAGAACTGGGCGTGGAGCAGCACGTCCAGGGGAGCCTGCCACGAGTAGACCAGCCGCAGCGCGGGGTCGGGCCAGGCGATGCCGCGGGTCAGCATGTAGGCGTCTCCCCAGCGGGTGTGGACGATGGGGAAGAGGAAGAAGGCGATGAAGAGCAGGAAGGTGAGAAAATTGAGGATTGAGGATTCAAAATTGAAGATTGAAGATTGAAAATTGGGGTGCGGGGTTGGCCGCGTTTCCTCGGACACTCCTGCGCCGCGATAAATCCACACCCAGGCGATGATGATGGCGGCCAGGAGGGCGGCGGTTCCCAGCCAGATGACCCAGTCGGGCGCGTAGGTCGCGGGCCAGACGCCCCACCAGCGGGCTTCGGCCTCCCCGGGTTCCGGAATGGGCACGGCCGTGGGGGGCAGGGTGCGCGCGTAGAGATGCAGCCCCCACACGGTCAGCGCGACCGCGTGCAACCCCGCCATCAACGCGAGCCGGGAGCGTGGTATGTAGTTGGCGGGTGGTGGTTGGCGGGTCATGGTGCAAAATTGAAGATTGAGGATTAAAGATTGGGCATGAGAGGATCCCGGGAAAGCGGTGACTATCTCGCCAACCAATCTTTAATCCTCAATTTTCCTCCTCCACGAAAAAGACCGACCGCCTACACCGGCGGCCGGTCCATGATCGATCAAGATGTTGGCGCGGGTTTACTGGCCGATGACCACGAACTCGGCCGCGACCCAGCCGCCGTCGGGATTGTCGCTGTCGGCCGCCCCCTCGATCTGCACCCAGGTTTCGTCATCGTTCAGCCCCACCACAGGGTAGATCTCGCCGTTATAGACGTAGCCGACGATTTCGGCATCGGCGCTCGGTTCCGCACGCACGCGCAGACGGGTGCCATCGGTGAAAATCAATGCCATGCCCGCTTCCGGGATCTCAACCATGGCTGAACCCTCGCCGTCCGTTGCGTCGCCAGCGGCCTGACCGGCGTCCCCGGCCTCACTCTCGCCGCCGCCGCTGAGCTCACCGTTGACGGAGACGAAGTTGGCGGAAACCCAGCCATTGCCGCCGGGCGCTCTGGCAATGGCCAACTGCACCCATTCGCCATCATCGCTGATAGCCATGACCTTGTAGGTCTCGCCTTCGCGCACACCGGTGATGACTTCGGCGTCGCCGTTAGGCTCGGCGCGCACGCGCAGGGAACGCGTTGTAATCACGCCCATCGCCCCACCGTCGCCTTCGTTCATGTTCGCTTCGGCAGCCGCGGACGCCTCATCATTTGCAGGCATTGCGCCCCCTTCCGGCATGGGGAGCGGCTGACAGCCAGCCACCAACAGGGCAAGCGCAAAGCCAATGATCACCATCATAAGTCGGGAATTTCGTTTCATTGCAGTCACCTCTTATGCTTCAAAATTGTTTTTTGGGACAATCCATTCAGTTCTCCGACAATCTGCTCGACACGAACAGACAGTCAACGCAACCACGCCCCATCGCGGTTCCACTATTTCGCCCCGGGATCAGCCTCCACTCACCAACAGCCCAGCGTTGCCAAACCGTGCCCAAGCGTTGATATTACAGCCGGAAATTATGGCATGTTTTTCGCTCCTTGACAAGATGCGGATAGGAGCGGTTATCCCGTTTCGAGAACAGACATAACCCACTCTGGACCATGGCGTCGGATTTTTTGCTGTTACGCGACGTACAGTCACCTGTGACAAGGGCGTAGTCCCCGCGGAGTGAATGCGCCGGCCTGGGGAGAAACGTTTTTTGGAGCAGTCTTACAGATGGCCGGGGCGATTATGTTATAATGCCGGTGCAATACATCGGTTCAAAAGCAACTGTCACTCACAGGAGGAAAAGTATGAAACGCAAAGGATCAGCAGTTTGGATGGGCGGTCTGCGCGATGGACGGGGAACGGTCTCGACCGCAAGCGGGGTTCTTTCGGAGAACCAGTATTCGTTCAGCACCCGCTTCGAGAACGGCAAGGGCACCAACCCCGAAGAATTAATCGCGGCCGCGCATGCGGGCTGTTTCTCCATGGCGCTGTCCGGCCAACTGGAAGAGGCGGGATTCACCGCTGAGAGCATCCGCACAACCGCCACCGTAACCCTCGAAAAAACGGATGCAGGCTTCAGGATCACCAAAGTGCATCTGGATGTAACCGCCAAAATCCCCGGCGCGGATCAGGAAGCGTTCGAGACAGCGGCCAACAACGCCAAAATCGGCTGCCCGGTTTCACAGTTGTTGAACGCCGAGATCACCATGGACGCCGCGCTCGAGGCGTGACGGGTGAAACGTGAAACGTGAAGCGTTTGGATTCTCGCGGCGATCTCCCTGTCGCCCTCGCCACGCCTCACGTTTCACGTTCGACCTAAAATTCCGTCCGCCCCTGGTGAATGGCCACGCTCTCGGCCAGACCGATGGCGAACATCATGGAGATCAGTGAACTGCCGCCGTAGCTCACAAAAGGCAGGGTCAAGCCGGTGACGGGCGCCAGGCTCAGATTCATACTCACGTTGATCAACGCCTGGAAAAAGATCAGCGCGGCTACGCCCAGAGCGATCAGACGGCCAAAGTGATCCTGGGCGTGGTCAGCGATGCGTAACAGACGCCAGACCACAAAAAGCAGCAATCCGATCACAATCGTCGCGCCAATCAAGCCCAACTCCTCCGCGATCACGCTGAAGATGAAGTCAGTGTGACGCACCCGCAGAAAGTGGAGTTGGTTCTGGCTGCCATAGCCCCAGCCCCGTCCCAGCCAGCCGCCGGAGCCGACCGCGATCAGGGCTTGGTTGACGTTGAAGGCCGCGCCCGGGTTGTCCTGAGGATTGAGGAAGACCTGAATGCGCTCCACCATGTAGCCCTGGAGCGCGCCCCACAGAAAGGGCAATGTCAGCAACGCGCCGAACGCCATCAACCCAATCTGCCACAATCGCACGCCCCCCGCCAGGATCAGCACGCCGCCGATAAAGGCGAAGGTCACCGTCATGCCCAGGTCAGGCTCCAGATAGACCAGAACCAGCGGCGCCAGCAGCAGCGCCAGCGCACCCAGCAGATAGGGTAGACGCCCCATCTCGTTGTGGAACCAACTCAGATACCAGGCCAAATAGATGATGACCAGAAATTTACCGGCTTCGGTGGGCTGGACCAGAACGCCGCCAACGCTGATCCAGCGCACAGAACCACCCTGGTTGACGCCAAAGAGAAGGACGGCGACCAACGAGCCGGTGAAGAGGAGGAAGATAGGGATGGCCAGAATTTGAAAATAATGGTAATCGAAAAAGGTCGCCGCAATGAGCACGACGACCCCCAGACCGACAAAAACCAATTGGCGCAACCAATAATCGCTCAAGTCGATGGTGGTAACGGTCGCACTGTAGATCATGGCAATGCCGATGCCAATCAGCGTCAGCACCGCGAGCATGAGCGGCCAATCAAAATTGCGCCATTTGTGTGGTTCACCCATAGACGTTCATTACCGACCGAAAAGTCGCTGCCAAAATCCAGGTTTCTCGAAACGCATCAGGGGGACGTTGTTGCCGGTGATGCGGTGTGCAATGTTGAGGTACGCCTGACGCGTGCGAAGACGCTTATTCAACACCGCCGGTTCCCCCCGATCGGTGGTGACGACGATCTGCTCATCTTCCGGCACGACCCCCAACAGATCGATGGCGAGGATGTCGAGCACGTCATCCACGTCGCGCATGGAGCCATTGCGCACCAGGCGAGGGTTATAGCGGTTGAGCACCAGGCCAGGCTGGCGACGCCAATCCCGCTCCAGTAAATAGATGACCTTGTCGGCGTCGCGCAACGCGCTCACATCAGACGTGGTCACGATCATGACCTCATCCGCCGGTGCGATGGCGTTTTGAAAGCCGTGCTCGATGCCTGCAGGCGAATCGATCAGCACATAATCAGCCATTTCCCGCAGTTGCCGACAGATGTCCATCATCTGTTCAGGGGAGACGTCGGATTTGTCCCGGGTCTGGGCGGCGGCCAGCAGGAACAACGACCCTACCCGCGTGTCCGGCACCAGGGCCTGACGCAGCCGGACGCGCCCTTCGGCTACATCCACCAGATCATAGATTATACGATTTTCCAGCCCCAACACCAGGTCCAGGTTGCGCAGGCCGATATCCGCATCCACCGTTACAACGCGCTTGCCAAGCAGGGCCAGGGCGACTGCAATATTGGCGACGGTGGTCGTCTTACCCACGCCTCCCTTGCCGGACGTGGCTGTGATGATGGTGCCGGCCATCTGAAAAAATCTCCGTCAGCGCGTTCGCAGCGCTGAAATGGGGTTGATTGTAGATTGAATTAACGGCGCAGGACCAGTTTACCACCGCGACGGGCTTCGTTCCAATCCGCCACCAGGATGCGGTTGTCCACCACATAAGCGATGCGGGCTGGCGGCGGCGTCTGCGACTTGGACGATCGCCCTGTTTTCGGCTTCTTATCGGGGGAGATGGCGATCAGGTTGCCGATGCGCAACTGGGTCGGCTCGAAGAGAAGGGCGCCGATCACCGCGTCTTCGGCGCCAGCCGCGCCGGCGTGCGCCACCCCGCGCAGACGTCCCCAGACCAAAATATCGCCATTGCTGGCCAGTTGCGCGCCTGGATTGACATCGCCAATCACCAGAATACTCTCATCCCGCTGCAACAGTTGACCGGAGCGCAGGTTGCCCCGGTAGACATAGTGGCTGTGGAAGTCCTGGTTCGACTCCGCGGGCTGGGCCGTGATCTGTTCGCCATCCGGCCCCTCGTCCAGGGTGACGGCCATCCCCGAGGCCAGCGCCGACTCAAAGGTGAGGGGAGAAGTGGTCCGTAACATGCCGGGATTCAGTCCAAAGAGGGTGAGAACGCTGCGCGCCTGGTGCAACTCCTCGATAGACAGCCCGCGCGCGCCCACATCCAGGACGACCTGACCGCCGCGGAAGAAGCCGGCGGCCTCCTCCAGACGGGCGTCAAGCTGGATCATCAGCGCGTCCCAGAGGCCGTCGCCGATTTCGATGGAAACGCCCTCGGTTCGTCCCCGGATGCGAATCGCGCTTAGTCCGGCTTCGTCACTGCGCTCCGGCCCAGAAGAGGCGCCGCCGGCCGGAGAGGAATCAGGCGTCTGCGCCCCCGATGTTTCCGGTCGATTTGATTCAGAAAAATATGGATTCGGCGCAGCCATCGCGTCCCCATTCTCGTCCATATTGACGGGAAGAACAGAATCGACGACGACGTCTCCGTCGGCGCCATCATCCAACTCGGTGACGTCATCCAGCAACGTAGCCACCCTTGTATACAAGAAACTATCATCTTGTCGATCTTTTGGCAACTCCTCACGCCAATCGTCATGACCATCATTGTGGACGCCATCGCGGGAGCGGGGCGTATTGGGTTGCAATTGCCGCTCACTCAGTTGCCGATTTTCCCTGTCGTCAGGGTGCATAACGTCAAATCCTCTCTGGATTCACAGCAGTGCGCATCAGGGCGTCGTCTCCTCTGTGCGCGGGGCGATATCGTTGAAGTAGGCGGCTAAAATCTTTTGGGTCACCGGAACCGCGACCGCAGAGCCTTCGCCGCCATCATAGAGAAAAGTGACGACGGCGATTTCCGGGTCTTCATAGGGCGCGAACCCGACGAACCAGGCATGGGTCGGCAGGTTGCCCTCCTCATCGCGACGGCAATCTTCCAGTTCTGGTATGTATTCGCAGAACTCGGCGGTGCCCGTCTTGCCGGCGACGGTGACCCCGGGCACCTGGGCGCCGGCGGCCGTACCGATCTCACTGTTGACCGCAGCCCACATGCCCTCGCGCACAATGTCGATTATGCCGTCATCCAGGGGCAGCTCGCGCCGGATCCTGGGTTCGAAATCTCGCTGCAACCCGCCGTTGGCGTCCACAACCTGGCGCACCACCTGGGGTTCGTAGACCGTACCGCCATTGGCCACGGTCGCCGCGCTCACCAGCACCTGGAGGGGTGTAGAGAGCAGATACCCCTGGCCGATGGCCATGTTATAGCTGTCACCGGTGGTCCAACTCTCGGCGTAAAGTTGACGCTTCCACTGATCATCGGGCACGATCGCGCCCACCTCGCCCGGCAGATCGATGCCTGTGGGGTCGCCATAGCCAAAAAGTTCGGCCCAGCGGGAAAGCTCCTTTTGCCCCAATCCCTTGAACTCGGCTGGAGGATAGCCGCCGCCCAGCCAGTAAAAGAAAATATCGTTGGAGAGCGCAAGCGCCTGGACCACGTTGAGCGGGCCGTGGACGATACCCAGAGCGTGATTCCAACTCACAAATTCCTGGGCTTGCTCCGGATCGTCCGGGAAAAATTTATTGGGCAGATAAATCGGCCCATCGTCCCGGATGATGGTGCTTTCACCGATGACGTCATCTTCCAGCGCGGCAGCGGACGTCACCAGCTTGAAGGTCGAGCCGGGCGGGTAAAGGCCGCCGATGGCGTAGTTGATCAGCGGACGGCGCTTATCGGCCTCCAGGGCCAGATAATCTTCATTGATGCGCTCAGCGAAAATATTGTTATCGTAGGAAGGCAAGCTGACCATGCCCAGGATCGCTCCGTTTTGGGGGTTCATGGCGATGCTCACCGCCCAGGGAGCCCCCGTTTCCTCCATGGCCTTCTCCAACTCATTATACATCGCTTCCTGCAGCGGCTTATAGATGTTGAGGATCAGGTTGGAACCGGGCACAGGATCGATCACCTGGCCCACAGTGCGCATCTCGCGGCCAAGGATATCCACCTCCACATTTTTGTAGCCCGGCAGCCCCCGCAGTTCGGTCTGATAAGAAAATTCCAGACCGTTGAGACCGACGCGCTCGTTGGGGTTAGTGTAACCGTTGGCCCGATATTCGTCCTCCAGCGCAGCCGGGATCGGTCCCAGGAAGCCCAGGATATGGCTCAACAGATCGCCGTAAATATATTCGCGCACCGGCACTTCATTGACGCGCACGCTGGGCATGGCGTAGCTCTCTTCCACGATCTCGAAGGCGCGCGTGCGGTCGACCAGGTCCAGAATCGGCACCGGCTCCGATGCACTCCCCTGCCCTCCCAGTTCGATCGCGCGCTGGACCAACGCGACCAGTCCTTCCATGGGCAACTGCTGGGTCAAATCGGGGATGCGGATGGTGCTGGAAGTGGTGGCCTGGGGTTGTCCCTCCTCATCAGCCGTGGTCTCGACCGGGCCGGGCACAAAGACGTAATTCAGGTCGACGCCGGCGTTCTCCACTGTATTAGCGTAATCCGCGCGCCCCAGCCGCCGAAACATCAACTCGCCCATGCGAAGGGCCACGTCCGGATCCTGGCCGGCATTCAACACCTGTAATACGTGCTCGATCTCCGCAGCCTGTTCGTCGATCTCGGTTTCCGGATCGTTGAAGGGCAAATCATCCGGCACCAGTGAAATTTCAAAACTTGGCCGGTTGCGCACCAGAATCTGCCCCGTACGGTCGTACATGACGCCTCGGGGCGCGGGCGACTCCACCAGACGAAAACGGTTGTCATCGGCGTCGGTGCGATAGGCGTCGCCGCGTACAATCTGGAGCTGATAGAGCCGTCCCATCAACAGCGCGAAGACCAACAGGAGACCGATGCGAAAAAAGCGCGTTACCCAGGTAGCGCTGTCCGGCGTCTTGGGGGGACCGATATAGAGATTGTCCCGATCATCATACATAGACATCTGCTAGCGTCCATCCACGCCTGCTAAAACGTGGTGACCGTCTCCTGGCTTTCAGGTACGCGATTCAACAACGGAATCGCAAAAATCATCAGGACCGTGTTGTAAAGTACAGCCGGCGTGAGCACGGCCTCCACAGTGGGCCAGAACTGAATATCACGCCGTGCCAGGTTCCAATTCAAAATGGCGGTTAGCCTGTCCAGCGCCATCAGCACCCCCAGATAGGTGACGCCGTAGACGATGCTGCCCACAATGGCGACGCCAATGGGAACCAGCAGATGGTAGCGGGACAGGGTGTGATGCCCTACGCCGGTGACCGCCACCGCCGCCATCAACGCCAGGCTCGAAACGCCCATAGGCCCGCCGCTGAAGATGTCCAGAAACAGTCCGCCCACAAAAGCCCACAGCAGACTGATGCGCGGGCCGTAGAGCAGCACGCCGATCAGCACCAGCAACAGAACCAGATCCGGCTTGACGCCCCGGATCTCGACCCGAGGCAGGACCGCCGACTGAAAGAGCGCCGCCAAGGCCAGCAGCGGAATCATCACGTAGTAAAGTAGCCCGCGCGTCATGATTATTGGCCTCCCGCGGCCGGTTCGCCGCCTACGGGCGTCTCTCCCGGCAAAGGCTGAACGATAACGCCAGGCGCTCCGTCTTCGGTTCCAGAGGGAGCGGTCTGGCCCTGGTCCACCGGCGGTTCGCCTTCAGCCGGACTTTCTGCAGGGGCCTCTGCCGGCGGCTGCAACTCGGGACCGATCTCCAGCGGGTTGAAGTTGGTGACCACCATCACCAGTTCCAGGCTGCTAAAGTCCACCGTGGGCTGGACGATGGCCCGCTGAAAGACATCGATATCGCGCTGCTTGATGTCCACCACCTGGCCGATGGGGATGCCTTTGGGGAAATTGCCGCCCAGCCCGGAGGTGAGCACGATCTCGCCCACGCTGAAGAGAACGCCCTGGGGAATGTAATCCATGACCAGCGTACCGCTGGGGTCGCCGCGGACCACGCCATTGACCCGGCTGCTCTGCAGGATCGCGTTCACCGCGCTGCTGGGATCGGTGATCAACAACACTTTGGACGTAGTGTTGGTGACCTCGCTGATGCGCCCAACCAGCCCCTGGGGGGTGATCACCGGCATGCCTACAGCCACGCCGTGCCGGGTCCCCAGGTCCAGCATGATGTAATCCAGGAAGTTGTTGCTCTCCTGGCCAATGACCCGGGCCACGATCTGCGCACCTCGCAGTTCCAACCCTGGCCGGGTTTCGCCAAAGTTGAGCATCTCGCGCAGTTGCTGATTCTCTCGCTCCACCTCGCGCAGGCGGAAATTTTCCACCAACAGGTTGGCGTTGATCTGTTCGAGCTCGGCAGCGCGCTGGCGCAGGGTGCGCAGTTCAGCCAGAAATGAGAAGGTCTGGTTCACATTTTCCGCTATGCCAGAGGCGCTGGTCTGCGCCGGGGATGTCAATTGGGTGATTGCGCTCTGGATCGGCTTCAGGCGGCCCGTCAGCTGCAGCGCCATGAGCAGCAAGGCCGCCAGGGAGAGGATCAGCAGGCGAATGCCCACATCCCCCAATGTTCGAGGCCGTCTTTCGGTGTTGCGCATAAGTGTAAGGTGCTACGGAGACTCCCGGCAGACCGCGGGGCGATCTGCGCTACCGAATCGTACTCTTCCGCTGCATGCTGGTGAGGGTCTCGCGATAGAATTCCGGCTTTTCCAGAATCATCCCCGTCCCCATGACCACCGCGGTCAGGGGGTTGTCGGCCACGTAGACATGCATGCGCGTCTCGTCCTGCAGACGCTGGGCCAGCCCTTGCAGCAGCGCGCCGCCGCCAGCCAACACCACGCCATATTCCATCAGATCCGCCACCAATTCAGGCGGCGTCTCGTCCAGCGTGCCCTTGACCGCGTCGATGATCACCTGCACTGAACTGGAGAGGGCCTCCCGGATCTCCACCGAGCTGACCTCCACCGCCTCCGGCAGGCCGGTGACAAGGTTGCGCCCGCGCAGGATCATGGTGCGCTCCCGTTCCATAGGATAGGCCGAGCCGATCTCGATCTTGGTGCGCTCGGCCATACGCTCGCCGATGAGCAGGTTATATTTCTGGCGGGCGTAGCCGATGATGTCCTCGTTCATCTCATCGCCAGCCACGCGAATGGAGCGGTAGACGACGATGCCGCCCAGGGAAATGACCGCCACCTCGGTGGTGCCGCCGCCGATGTCCACGATCATGGAGCCGACCGACTCGGTCACGGGCAGCCCTGCGCCGATGGCCGCGGCCATGGGTTCTTCCACCAGGCCGGCCTCGCGGGCGCCGGCGCTGACCGCGGCGTCGCGCACCGCGCGTTTCTCCACCTCAGTCACGCCCGAGGGGATGCCGATCACCACCCGGGGGCGGGCCGCGCCAAAGGGACGGCTGCCATGCACCTTGCCGATGAAATGATGGATCATCTGCTCGGTGACGTCGAAGTCTGAGATCACGCCATCCTGCAGGGGGCGGATGGCCACGATATGGGCTGGCGTGCGCCCCACCATTTCCTTGGCCTCACTGCCGATGGCCTTGACCGCATTCCGCCGTCGCGACGAGGTGTCGATGGCCACGACCGACGGCTCATTGATCACAATGCCTCTATTTTTTACGTGGACCAGCGTATTCGCCGTGCCCAGGTCTATCCCAATATCCAACGAGAAGAGACCCAACAACCAATCAAATGGATTGTTCACGCGTTCATCGTCTCCATCCAATGGTCCAGTTCGAATTGATTTCAACCAATTCCAACCTACAGGCGGCTCAAGACAATCTCACTTTCAATGAGCCTGTTCAATAAACTGACAGACGTCTCCCATGCATAAGAGTCGCCTTTGCCATTTTGCAGGCAAATTACAGGACATTATAACACAAGCCCATGGGTGGGAAAAGAAATTCAGGGAAAACGCGGCTGTTTGGCGTCGTCCGCCTCTTCCCCATTCTACCCCCATCTGCACACTCTGGCAACCGCCGTCAACGCTCCGCATGCATTCTGAACTGGAGACGAAATTTCCCTACTTCGAACGCGCCGGGGAGTTCGGAACTCCCCGGTGCATGCCAGCGCCCCCAAGTCAGAGCGCGCCCCAACGCTCCGCTCATCTGCCGACGCTCCGCCAGGCCTATGGTATAATCCAGGCGTGGACAGGGCAATGAAGAGAGCGCAAGCCAGCAATCGAACCGAAAACCAGACAGACCAAAAGCTGACGCCTCCCATGGACCTGCCGGCCAGGGTGGCGGAGAATCGAGCGCGCCATGATCTCTGGCCGGCGGGTGACTGGGAGCACCCTTGCACGCTGGTAATCGGCGTCAGCGGCGGCGCAGACAGCGTGGCCCTGCTCCACGCCCTGACGCGGTTGACCCCGTCCACAAACTGGCGGCTCCATGTAGCCCATCTGGACCACGGCCTGCGCTCCGAATCGGCAGCGGACGCCGTCTTCGTCGCCCGACAGGCCAGGGCGCTGGGCCTCCCCTTTCACAGTGAACGCCTGGATCCGGAAGCCTTGGCTGGCGGCAACCTGGAGGCCGCGGCCCGTCACGCCCGCTATGGCTTCCTTGTCCAGATGGCGTTGAACGTCACGCCGCCGGGCCAGGTTCCTGTCATCCTCACCGCACACCACGCCGACGACCAGGCCGAAACCCTGCTGCTCCACCTGATCCGGGGCGCGGGGTTGGACGGTCTGGGCGGCATGGATTGGGTGATGGAGTTGGATACGGCGGCTTTCACGCCGGCGGATGCGCGCGCGGCCGCAGTTCCCGCGGTGCGCCTGGCCCGTCCTCTGCTCAACATGGAGCGGAGCGAGATCCAGGCATGGCTAACGGCCCAGGGACTCGAATGGCGAGAGGACGCCACCAACCAGGACATCGGCCTGGTCCGCAACCGACTGCGCCATGTCATCCTGCCCCAACTGGAGGCCATCAATCCCCAGGTCGTCCGCGCACTGGGGCGCACGGCTGAGGTCCTGGCCGCGGAGGCGGACCGTCTGCAACGGCTCGATCGAGCCGCGCTGGAGGGATTGCTGCTGAAGCCACCCGCGATCCCCGGAACAGTCGACAGGCTGGCGCGGGTGGTGCTGGATATAAGTGATTACCTCCGGCTGGATCCAGCTACCCAGCGCGGCGTCCTGCGTGCGGCCCTAACCATGCTCCTGCCGGGCCGGCGCGATATCACCTTCGACCATGTGGAGACGCTGCGCGCCGCGGTGACCGAGGGCGCACCCAGCGGGGGGCCCTATCCGCTCATCAGCGATGTGGCCTGGACCCTGGCCGGCGCAACCGCGGACGCCCCCCGCCGCCTGAGCCTGCATTGGACGGATGCACTGCCCTTCGCGCCAGACGGTCCCCACCTGGGCCCGACCTGGGAGACCACAGATATCATTGCGCCCGGAGAGATTCAGCATGACCGTTGGACATTGACGGCCCGCATCCTGGACCGATCCGAGCTGCCGGAGGACTGGCGTAGCGGGTCACAGCCTTGGCGCGCGTTCCTGGACGCGAACCGGATCAGCCGACCGGCGCTGGCCGCTGCCAGGAGCCTGCCCACCGGCGTTCGCTTCGCCCCCCTGGGCATGGCTGGCCGTCACAAATCGCTGGGCGATTTCTTCACCGACCGCAAGATTCCCGTCAGCCTGCGCCCCGGCTGGCCCTTGGTCATCGACCAGGGGACGAGTGAAATTCTCTGGGTCTGTGGACTGCAAGCGGGCGAACAGGCCAAAATCGACGAGCGCACCCGGCAGGTGCTGGCGCTGGCCTGGTCACATCATCCCCCAAAACGCTCATCGCCTATTGATCATGCACAATCCACAATCCGCCATTGACCATTCACACCCCTCCCGCCCGCAAAAATATCTCCCGCCTGCACCGCCAGGCCCTGCTCGTCACCCTTCTCTACACGGCCGGGATCCTGGCCGGATTTTTGCCCTTGCGCGTACAACTGGATTCCGCTACGGCCTGGCGCTGGCTTCTGCTCGCGTCCCTTTTCGCGCTCCGTCCCCTCTGGTTGCTCTGGCGGGGGCTAGTCCACAACCATCGCACGGGCGAAGAGACGTTGTTGTCCACCCTGGGCGTCGGCAACGCCATCACCTTGGTTCGCGGGCTGCTCATCGCCGGCCTGGGCGGCTTTCTGTTCACTGGTCCGCTGTCAGGGCTGAGCGCGTGGCTGCCGGCCCTGCTCTATATGATGGCAGCGCTGCTGGACGGGCTGGACGGCTACGCGGCCAGGGCGACGGATCAGGTCACCGAACTGGGCGTGCGCCTGGATATGGCCCTGGACGGCCTGGGCGTGCTGGCCGCGGTGGCGGTGGGCGTGGCCCATGGGCGGCTCCCCCTCTGGTACCTGCCGGTGGGATTCTCCCGAGAACTCTTCGTGGCCGGGCTCTGGTGGCGGGAGCGCAGGGAGCTGCCGATCTATCCCCTGCCGCCCAGCCGCCAGCGGCGGATCGCGGCCGGGTTGCAGATGGGCTTCCTGGGTATGGTCCTCTGGCCCCTCTTCTCCGCGCCCGCGACTACCCTGGCCGCGGCCCTCTTCGGCGCGCAGTTGCTCCTCAGCTTCGGCCGCGACTGGCTCGTGGTCAGCGGCGTCCTCAATGCGGATTCGGACGACCCGCGTTCGGCTGCTTACCTGCGCTGGCGGCGGAGAGCGAAGCGACTGCTCTTCGTGTGGATGCCCCCGCTCCTGCGCCTGGCGGGCGCGGGGCTGGCCCTGCTTATCCTCTGGCACGAGACGCCGGACTTCGCCACCTGGGGGCCCTATCTGGCCGCCCACGACTGGCCCGCCTCGCCCGCGGGCCTCTGGGCCGTGACCCTGCTGACCATCCTAGGTCTCCTGCTGCTGATCCCGGCGCACACGGCGCGGGTGGCCGCCATTCTCCTGTTGCTTCTGGCGCTCTTCGATCAACTCGCAGCCGGTTTCGCCTGGCCCACCAACGGTTTGTTGGAAGTTTGCGCGATTCTGCTGGTGCAGGTTGGGGGTGGGGAGGAGGATTGAAGATTGAGGATTGAGGATTGAGGATTGAGGATTGGGGGATAGCGTAATCTCACGTTTCACGTCTTCACGCTCTCCCGCCTCACCCTCTCGATAAACGCCTCCATGCGCTCGAAATGGGACCCCCGCCAGTAGATCCGGCCGCAGGACTGGCATTGCTGGAATTCGTCGTAGTAGAGCCGGGTCTTGGGTTCCAGTCGATCCAGGATGAGGGCTTTGTTCACGGGAACCAGCAGGCCATTGCAGCGCACGCAGCGCCGCCAGGGGTGAATGTCGCCGACCAGCCGGTAGCGCCGCAGCACGGAGACAAGCTGGGCCCGGGACTCGGTTTCCCGGGGGCAGTAACCGTAGACCACCTGCTTGCGCTTGAGCAGACCCCGGTCCCGGGTGAGCAGGACCCGGGTCTCGGCCGCGGCGATGGCGGCCAGGCGGGCATCGTCGTAGTCGTTGCGATAGCAAGCGTCGAACCCCAGCATGCGCAGGTAGGCCGCCAGCTTGCCCAGATGCGTGTCGATCACAAAGCGCAGCGGCCGGGGCGGGGGCGGGCGCAGCGGGATCAGCCGATCGGAAGCAGGCCGGTCGTTCCACGGGTGGACGTGGATGGTCTCGCCGCCCCGAAGCAGATGGCCAAAACCAACGCCGCGCCCATCCACCGCCAATGCCTCCACCTCGGTG
>JAJRVT010000315.1 GCA_024277175.1 Chloroflexota bacterium | reverse complement strand
CTTATCCAGTTGCTCTAACTGCTCGCGGCTATACCTGAGTAGTGCTGTCATGATTGTTCTATAGTAGCAGCCATTTGTTTGATTTACCTTTGCGTTCTGTATGTCTTATCTATCAACCGGCTTCGGCCTGAATAGTTACCAATCTTCAATTTTTGCCGTTCTATGCTACTAACCAACCGCCGTCACCGAACTCTATATATCGCCCTGGCCGGGATGGAGATGGGGTGGATACTGCCCTATATGCTGCTCTTCATCCATTTCTGGAGCGGCGGGCTAAACGGGGAGCGACTCCAGGCGCTAGGCGCGGAAGCGGCGGCGCGCAATTTGACGAGGATGCTGGACGCGAACCCCCTGGCCCTCTATGCTGCGTTTCTGGGAACCATGCTCCTCTACATGCTGGCGGCGGATCTGCTCAACAGATTTTATGTCGAATTCCCCTGGCGCGAGGCGATCATGGCGCTACTGATCCTGGGCACGTCGCTGCTCATGGTGCGCGTCGCCCTCTACCCCCGCAGCGCACCCGGCGATTTGCGCTGGCTGGGCGGGTCATTTGGCGCCATGTTCAACTTCACTCGGGGACGTCGCCCCGAACTGGCGTTGATCCTGATCAACGCCTTGATCTGGTTTCGGGTGGCGTCCAACACCGACCGGGAGTTCACTTTTTTCCGCGTCGGCCTCTCTTTTCGGATGGGTATGCTGGCCGCGATCCTGGGCGGCGGGCTGCTGGCCCACCGGATGCCGGCATTGGAAGGCGTGGCGCTGCTGTACTTTCTGCTCTTTTTCGGCTTTGGATTGACCGCGGTCTCCCTGGCGCGCATGGATGAGAAGGCGTTGGCCGCCGACCATTCCAGCGGCGCGCTCCTGCCCTGGCCGCGCCTGGCCCAGATCATCATCACTGTGGCTGTGACGTTGGGCGTGGGCTGGCTGGCGGCTCTCATCTATACGCCCCGTAATCTTCGCACCGTTCTGGACTGGTTCTCCCCTCTCTGGCGTCTGCTGGGCCTGATTCTCGGCCGTCTGTTGTTGCTGCTGGCCCTGGCATTGGCTCCGCTGATGGATGCACTGATCCGGTTCTTTCGTCGCCTTTTCGATAAACTTGGCGTATACGACACCGTGACGCTGCCGGAGCCGATCCAGATTCCGGAGTCGAACAACGTCGTCCAGTTCGATCTGGGTGGAACGCTGGCCCGCTCCGCGCCGTTGCGCTACGGGCTGGTCCTGGTCGGGATCCTGGTCGTCCTGGCGATCATCTGGATTTTCTTCGCCCGCACCCGCCAACGCGCGCGTAGCGATGAAGCGGAGGAATACGCAGGCGAGGCGCTGGAGGTGGATGGCAACCTGCTTCGCCGGGGGCTGGACCGGCTGCGCAACTGGGCGGACATGGTCCGCCGCTATGGCGTGGGCAATCGTCTGCTGGCCGCCATCTCGGTGGAGAATATCTACGCCAACACGGGCCGGCTGGCCCGACGGCGCGGCTACCCGCGCCACCGCTCCCAGCCACCGGACGAATACCTGCCCGTGCTAGAGCAGGCTTTCCCCGGCTGCAAAGAAGAACTTGTGCGCATCACCACCGCCTACATGCGAGTCGAGTATGGCGATCTGCCGGCGAATGCAGACGAATTGGCGCAACTGCGGACCGATTTCGCGCGTCTGCGGCAGGCCCCGCCGCCGGTCGAGCAGGCGGTGGGAGAAGACGAATAGAATGCGGATTGAACGGATCGAGCGGATTGACGCGGATAAAAATACAAAAACAGCGTCGTCTCGCCCGGCCCGCGCCGACTGCGTTCTCACAGTGGGGTGATATAACGGTGGGGTGATATAATAGTATTGATTCAGACAAACGCGAATAGATCATCGTTACGAAGACACAAAAAATCCGCGAATATCCGCTCAATCCGCGGTCTATCTAACTGGTCCATCACAGAAACCAGGCGATTGAAAGAGGAGCCATGGCCATCGACAGTTCTACAGCGGCGAAAAACGACTTTCGCGAGGCCCGCCAACAGGCCGTGTTACAGAAATTCATCGCCAACATCACCGGGCGACCCATCGATCTGCTCGACTACAACGAGGTGCGTCGCCATGTGGGGGCCACAGGCCAGGCCGACCGGGGGCTACAGCAGATCCCCTTGGACGCGATCGTGGGCAGCGTGGGGCGAGCCCAGGATTTCACCCGCACCTTTTTGCCCAGAAGCGACGAGGACGGCGACCGATGGGTGCGGGTGCGAAAGCACATCGATCGGAAAGGCATCTCCCCCATTCTGGTCTACAAACTGGGGGACGTTTACTTCGTCAACGATGGCAATCACCGGGTCAGCATCGCCCGTCAACGGGGCATGAAAACCATTCCGGCCTACGTCACCGAGATCGAGACCAAAGCGCCTTTGCAGCCGGGCGACGACCCCCAGGAAATCATCTGCAAAGCGCGCTACGCCGAGTTCCTGGCTGAAACCGAACTGGACGCGTTGCGCCCAGACATCGATCTGAAAATGAATATCTGCGGTTTCTACCATGTGCTGCTGAACCAGATCGACGCCCACCGCGCGCGTATGGAGCAGGAGAGAGGCGAACCGGTCCCCTACGCGGAAGCCGCAGCCGACTGGTGTGACGAGATCTATCTGCCCCTGGTGAACTTGATCAACGAACGGGGGCTGCACCGCAATTTCCCCCGTCTGACCGACGCCGACCTCTACGCGCTGGTCGTTCGCTACCGGGCCGAACTGGAGCGCGAGCTAGGCTGGCAGGTGGAAGCCATCGACGCGGTGAACGACCTGCCCATGGACAAGGTGACCCTGAAAGACGAAGCGAATCAGGCGGCCGCGGTGGCGGTCAAAGGCAAGCAGGGAAGCGTTATCCACCGCATCGCCGGCAAAGTGTACGACGCGGTGGTCCCGGCCGCGGGGCTGGAGAGCGGCCCACCGACAGGGGAATGGCGGGAAAAGCGACGCAATCCCCGCCACGAACGACGCGTCTTCGCCGATATCCTGGTGGCCGGGCGCGGGCTACCGGCCGACACCAACACCTTGGATCACGCGCTCCTGATCGCCAAACGGGAAAAAAGCCGGGTGCTGGGGTTACGGGTGGTCAATGACCGCAAGAGCGTCGACCCCGCAGAGATCCAGGTCGCCCAGGCCGAGTTCCAACGGCGCTGCGAGGCCGCGGGCGCTCCCTACGCCTCCAGCATCGAGGAAGGCTCGGTGGTGCGACGGATCGTGCGCCGCGCGGCTTTCACCGACCTGCTGGCCCTCAGCGTGATCAACCACAGCGGACCCGTCACCAAGACCGGGGCCGGCAGCGACTTCAGCAAGATCCTCCAGCGCAGCCCGCGCCCGGTGCTGGCCGTGCCCGAACAGGCCTATTCTCCCCTGAATCGGGTGCTGCTGGCCTATGACGGCAGCCCCAAAGCCACCGAAGCCCTCTACCTGGCCGCGTATATGGCGGTCCGCTGGTCGGCTCAACTGAGCGTGGTGGTGGTGGGGCAGGGCAAGCAAGGCCAGGAAGCCATGGCCCGGACCCGCTCCTATCTGGCGTCCCATATCATCCCTGCGGACTTTTTCAACCCGGACGGCGATGCGGTCGAGGAGATCCTCCGGGTGGGTGCGATCAACGACGCCAACCTGCTGGTCATGGGCGGGTTCGGCGCCCGGCCTCTGCTGCAACGGCTGGTGGGCAGCACCGTCAGCGCCATGGTGAGGCGGTTCGGGCAGCCGGTGTTGATCTGTCGATGACAGGACGCTCCAGGTCACCTTGGCCCCCCGGCCCCCCCCAATCTTGGGGGAGACGTCATCCTATCACCCTGTCACCCTGTCATCTTGCCCCCCGGCCCCCAATCTTGGGGGAGACGTCATCCTGTCACCCTGTCACCCTGTCATCTTGCCCCCCGGCCCCCAATCTTGGGGGAGACGTCATCCTGTCACCCTGTCATCCTGCCCCCCGGCCCCCAATCTTGGGGGAGACGTCATCCTGTCACCCCCTCATCCTGTCACTTTTTGAAAGGCCGTTCCATGGCGGTATAATGGCTCGTTATGAGTAAAGACCTTAGACGAAAAATTATCTATTCACTGATCTTCGCGCTGCTGCTCTACATCGTAATGGCGTTATGGAGCGACTGGCGGGAACTGACCGCGGCCGTGGCCGACTTCCCCTGGAAGTTAATGCCGCTGGTTATGGGGCTGACGCTGGTCAGCTATACAGGGCGCATGTTGCGCTGGCACTGGTACCTCCAGGTGATCGACGTCGACATCAGCCGCAAGGACTCGGCCCGCATCTTCGGCATCGGCATGATGATGGTGATGACGCCGGGCAAGGCCGGCGAATTCCTCAAGAGCTATATGGTCAAAAATGTGAGCGGTGCGCCCATGAGCAAGACCGCGCCCATCATCCTGGCCGAGCGCATCCTGGACGCCATGGCCATGGTCATGCTGGCTGCGGTCGGCCTCTTCGCCTTCCCCAACACGTCAGCGCGCATGGTGGGCGTGATCGTCTTCGCAGTCTTCGCCGCCTTCATCGTCGTCATCCAGACCCGCCCTCTGGCCCTCTGGTTCCTGGACCGGGCGGAGCATGTCCCGGTGATCAAAAATTTCGCCGAACATCTGCATACGCTCTACGAAAGCAGCTACATCATCTTCCGTCCCCGCAACGTGACCATCGCCATCCTGGTCGGCCTTTTCTGCTGGTCCGCGGTAGGCGCAGCCTACTACGTGGCCCTGACCGGTTTCGGCGTGACGCCGGGGTGGCAGAGTCTGGGGATCGCCATCTTCATCTTCAACATCAGCACCGTCATCGGCGCGGTCATCGCCCTGCCGGGCGGGCTGGGCGGCGTGGAGGGGAGCATGGTGGCCTGGAGCACGCGCCTCTTCGGCCTCTCCACGGCCACAGCCACCGCGGCCGCACTCCTCACCCGTTTCAGCACCCTGTGGATGGGCGTGGGCATCGGCGTGGTCAGCTTCCTGCTCTGGCCTGATCTGCTGGCCGGTTCCGAAGAGGCCCGCCGCGAGCTGGAGGCGGAAACGGAAGCATTCTAAATTGTAAAAATCTTACTTGACACGCGCCCAAACCTGTGTCATACTGCTGGCAGCTAAGCGAAAGCCCCCGTCCCCCACGCAGACTTCGCCCAGCCTGACATCGCTATCCCAATTCGAAAGGAGGTGGTGCCCATGGAATATAGCAGTAGAATGCGTCCGGTAGCATCACCTCAGGTGATTCGCCTGTAGGCATGCTACCGGACAAGCAGTGAAAAGGTCTGCGCCGCCATGGTGCAGACCTTTTCTTATGGAGAAATTGGGAGATTGGAAATTAAGAGATTGGAGGGGATCGCAGAGATTTCGGCAATCTCCAATCTCCAATCTCCAATCTCGATCAACAACATGACTGTCTTCAACGTTAAGGAGGAACCCATGGGGTTAATGGAAGGCAAAAAAGGTTTGATCTTCGGCGTGGCCAACAAGAACTCCATCGCCTGGGGGATCGCCCAGGCTTTGCACGCACAGGGCGCGGAGCTGGGATTCAGCTACGCCGGCGAGATCCTCAAGAAGCGGATCACGCCCCTGGCCGAGAGCATCGGCAGCACGTTCATCGAGGAGTGTGACGTCTCCAACGACCAGGCCATCGATGACGTTTTCGCCAAGGCCGCCGACACCTTCGGCAGCATCGACTTCCTGGTCCACTCGGTGGCCTTCGCCCCCCGGGAGGACCTGACGGGCCGTTTCGTCGACACCTCGCGCGAGGGCTTCCACATCGCCCTGGATATCAGCGCCTACAGCATGCTGGCCCTGGCCCGGCGCGCGGCCCTCATTATGCCAGATGGCGGCAGCATGATGGCCATGACCTACTTCGGCGCGGAGAAAGTGACCCCCGGCTACAACGTCATGGCCGTGGCCAAGGCCGCGCTGGAGACCACTGTCCGCTACCTGGCCTGGGACCTGGGCGATCAGAAGATCCGCGTCAACGCCATCAGCGCCGGCCCCATCAAGACCCTGGCCGCGGCCGGCGTCAAGAGCTTCCGCAAGAGCTTGCACTATGTGGGCGAAGTCGCGCCCGTGGGCAACGTCTCCCAGGCCAACGTGGGCGACACGGCCTGCTTCCTCCTCAGCGACTGGGCCACGGGGATCACGGGCGAAGTGGTGCATGTGGACGGCGGCTATAACATCATGGGCGCGCCGGACCCGGAGAAGATGGATTGGTAGGGAGCGCTCTTTGACGCAAAGCCCCCAGTTGAACCTGATCGGTTCAATTCCTCCTAAAAGAAACTGGGGGAGTGAGTTTCTTAGTAGACGCGGAGACGCAAAGGGGCGCCTTTGAACTGGAAAAGAAGCTGGCCAAGAGGTGGGATGAAGAGGCATTTGAGCACTATGTGACGGCGGTCGTCAAAGAAGAGCAGGCGATTGCAGAATTCGACGCCTATGCCCAACTGCTATCCCATCTCTATGACGCCCTGGAGATAGTCGACTGGCGAGCGGGCGAAATCCGAGATGGCGCAACGGCCAACTGGTTGCTCAACGAGACGCTGACGCTCATGGAAGAGTTGACTGATAAACGCATTCAGTCCTTTGTCAAGACCGTACGTAACCACCAGCCGCAACTGATCACCTATCTCGCCTGGATCGCCGCCGACTTGCCCGACTGGCAGAACCGCACGGCTCTGTTTCTGCCTGACGAGAGCGATGCCGACATATTCCAGCGCACTGTCGCTCGCCACTGGCGTTTCCAGCAGATGCTCACCAACGGTCATACTCAATGGCGCACCGCGGCTGACGACGCTGCCCTGGAACTCTCCCTCTGGACTGACACCCTGCCTGACCTGGGCCGCCTCGCCTCTGACTTGATGGCTATTCTCGATGCCGCGGGTCACACCAATAGCATCAACGAATGTCTCAACGGCATCCTCAGGTCTTTCTTGCAGAACCGCCAGTCCTTTCGGAATCTGGAGACCCTCCAAGCCTATTTGGACCTCTTTGTCCTTTGGCACAACATGCGGGTCTTCCAACGGGGCAAGCGCAGGGGCCAGAGCCCGTTCCAGATCGCTGGCATTCAGACCCATTCCGATGACTGGCTAACCATGCTCGGCTTCTGATGCGGTCGCTCTTACAACTTCATCGGCCTTCCTGACCATCTCTCGACAACCGCAGGATGATCAGGTCCGCGTTGCCCTTTTGACGGGGCCTTTCCTCATTCAATTGTAAAGGTGCTTTTTCTTCGTCGGTTCATTCTCTGAACCATGCCCGATTTTGCCATCAATTCGCGCGAAATGGCCGCTCGCCACCGCATAATCACCGCCATCCTGGAAGTAGCGCTCGACGCACGCCCAGTCCTGACAATTGAAGTGGGCAAACAGGACTTCATCGCTATAATTTCCTGTGGGGTCAGAAAACCTGAGCGGATTGCCGCGAGCATACATATATCGATCGTAGTCGAACAAACTCGCCGGGTCCGCCACCACCGTGTCCGGCGAGACGAACTGGCCAATCGCCGGGTCGTAGTAGCGGGCGTTGATGTAGTAGAGCCCGCTTTCGTCTAGCTTCTGGCCGGTGAAACGGTGGTCCGTGGGCAGGGTCCCGCCGCCTCGCTTGGCCCCGAACGCGTCGTAGCGCTGGCTGCTGTTGGCGCTGCTGCCCACGGTGGTCAGCACCACGCCACCCAGGTGGTCCCAATGCAGGTAGGCCAGCGGATCGCCTGTCTCTTTCATGGTCACCCGCTGACCATCGAACTCCGATCACCGGCGGATAAGAGGCAAAAAGAGGAGGCGTCTCTCCTCAATGTGTGTGCTGGTAGGCGTCGCTGTCGGCGTCGTCAATAATACGCTGGTAGGCGTGGGCGTATTGGTGACCATGGCAGTAGATGTCGGCATGCTTGTGGGTATAGTCGTCTCAGTCGATGTAGGTGTAGGTGTCAATGTAGCAGTCGGCGTGGCCGTGGACGTATCGGCCGGCGTAGGCGTGGGCGTATCAGTACGTGTAGGCGTGGGACCGCCGCCAACCAACGACTCCAAGATCACAGCGTCGATGATGACCGCACCGGTCTTGTGCGCCAGCCGGAAATACAGGCGGGTGTCCGTCGTCGTTCCGCTGAACCCGGAGGCCGTAAAGTCGTAGCTGAAGACCTGCCAATCGGTTGTCAAGTTGGCGCTTACGTTCAACCCATAGTTAGTGTAAGGTGAACTGTGCTTCTGCACGTAGACCGGCATATTCAGATCGTGGTCGGCCTTGGCGGCGAAGTGGAATCGATAACTCCGCCCCTCCTGCAATGTAAATCCGGTTTGATAAAGCTGCACATTAGAGCCGCTGCTGTTGAGCGTCACCTTGCCCGCCTGGCTGCACTCGTAGGCGTCTGTGGTGGCCGTGAACGAGGCGCTGCTGTTGGTATAGAAGGCCCACGACGCAGTCCCGCTCTCGAAGCTGGGATTGGCCAGTTCGTTGTTGGGGCCGTCCGAACAACCGCCGCTGGGCGTGGGTGTATCAGTCGGCGTGGGCGTGGGTGTATCAGTCGGCGTGGGCGTGGGTGTGTCAGTCGGCATAGGCGTGGGTGTATCAGTCGGCGTGGGCGTAGGTGTATCAGTCGGCGTGGGCGTGGGTGTGTCAGTCGGCGTGGGCGTGGGTGTGTCAGTCGGCGTGGGCGTGGGGGGAGACCAGAGAGCAATATGCGCTGAGCCATTGCCGCCCGCTGTTCTGAAGTCCCCGCCAACCCATAGCCGATTACGCCCTTCAATTGCCAATGTGTTGACCCCGTCCGCCTGAATAACATCTACGCCGCTGCCCAGCGGCGACCATGACGTTCCATCCCACATGGCGATGTGACGAGCGGCGACGCCGCCCACCGTCGTAAAGGAGCCTGCAGCGTAAAGACGTCCATCCTGATCGAAGGCCATTGCGCGGACAGCCCGGTATACGGTGTCGCCGTCGCCGATAGCGCGCCAATCAGTTCCATCCCACCTGGCGAAATGATCGACCGCCACACCACCAGCCATCGTAAACGCACCCATCACAAAAAGATCCCCATTCCCATCCACAGCCATCGCGGTGACTCTATCATTGACGCCCGTTCCTAACGATGACCACTGGGTTCCATCCCAACGTGCAAGATAATTGGCGTCGACGCCACCGATAGCCGTAAAAAATCCAGCCGCATAAAGAATGCCATCTGCACCTATCGCTAAGGAGCGAACCTGATTCGTAGCGCCGCCATTGAGATCGGACCACTGGGTCCCATCCCACTTGGCGATGTTATCGGCCCCGGCTATGCCCCCCGCGTCTGTGAAGGAACCGCCGACGTAAAGCGCCCCATCCGGACCGATAGCCAAGGCGTAAACCGATTCATCGAACATCCCGACCCCGCTGCCAAGAGGGAACCACTGGGTTCCATCCCAGCGCGCAATGCTGGCAGCGGAGACGCCACCGGCCTCCCCAAAGTCCCCACCCACATACAGATTGCCGTTTCCATCCATCGCCAAGGCATACACAAATGCGCCATGAGGGCCTGTAATACCCGAACCCAGGGGGGACCACTGGTTGCCATCCCATTCGGCAACGTTATTGACCTCGACGCCACCTGCAGTCGAAAACGTTCCAGCGGCGTAGAGAGCGCCCTGTCCATCCGTTACAACAGCCTGCACGTAATGATTCAGACCCTGACCATCTTCACCAAGGACGCTCCAGGCCGAACCGTCCCACCGTGCGATATTGTTCGCCTCCACCGCATCACCGGCGACAGTAAACCATCCACCGGCATACAAATCGCCATTCCCATCCACAACAAGCGCATTAACGTCATAATTGGAAACGCCGGCGTCCAATGCGGCCCACTGGGTTCCGTCCCAACAGGCGACGCGGCTGGCGTTCACACTGCCAGCCGTGGTGAACCGCCCCCCTGCACAAAGGCCATTGCTTCCATCCACCGCCAAGGTTCTGACAACATCATTCAAGCCTGCCCCCAAAGGGGACCATTGGATGCCATCCCAGCGAGCCACGCGGTTGGCCGGGGAGCCGCCTGCATTCGTGAATTCTCCGCTTGCATAAAGGACGCCATTGCCATCCACAACCAAAGCGAAAACAACATTGTCGACACCGCCGCCAAGGACGGACCATGAGGTTCCATCCCATTTGGCGATATAAACGTCATCACCCGCAATGGTGAACGGCCCGCCGGCGTACAGGAGGCCATTGGCGTCTATAGCCAAAGCATCAACGTCACGGGTCGCGCCACCACCCAGCGCCGACCACTCGATGCCATCCCACTTCGCAACGTAGCTCGCGGAAACGCCGCCTATATGCGTAAAACTGCCGCCCGCGTATAGGTTGCCAGCATCGTCCACAGCCAAAGAGTTGACATATCCTGCAGTGTCAAAATCAGTATTCAGAGACGACCACCGAACACCGTCCCATTTGGCGATGCGTATAGCCAGTTGATTTCCATTCACCTGGCTAAACTGCCCTCCCACATAGAGGTTGTCATCTCCATCTACAGCCAGTGCTCGCACAGGAAGATCGACGCCTGCGTCTAATGCAGACCATGCAGTTCCATCCCATTTGGCGATATTTTTGGCAGCAGTCTGACCGGCGACAGTGAAGTCCCCACCAACATAGATGTTTCCTACGCTGTCTGTAACTAAAGCAAAAACCTTACCATCAATGCCCGGCAGAAAGAAGCGATCCGACCAATACTGGTCATCAGAATTCGCTAAAAGAAGGGGCCGGGACCCCATAACGGGATGACGAAAGATACGCGGAATAGCGTCAGAGGCGATGAAGTCATCAGCATTGGCCTTTGAAGAAACAGCGCCGCCAAACGTAAACAACAGCACGACCAGTGCAAAGAAAAAAACCAGCAACTTCGGGGGGCGGGGAACGCTCATCATTAGACTCCTAGATTGGTTAGATATTGAGTTGCAAGGGCAAGTGAATAAATGGTGGATTGTTGAGAGGGACGCCAGAACGGATATCCCCAAAACGGGTGATTGGTGGAAAGTTGGGTGCAACGCCCGCGTACAAAAAAATGTTACGTCGTCCATTGTCAAATGTCAGATCCTCATTGACAACCCACCACCATCGTGCTATCCTATACCTGAATTTGTATAGACAACTGAACAAATTTTTGCGATCAGCGCATACAACCAGAACGCGGATTCTTCCAGATGCAAACGGATTATCACGGATTTTTCGTGAAAATCCGTGACAATCCGCCTCGCTCAGCGTTAATCCGCGTTCCAACAGATCCAGCCATGGACACGACGCCTGCCGCCAGCCCCCTGCCCAAATACTACCGCCTGGCCGAACGCCTGCGCCGCCAGATCCTCTCCGGCGAGCTGGAGCCGGGCGCACAGCTGGCCACCGAGGAGCAGCTTTGCCGGGAGTACGCCATGAGCCGGGGCACGGTGCGCCAGGCCATCCGCCTGCTGGCCGACGAGGGGTTGCTGCGGCGGGAGCAGGGTCGGGGCACCTTCGTCATTGGGCCCAGCGGGGACGCGCCCCTCTTCAGCCTGACCAGTTTCGATGAGGAAATGCGCCGCCAGCACCGCCAGCCCTCCACCCGGGTGCTCCAGGCCGGGACGATCCCGGCCAGCCCGGACGTGGCCGAGCGACTGAAGGTGAGGGAGGGCGCGCCCGTCATCCGCATCGAACGGCTGCGCCTGGCCGACGGCCAGCCCGTGGTCCACGAAGTGCGCGAACTGGCCCAGGACCTCTGCCCCGGCCTGCTGGGGGAGGAGCTGACCCGTCACTCCATCCACAGCCTGCTGATCAACAAATATCGCATTCCCATGGTGCGCATGGTCCATGTGGTGGAGGCCCACCGGCTCACCTCGGACCAGGCCCGCCTGCTGGAAGCGTCACCCGGCGCGCCCGCGTTCTACGTGGACCGCCTCACCTTCACCCTCCTGGAGGGAGAGGTCCGCCCGGCCGTCTGGCGCCGGGCCATTCACCGCGGCGACGCCTATCACATGAACGCCCAATTCAGGCCCGTCCTGCTGGGAGAAAGATAGACCGCGGATTGAACGGATTGGGCTGATCGGCACGGATTTTTTTGAAAATCCGTGCCGATCCGGTAAATCCGCTCAATCCGCGTTCCATTAGCAGTTCGTCACCGGTTCAATTTCACAAGAGGAGGAAGAAGATGAAACGAATATTATTGCTCGTTCTGGCCCTGTCGCTGGCGGTGTTGATGGCCGCCTGCACCGCGCCTGCGCCGGCTGCCGCGCCGGCAGCCGAAGGCGGGGGCGAGGCGGCCGCGCCCGCGGAGACGGGCGGCGGCGAAACCATCAAGATCGGCATTTTCTCCCCCACCACCGGCTTCGCAGCCTCGGACGGAGCCAGCGCGCTCCAGGCCGCGCAGCTGGCCGTGCAGATGATCAACGACAATGGTGACGTCCTGGGCAAGCCCCTGGAGCTGATCCACTATGACGACGCGGCCAAGCCCGACCAGGCCGCGTCCCTGGCCCGCAAGCTCATCGAGCAGGACAAAGTGGTTGCGGGCATCAGCGGCTCCTACTCCGGCGCAACCCGCGCCGCGGCGCCCATCTTCCAGGAAGCGGGCGTGCCCATGATCGCGGCCTACGCCATCCACCCCGAGATCACCACCACGGGCGACAAGATCTTCCGGGTGGGCACCCTAGCCTCGGTGGAAGGCCGGGTGGGCGCGGAGCTGATCGGCAACACCCTGGGCGCCAAGACGGTGGCCATCCTCACCATCGACAACGACTTCGGCGCTTCCCTGACCGAGGGCTTCAAGGAGCACGCCCAGGACCTGGGCCTTGAGATCGTCATGGAAGAGAAGTACCCCCTGGGCGAGACCGAGTTCCGCCCCATCATCGGCAAACTGATCGAGGCCGCGCCGGATGCGGTCTACGCCACCGGCTACTACAACGAGGCCGCCAACCTGGTCAGCCAGGCCGCGGACGAGGGGCTGGAGGCCCAGATCGTGGGTCAGGAGGGCTATGACTCGCCCAAGTTCATCGAGCTGGCCGGCCCGGCCTCGGAAGGCGTCATCATCACCACCGATCTCAACCGGGACAGCGAGCGGGAGATGACCCAGAAGTTCCTCAAAGCCTACAAGGAGACCTACGGCGAGGACGCGGACATGGTCGGGGCCTCGGCCTTCGACGCGGTCCAGGTTCTGGCCTACGCGATTGAGACCGCGGGTAGCACGGACGCCGACGCCATCGTCGAGGCCATCTCCGGGCTGAAGGACTTCGAAGACGTGGCCAGCGGACCTTTCTTCTTCTACACCGAAGGCCGGGAAGTGGTTCGCCCCATCGGCGCGCAAATCGTCCAGGACGGAGCGTTCCACGAGTTCGCCGAGTACACTGATCTCGACCTGGTCGAGGCGAAGTAGAGCGAGGGGCAGGTGGCCAGGCCAAGCCAGGCTCCGCCGAATGAATTCGGCGTCTGCCAGACAAACCGTGTTAAAACACGTTGCGCCATTCGGCCATCACGCGTCGACAGGCCACCGCACACCAACACGTTTCAACGTGTTTTGCGTAGCAGGCGCCGAATTCATTCGGCGCTGGCCAGGCCAAGCACTCGCCACTTGTCACTCACCACTTCGAGACAACGCCATGTTCTTTCTACAAAACGTATCCAACGCACTGATCCTGGCCAGCATCTACATCCTCATGGCCATGGGGCTGACCATGGTCTACGGGGTGCTGAAGATCCTGCACGTGGCCCACGCCGCGGTCTACACCGTGGGCGCGTTCGCAGGGCTGCTGGCCTATACGTGGGTGGGCAACTTCTGGCTGGCGCTGCTGATCGCGATGGCGGCCTCCGGCGTGCTGGGCGTGCTCATCTACCGCGGCGTCTATTTTTATATGCTGGACGAACCGCGCACGGTGCCCCTGATCGCCAGCATCGGCCTCTTCGTCATGATCACGGACTTGCTGCAAAAGGACTTTCTCATCGGCCCGTCACAGCACGCCTTCCCCGTCAGCGGCGCGGGCATGCCCCGCATCCGCAACGAGTTCATCTAACTCACGCCCAAACAGATCCTGATCCTGGTGGTCACCGTGGCGCTGCTGATCCTGGTCTACCTGCTCCTGAACCGGACCCGGGTGGGGCTGGGCTGGCAGGCCCTGGCCCTGGACCGCTGGATGGCCGGCGCGGTGGGCGTCAACGTCAACCGGGTGGTGGCCCTGAACTTCTTCGTGGCCTCGGCCCTGGCCGGCGCGGCCGGCGTGCTGGTGGGCATCTACAACAACAGCGTCTACGCCACCATGGGCGACCTGCCCTCCTACAAGGCCTTCATCATCGTGGTCCTGGGCGGCATGGGCAGCATCCCCGGCGTCATCGTGGCCAGCATCCTCCTGGCGCTGGTGGAGAACTTCATGGTCAGTTGGTTCGGCTATCTCCTGCCCCGGGACGCCATCGCCTTCGCCCTGCTGATCCTCATCCTCATGTTCCGGCCCACCGGGCTGATGGGAAAGGAGTAGGCGCATGAGCGGATATGTTCTCAGCATCGCGGTCTTCGTGGGCATCTGGATCGCGCTGGCCCTGAGCCTCAACATTCTCATGGGCTACGCCGGCCAGGTCTCCCTGGGCCACGCGGCCTTCTTCGGCATCGGCGCCTACACGGCCGCGGTCATCGCCACCCGCTACGGCGCGCCCTTCTGGCTGGATTTCAGCGCCTCCATCCTGTTGACCGGCGTCATCGGCGCGTTCCTGGGGCTGCCCAGCCTGCGGGTGCGCCACGACTTTCTGGTGCTGGTCACCATGGGCATCAACTTCGTGGTGGTGGCCGTCTTCAACTATTGGGACTTCCTGGGCGGGGCCATGGGCATCGTCAACATCCCCGCGCCCACCCTCTTCGGCGTCACCTTCCGCAGCGGCCTGCCCTACCTGGCCCTGGTCACGGCCTATGTGATCTTCACCTGGTTCGTCTGCTGGCGCCTTTCCAAGACCTGGGTGGGGCTGGCCTTTCACACCGTGCGCCTGGACGAAGAGGCCGCTGCCGCGGTGGGCGTCAGCGTCCCTCGCTTCAAGATCTACGCCTTCGCCATCAGCGCAGCCCTGGCCGGGGGCGCGGGCGCGCTCTACGCCCACTTCATCGGCAGCGTCTTCCCCGATGGCTTCGTCTTCGCCGAGTCCATCGCCATCCTGGCCATGGTGGTCTTCGGCGGCGCCGGCACCCTGCGCGGCCCCATCATCGGGGCCATCGTCCTCAAGGCAGCGCCGGAAATGCTGCGCTTCATCCAGGACTACCGCTTCACCTTCTACGGCGCGCT
>JAJRVT010000314.1 GCA_024277175.1 Chloroflexota bacterium | reverse complement strand
TGGCCGGCGTTCACGTCCCGGAAGAAGCGATACATGGCCCGCCGGCTGACGTTTCCTCCCTGAAAGCTGGCGTCCAGGTGATGGGGACGCATGTGCGCAGCCACCACCGTCCGGCATAGCTCGATCTCGGCCCGACTGAAGCGCAGGAACGCCAGCCGCTCCGCAGCCATGCGCGCGCCCACCTCTTCATGGCCGAAGAAGCGATAGCGCACCGACCCGTCCGGCTGCATCTCCTGACTGCGAGTGGCGGGCTTGCCCACGTCGTGAAAGAGCGCATGCCAGATCAGCCAGTCCAGCCGCTGGCGTCCCCCGGCCATGGGCTGGAGAAAGTGTTGGCGCAACTGGGTTCGCCAGGGAGCCAGAACCGTCTGCCACATGGTTGTGGGCGGGCCGGGGGACGGCGCTTGCAGCCAGGCGCGGATCTCCGCCGCTCTGGCCATAACGGCCAGCGTGTGGTCGTAGACGTCGGTGTAGTGGGGAAACGACTGTTCGACGCCAATGGTTGCGCTCAGTTCGGGCAGAATATTGGCGAGCAGCCCCAGGCTGTCCATGGTGGTGATGACCTTGGCCGGCCGGTGCAGGGTCAGCGCCTTCCACAGCTCATCCCGCAGCCGCTCCGGGCTGGTCAGCTTGATGGTCCCGGCCAGGCGTCGGATCTGCTCCCGGGTTTCAGGCTCCAGGGTCAGATCGAACTGGACCAGAAAGCGGACCGCGCGCAGCAGGCGCAACGGATCCTCGGCCAGGCTCATGGGCGCGGCCCGCCGCAGCACGCCCGCTTCCAGATCGGCCTGGCCGCCTGTGACGTCCACCAGTTCGGCCTCCCCCGGTTTGCGGATGGCGAAGGCCATGGCGTTGATGGTGAAATCCCGCGCCCGCAGGTCATCCTCGATACTCACGCCGCGAAGGGAGGCGATGTCGCAGACGTAGGGTTCGCCCTGGGTAGCGGTGAAGACCAGACGCGCCACATCCCGGGCCTCGTCCAGGGGGTAGTAGGCCCACCCCAGCCGGTCGGCCACCCGTCGGGCCACGGGCAGCGCCTCCTGTTCGATGACCAGGTCCAGGTCTGTCTGTTTTTCTTCTTTCCCCAGTAGCGCGTCGCGCACCACGCCCCCCACCACGTAGACGGGATTGACCTCGTCCAACATGGCTTCGATGAGGGCCTGCATGGCGGGGATGGTGGGTTTCCAGTTCATGGCTATCGCCCAAGATTGAAGATTGAGGATTAAAGATTGGTAAGCGGAGATTTGGGGATAAAGCGAAACTCTCGGACATCCAATCTTTAATCTTCAATCTTTAAATTTTGCCTTATTTTAAAAACAACCACGGCGCCAACTTCCTCTCCAGCCAATCGGCCAGATAGTAGAGGGCCAGGCCCATAATGCTCATGGCGATGACGCCGGCGTACATCTGTTTGTAGGCCACCCGGCTCCAGCTTTCGATCATGATGTAATAGCCCAGGCCGCTGGTGGTGGCGATGCTTTCAGCCAGGAAGAGCACAGCTACGGCCGTCCCTACGCTCAGGCGCAGCGCGGTCAGGATCGCGGGGACCGACGCCGGCGCGTAGACGTAGCGAAAGAGCGCCATCCGCCCTGCGCCCAGGGAGCGCACGCTGGCCACCAACTCCGGCCGAATGGCGCTGGCCTCGTCCCGCACCACCACCAGGATCTGAAAGAAAAGGATGGTGGTGATCAACGCAATCTTGCTCAGGTCGCCGATGCCCAGCAGCAGCAGGAAAATCGGCAGCAGCACCACCTTGGGGACAGGATAGCCGATATAGATCAGCGGTGCGAACAGGGCGTTGAGCCGCGGGCTCTGGCCCAGGGCCAGCCCCGCGGGGACCGCGAGCAGCAGGGCCAAGACCAGGCTGGCCATCACCCGCCAGACGCTGACTGCAAAGTGCAGGGCCAGGTCGCCGTGGATCAGTTCATCCCAGAAGGTGACCAGCACAGGCAGCGGCGGCGGCAGGATGGGGTTGTCCACCAGCCAGGCCGTGATCTGCCAGAGCAGCAACACGATCAGGACGCCGAGCAATAAATCCCGCCAACGCATGGCGAATCTGCCTTCCGATCAGGATAGACCGCGGATTGGGCGGATTGAGCGGATCGACGCGGATTTTTCTTGAAAATCCGTGCGGATCAGCCCAATCCGCCCAATCCGTGGTCTATCTATCTTCGCCTATTTGAGCTTTCTCCGCAAGCGGCGCGCGATCGCCAGGTAAGCCGTGGAGTCCCGGAAGTCGGGCGCGCCCGATTGGGGGTTCTCCACCACGTCAGCCACCCGGTTGGGCGGCTGCCCCAGGGCCAGGATGCGCCCGCCCAGGATCGCGGCTTCCTGCACGCTGTGGGTGACCAGGATGGTGGTGATGCCCAGCTCCCGTTGCAGGCTCAGCACCAGGTCCTGCAGATCCTCGCGGATGACCGCGTCCAGCGCGCTGAAGGGCTCGTCCATGAGCAGCAGGTTGGGCCGCAGGGCCAGGGTGCGGGCGATGGCCACCCGCTGCTGCTGTCCGCCGCTGAGTTGGGACGGGTATTTGTCGCCCAGGTGAGCCACGCCCAGGCGATCCAGCCAGGCGTCCACCTCGCTCAGGGGCAGGGCCGGCGGGTAGGGCCGGGGCTGGCCGGGCGGGCCTTGCTTGTTGCGGTAGAAGCGCCCCATGCGCAGGCCCAGGGTCGCGTTCTGGCGCACGGTGGCCCAGGGCAGCAGCCCGTGGTTCTGCAGGATCAGCCCGGTGCTGGCCCGGGGGCGGGGGACCGGCGCGCCTGCCACCCGCACCTGGCCGGCCTCCGGCTGTTGCAGCCCGGAGAGCAGGTAGAGGAGCGTGGTCTTGCCGCCCCCCGACGGCCCGATGATGGTCCAGCGCTCGCCCGCGGCCACCGTCCAGGAAAAGTCGTCGAACACCGGCGTCTCGCCTGGATGGTACCGAAAAGTCAGATCGCGAATCTGGACGATGGTTTCGGGCATGGGAGTCTCTGATCAGCGATCGGGATGGACCGCGGATTGGGCGGATTGGGCGGAAACGGCCAGATTTTTTCTTAAAAATCCGTGCGGATCAGCCCGATCCGCTCAATCCGCGGTCTATTGCTGTTACCGCAAGGTCGAATCCACCACCTGGTCGTAGGTCAGGGGTTCCTCGATCAGGCCCCGGCCCAGGGCCCAGTTGACCACGTCCACCACCTGGGCTTCGCTGGGTAGGGCCTGCACCGGGAACTGGGGCAACGCGTACTGGCCCTGCAACGGCTCCGGCACCCGGGTGTTCTGGATCAGGATGTCCTGGAACTGGGCCGGGTCGGCGTTGATGGCCTCCACGGCCTGCTCCCAGGACGCGAGCAGGGCCTTCACGTCGTCCCCCCGCTCCTGGATGGCGTCCTGGCGGCAGGCGATGACGCTCACGCCCACCTGGGGCAGTTGGGAGTCATCCAGGACCACGGTCGCGCCTCGCAACTGGGCCAGGGCCGCCAGGGGATCGGGGAGCACGGCCGCGTCCAGCTTGTCGTTGAGGAGCAGCTCCAGGCGCACGGGGATCTGGGGCGTGTTGGTCAGGGTCACCTGGTCCGGGTCCACGCCGGCGTAGTTGAGCATGCGCTCGGTCCAGTAGTCGATGATGGTGTTTTCGGAGATGCCGATGGAGGCCCCGGCCAGATCCGCCGGCGACTCGATGCCGCTTTGGGGGCTGGACAGGAGGTAGAACTGGGCCTGCTCCGGCGTGGCCTGGCGCGCGCTGCTGATGACCCGCAGTTGGAGCGCGTCGCTGGCGTTGGTCAGCACCACGCCGTGGATGTCGGTCAGCTCGCAGTCGGCCTTGCCCGTCTGGACCACC
>JAJRVT010000313.1 GCA_024277175.1 Chloroflexota bacterium | reverse complement strand
TTGCGCTCCGACAGGTTCGGCTTCCTGGCCGAGCACAACCAGGGCTGCGGCCAGGGGAACCAGTTGCGTGCGATAGGGCAAGTCCTTGGAACGATAGATATGCTGGCTGTGAAGAAAACGAGCCGCCCGACCAAATCCCTGTTCAACATCATCAGCCCATTTTTGGTAATCTTCCACAGTCAGTTTCAGAATATCCCGTCTTTTACAGCCAATGCCCGGTATCTTCTCGCCAGACAGGTTCTCTGCAATAGCCGCCTGCCTGCGTTCCATGGTAACAAGCAAGGTGATCGCCTGCAAAAAATCATCGCTTTGCAAGGACCCCAGCACCTTGTGATTTTGTTTAAGCCGGGCTTCACGTCCCCGCCAATCATCTCGCAATTGGAAATTGTCAGCCGCAAAGGTGGCCGTGAGCAATTCGAAAACGGTCAAGGCAACGCCTCCAGTGTTGACTTTTTCGAAGACAAGACATACGGCCTCTTTGGGGGTGGAATTGAACAGTTTGATGATTGGAACCAGATATTTCTGGAACCGGCTAATAACTTGCTCCTCAAAAGTGTCAAAAAGCAAAGACTTTTCTTCATCGTGATTCCAGTAGCGATTGAACCCCCTGCGCCAGGGAGCGGCATTGAAAATCTGGTTGGCTGGAAATAGCAGATTCTTATATTCCAATTCAGTTGTACTTACATCAATTTCTATCTTACGGCCAAAGTCACTCTTTAGCTGCCTGTCTGCGGGAATGCTCAGGATCACTTCTTCTTCATCGACCGATCCGTTTGTCATCTCCTGCATGTCGAAGTAATAATATCTCTGGATCTTCTTTTTTTGAACGGTCGTCGTGTTCACCGGTTCCTGCATCATCAAAGATTGGTAGAGAGAGGTAAATCGTTGCTGCCCATCCAGAATCAAGATATCAGGTTCTCGTTCAGTTTCAAGTTTTACGCCCTCAACTGGGCGAGGCTTGAAGCGTACGCCATCGCCTCCTGTCTCCAGGAGCATGACAGCGCCAATGGGAAATGAAACGGCGATGCTGGCCAACAAGCTACGGATGCGCTCATCATCCCAGACCCATCCCCGCTGAAAGTCGGGCAATTGCATTTCACCAGTGTGAATAGCTTTCAGTAAGTCTTCCAGAGGCGTTTTGGTTGTATCAAAAGTGGAACTACTCATTCAGGTATCTCCTCGAATTGATAGAGAGAGTAAGATTATCAAGCATCTCAACCAACGCGTCCATCTCCTGCCAGAACAGCCGTCCCTCCTGCTCCCAGGCGGCCCATAACTCGGCCAGACTACGGTCGTCATCCTCCCGCCCGTTGGACACGGCCCGCTTCACATACAGGGGGATGGAGAGGTTGTAGTCCTGAGTGGTGATGTCGTCCAGCGTAGCCACTTTGGCAAAGCCGGGTTCGTCGGCAAAGGCCCGGTAGGCCGCGAGGATGCGTTGCTGATGCGCCGGCTTCAGAAAACTCTGCGCCCGCTCCCGGGCCACCTGGTTGACCGCGTCGATGAACAGCACCTTGCCCTGTCGTTCGGGCGGCTTCTGGCTGCGGCACACCACCACGCAGGCCTCCATGGGCGAGTTGTAGAAGAGATTCGGGCCTAACCCCAGCACACACTCCACCAGATCCGCCTCCACCAGCTTGCGACGCATGGCCGCCTCCTCCTTACGGAAGAGTACGCCGTGGGGGAAGAGGGTGGCGCTGCGGCCCGTGACCGGGTCCATGCTGCGCAGGATGTGCTGGAAAAAGGCGTAATCGGCCCGGCCCTGGGGCGGCGTGCCCAGGAAATTGCGTCCCCAGGGATCGTTGCCCCAGGCTTCCCGATTCCACTGTTTGATGGAGTAGGGGGGATTGGCCAGCACCACATTGAACTTGGCCAGGGAATCCAGGTCCGTGAAGGCGGGCTGCTTCAGGGTGTCGCCGCGGGCGATGTGGAAATCCTCCACCCCGTGCAGCACCAGGTTCATGCGGGCGATGGCCGCGGTCATGTGGTTGCGCTCCTGGCCATACAGGCGCAGGGTGCGATATTCCTGGCCGCTCCGTTTCACCTCGGTCAACGCTGAGATCAACATGCCGCCGGTGCCGCAGGTGGGATCGTAGATGCTCTCACCCGGCTGTGGCTCCAACATCTTCACCATCAGGTGCACCAGGGTGCGGTTGGTGTAGAACTCCTGGGCCGTGTGGCCGCTGTCATCCGCGAATTTCTTGATCAGGAACTCGTAGCCGTTGCCCAGTTCGTCCTCGGGCACGTTGGCCAGTGACAAGGTCTGGCTGGAGAAATGCTCCAACAGATTCTTGAGGGTGGCGTCGGGCAAGCGCTCCTTATTGGTCCAGGGCGCATCGCCAAAAATGCCGTCCAGGCGGCCGGGATTGGCGGATTCGATGGCCCGCATTGCGGTCTGGATGGTGCGGCCCACATCCTTGGGCGTCTCCCGCACATCGTTCCAGCGCGCGCCTTCTGGGATGATGAAGCGGTCGTTGGCGGTGGCCAGGGCGTAGGCGTCGTCCCCAGTTTCGGCCAGGGCCTGCGCATACTCCTCGTCCCACACATCGGAGAGGCGCTTATAGAAGAGCAGGGGGAAGATGAACTGCTTGTAGTCCCCCGCGTCGATCAGCCCCCGCAGGATGGTGGCGGCTCCCCAGAGGTAGGATTCAAGTTCTTGCTGGCTGAGGGGTTCAGACTTCACGGGCGTTCACCTTTTGTCGTGCCTGTAACATAATGGCCGAGTCCGTTGTGGGGTGCAACGTGCCGGGGACGGACCACAGCAACTTCGTTAACCGGGTATCTCCTGGTCCGTCCCCGGCACGGGCCACGAATCGATCACGTGCCGGGGACGCTACGGACGCTACGGACGCTATTCGATCCAATTCCCTTCGATCATGATAGTGCGCAACTCTGCTTCCGCTTCTCGCACCCGGGCCAAGGCCTCCTTGAAATCCGCGATGGCCTCCTCCAGGGGCGGAATATCCTCGCCGATGGGCGGCAGCACATAGCGAGAGATATTCAGCGTCCAATTTTCTTCAGCGATCTCCTCCACCGTCACCACCCGCACCTGGTCTTTCACATCCTCGAACGCCTGCACCCAGCCCAGGATGGTCTGGACATGTTCGGGATCAAGGAAGTTCTGGGCCCGGCCTTTGCGGTAAAGCTGGGATGCGTCGGCGATGAGCACCTGGCCGGCGTGGCGTGGGTCCCTGCGTCGGCGCAGGATGAGGATGGACGCGGCCAGGCCGGTGCCGTAGAACAAATTGGGCGCCAGACCGATGACCGCCTCGATCAGGTCCATTTCCAGCAGCTTGCGCCGAATCTTTCCCTCCACGCCGCCCCGGAACAGCGCTCCCTGGGGCAGCACCACAGCCATGCGTCCGGTCACCGGGGCCATAGATTTGACCATGTGCTGCACCCAGGCGTAATCACCGTTGTTATCGCTAGGCAGGCCGGCGAAGGCACGGCCCCATGGGTCCTTGTCCCAAACCTCTCGCCCCCATTGTTTGAGGGAAAAAGGCGGATTGGCGATGACGCAATCGAACGTAGCCAGACCGCCTGTGCTGGGATCGACGAACGCAGGCTGGCGCAGGGTGTCGCCCCGTACGATGGCGAAGTCATCGACGCCGTGCAACAGCAGGTTCATGCGGGCCACGGATGCGGTGGTCAGGTTCTTCTCCTGCCCGTAGAGTTTGCCATAGAATGTGCGGGGATCGCCGCCTTTGTCCTGCACGTGGGCCATGGCTGCCAGCAACATCCCGCCTGTGCCGCAGGCGGGGTCGTAGATCGTCTCGCCTTCCTGGGGATCGAGAATGTTCACCATCAGACGCACTACGCTGCGCGGGGTGTAGAACTCGCCCGCTTTCTTATTGGTGGCGTCGGCGAACTTCTTGATGAGGTACTCGTAGGCGTCGCCAATGATGTCGGTGGAAACCTGCTTGTTGCCCAGTTGTAACGCCGAGAAATGTTCGATGAGGTCTTTGAGGAGGGCGTCGGGCAGGCGATCTTTGTTGGTCCACTGGGCATCGCCGAAAACGCCGTAGAGGTGTTCCTGGTTGGCGGCTTCGATGCCCCGAAAAGCGTTGCTCAAGGCCGCGCCGACATTGGCCGGCGTCTCGCGCACTGTCTGCCAGTGACATTCCTTGGGGACATGGAAGCGATGCTCGTCCTCGAAATCCTGCCCATAGAGCGCTACAGCCTCCGCGTACTCCTCATCCCAAACGTCACAGATGCGTTTGAAGAAGAGCAAGGGCAGGATATAGCTCTTCCAATCGGTGCGGTCCACCGGGCTGCCGCGCAGGATGTTGGCCGCCTCCCAGAGATGGGATTCGAATTGGGAAAGGGAAAGTGGGACGGGAGCCATATTGGCCGCTGCCTGTTCTGATGGTTTTGGGAACAAAATTTTCACGTCCCCGGCACGGGCCAGGAGATTTTTTGCTGACCGGATTGGCGGCGGCCCGTGCCGGGGACGTATGCTTAAACATACCTTTGTCCCCATCATAGCAAGCGCGACCGTAGGTGTCAAAGAGATCGATTGGACGTCCCCGGCACGGGCCAGGAGATTTTTTGCTGACCGGATTGGCGGTGGCCCGTGCCGGGGACGTTAGGACTACCACTTCACAGCCTTCACCGACGCCTCGAAGACCGTCAACGTCTCGGCCACGTCCTCCTCGCTGAGCGCATAGCAGAGGAACCAGGGCTCGCGGCCGTCGCTGTCAGGCTGGACGCCCCGTTCGATCAGTTCCATGGCGATGGCTTCGTAGAGGTCGCCGTCACCCTTGAGATAGCCCCGGAAGTCCATGGGCATCTCATCGCCGCCGATGAAGAGGCTGAACATGGTCGGCGCACCCGTGACCACGTGGGGAATGTCGGCGTCGGTCAGGATGCGATCCATGCCGTCCATGAGGGTCTGCCCCCGCTGGTTGATGGTTTCGATGACCGGCTCCTCTTCCAGGATCTGCAGGGTGGCTGCGGCCGCGGCCACGCCCACCGTGTTGCCAGAGTAGGTGCCGCCGTGGGCCATGGCTCCTGGCTCGATGGTCATCATCACCTCTTCCTTGCCAGCGATGGCCGCGACCGGGAAGCCGTTGCCCATGGCCTTGGCGTAGGTGACCAGGTCGGCCTGGATGCCGAAGTATTCCTGCGCGCCGCCGTTGGCCAGGCGGAAGCCGGTCTTGACCTCGTCGAAGACCATCATGATGCCGTACTTTTCGGTCAGCTCGCGGATCTTCTCCAGATAGCCAGGAGCGGGGAAGATGCCGGCCGCGTTGCCCAGCACCGGCTCTACGAAGACGGCCGCGATGTCGCCCCACTGGGCCTCGATGGTCTCCTCCAGCATCTCGAAATCGTTGAAGGGCAGGCTGATCACATAGTCGCTGATGGTGTGGGGGATGCCGCTGGTGGCGGCGGCGGCGATGGGACTGCGGCGGGAGCCCAGCATGCGCCGGTTGGTGCCGGCTGTACTGAACATGAAGTAGTCGGCCTGGCCGTGATAGCAGCCCTCGAATTTGATGAACTTCTCCCGGTTGGTGTGGGCCCGGGCGATGCGCAGCGCGTGCATGGTGGCTTCGGAGCCGGTGTTGGTCAGGCGCACTTTGTCCACGTTGCACATGCGGGTGATGCGCTCCGCGACCTCGATCTCCAGGGGCGTGGTCCAGGCGAAGACCGTGCCGTCGCCGATAGAGTCCTGCACCTTCTTCACCACCGCCTCATAGCCGTGGCCCAGGATGATGGGGCCGAAGCCCAGCCGGTAGTCGATGTAGCGCTTGCCGTCCATGTCATAGACGTACGCGCCCTCGCCCCGACTCACCACCAGGGTGTCCTCGTCGCCCCAGTAGCGGAAATTTGAATTCACGCCATAGGGCATAACCTTCGACGCTCGCTCGAACGCCGCTTTCGTTTTCGGTCCTTGCATGCTCATAAGCTCGTCTCCTGTTTATGTAAATCAAAATGTGTAACGTAAAGCGTGTGAGAGGGTGTAGAGAGATTGGAGACTGGGAGATCGGAAATTTGCCGACCTGCGCTGACCAATCTCTAATCTCCAATCTCCCCAATCTCTCTACAATCTCCCCTCCTCCACAATCGTCTCCTCCACCGTGATCCCGCGCCTGGCCAGTTCCTCGAAAAAGCGCTCGGTGGGCAGGGCCAGCTCTGCGGAGACGACTCCTTCAGCCAAGCCCTCGCCGGTCGCGATCAGCTGCGCGCCGATGGAGAGGGGGATGCCCACGTTCTTGAAGTAAGCTGAGGAGCCGCCCCATTCCTCCTGGGACGGATGGTGGTTACGATAGGTGCAGACGGTCCTGCGCCCGTTGCGTTCGCCCGTCACCTGCACCACCAGCCCGTAGGCCCAGACCGGGTTCTCCCGGGACGCGGGGCTTTCCCACAGCGCACGGCTGATCAGATCGATGCTGGACGCGGTCTCGTCACCCACGGCGATGGGGCGGTTGGAGAGCAGGCCGCCCTTCATCAGCGCGCCCATCAGGTCCATGACGTGGGGCGGGAAGCAGCCCCGCACCGCGGCCCGGCGCAGGCTGGGGAAGGAGCGGGGCAGGGTGTTGGACTCGTCGTGGGGTACGTAGTAGACCATCTGCTCGCCGATGTGCTCGTGGAAGCGCACCGCGATCCCGCCGGACATGGGCGGCGTGGGATGCCAGGAGCCGTCCTCGAAGTAGACCTCGTCCCGGTCCCCCTCTTCCGGGTTGAACTCCCAAAGGGTGGTGCGCAGCAGGCCGGGGGCCGGGGCCAAGCTGCGAAAGGCCGCGAAGAAGACCTCGGCCTCGTGCATGACGTCCAACACCTGGGAGGCGCGGCGGGCCATCATGTTGGTGATGCCGGGGGTCGCGCCCACGCCGGGGATGAAGAGCATGCCCTTGGCCGCGGCCTTGTCGTGGAGCGCGAACTGGGCGTCCTCGCTGGAGAGGTCCAGGCCGTTGACGCCCACCTCCACGCAGGCGGTGTTGACGGCCAGATCGTACTTGAAGGGCAGGCCGTTGACCACAATGTCGAACTGGGGGAAGAGGTCCAGCATGGCATCGTAGTCATCGGCGTTGAAGAAGACGGGTTTCAGCCGCGGGTCGCCGATCTCGTTGACCAGTGCGGTGACGGCCTCCAGGTTGTAGTCGGCCACCACGATCTCGTCGAAGTCGCTGTACGCGGCCAGATCGCGTGTGGTCTCTTTGCAGACGGCGCCGGCGCCGCCCAAAACAAGTGCGCGCATTGATTTTCTCTCCTTGAAATGATAGGTGGGCGGTCAGCGGCGACAAAGGGAACGCGGATATCCGCGGATGACGGCTGATTCTCACGGATTTTTTTCTGATTCATCAGAAAAAAATCCGTCTCCATCTGTGAAAATTCGCGTTCTAACGAAGTCCCGTTAACCAGCCACTATGACAGTTGAATGCCCAGCCCCATCTCCCGCGCGCGGCGGTGGACTGCGGGCAGGATGGCTGCGTATTCGCCCCAGATGCCCAGGGCGATGTAGACGATGATCTCGTCGGGGGTTTCCCGGCCCGGCTTTAAGCCCGCGACCACGTCCGGCCATTCGGCGTAGACGTCATCCTGGCCGAACTCGCTCGCGGTCGCCAGTCGCTTCAGTTCGGTGATGCGGGGTTTCACATACTTCCAGCGGTCCACCAGCACCTTGTCGGCCCGGGTCAACACGTCCAGGGCCACCTCCTGGTAGGAGCCTAACTTGGCCACGAACGCGCCCGGCTTGAGCCATTCGTACTCCACCAGCGCCTGATCGCCCGTGGTGACGGTGATGATGACGTCGGCCTGGCGCACCACGGCTTCCCGCCCGGCCAGGTCCACGGCCTGGATGGGGAAGTCGAGGATGGGTTGCAGATCGGCTACGAACGCGGCCGCGGCCTCAGAATAGAGGTCCAGCACCCAGGCCTGTTCGATGTCGAAGCGCTGGGCCAGGGCCTGCAAGTGCATGCGCCCCTGCATCCCCGCGCCGAAGATGGCCACCCGGCTGGCGTCGGGCCGGGCCAGCCAGCGCGCGGTGATGGTGGTGGATGCGCCCGTCTTCAACCCCGTCACCCAGCCAGCCTCCATGATGCAGACGGGGAAGCCGGTGCGGGCGTCGAAGAGCAGGACCATGGACGAGGTGGTGGGCAGGCCGAAGCGTTCCGGATTGTCGGGAAAATAGCTGAATGTCTTGACATAAGCTGTGTCTTCACCGGCCATGTAGCCGGAGAAGGGCTTGATGAAGCCGGCGTCGCCCACGTTCATGTAGAACTTGTCGCCGGCCACATCGCCCCGGCCATCGGCCAGGACGCCGCGCTCAGCCAGGTCCACGGCCTCGGCCACGGAAAGGGTTTGTCGGACATCGGCTTCGGTCAGGTAGAGGATAGAGGGGACGGCATTGGTGGTCATACGTTCATCTCCAGGTGGGTTGAGGGGGAATAGTTCGTAGTGTGCGCTTTAGCGCATCTCGTTCGTAGTACGCGCTTTAGCGCGAAAGCGGCGCCAACCGCGCTAAAGCGCGTACTACAAGCAGATCTCATTGGCCATTGGGCACGCGCCAGGCGTAGCTCTCCTTGACGATCTGCAAATACATGAAGGTCTCGGTCTCGCGCACGCCCTCCACCGAGTGCAGGCGCTGGGAGAGAAAGTCCAGCAGGTGGGCGTTGTCCCGGCAGATGACCTCGGCCAGGATGTCATAGCCGCCCGCGCTCAGGACCAGGTAGATGACCTCGTCGAAGGCCGCGATCTCCTGCGCAACCTCCTGGAGGCGGCGGCCATCTGCCTTGATCCCCAGCAAGGCCATGGTGTTGAAGCCCAGCATCATGGGGTTGCTGACGGCCACCACCTGGACCACGCCCTCGCTGACCAGCCGCTGGTAGCGCTGGCGCACCATGCCGGTGGAGACGCCTAACTGTTGCGCGATCTGGGCAAAGGGCGTGCGCCCGTTCTGCTTGAGCGCAACGATGATGCGGCGGTCGATGTCGTCGATCTTGACCTCTACGGCCGGCGCGACCGCGTTGTTGAAAAAGGTCTGGGCGGGTGGTGAGGCGTTCTCGCCATTCATGATTGAAAGTCCTGGTTTGATGATAAATTAACGTGAAAATTGCGATTTTGATGTAAATTTATTGTAATTTTCGAGATAATCATAACAAATCGTTATTCGATATGCAAGTCTGTGTAGCGCTGACCTTCCTGGAAGCTGCCAGCTTCCAGGAAGGTGACGCCCCTCCCATACATTCCAGCCCCACCCATATTTGAACCGCGCGCCAACTGGCTTTAGAATGGCAGAAACGATCTATAGAACACGGATTGAGCGGATTCTCACGGATTTTTACAAAAATCCGGTAGTTTCTGCTCAACCCGTTCAATCCGCGTTTTATTTTGTCCTTGCCTGAACAGATACGATACGAAAACGAGATTATGCGTACAGACCTTTTTGATTACGATTTGCCCGCCTCCTTCATCGCCCAGCAGCCGGCCGAACCCCGGGACAGCAGCCGCCTGCTGGTGCTGCACCGGGCCGATGGTCGCATGGAGCACCGCACCTTCGCCGACATCGGCGACTACCTGCGCCCCAACGATCTGCTCATCGCCAACGACAGCCGGGTTATCCCCGCGCGGCTCTACGGTCACAAGGCCACTGGCGGCCAGGTGGAGCTTCTCCTCCTCAAGCCCCTGGACGACGACTGGCAGACCTGGGAATGTCTGACCCGGGGGCGGAAGGTGAATGAGGGTGTGGAGATTTTCTTTGAAAGAAAAGGAGATCGGGAGATTGAAGAGATTGGGGAGATTGGAGATTCTCGCAGCGACGACCAATCTCCCAATCTCCAATCTCCAATCTCTGCTGTTATCGCCGCTGTCAACGAATCCGGAACCCGCGTCGTGCGTTTCTCCGAACCCGTCTGGCCCCATTTGGAGGAGCTGGGCGAGATCCCCCTGCCGCCCTATATCACCGAGTATGCGGGTGACCCGGAGCGCTATCAGACCGTTTACAGCCGACCCGAGGGCAGCGCGGCCGCGCCCACCGCTGGCCTCCACTTCACGCCCGATCTGCTCATCGACCTGCGGCGCAAGGGCGTGGGCTTCGACACCGTAACCCTGCACGTGGGGCTGGACACCTTCAAGCCGGTGGAGAGCGAGGAGATCGAAGAGCACGTCATCCACACCGAGTGGGCGGAGCTGAAGCGCGACACGGCCCGGCGCATCAACGACGTCACCTTGCAGGGCGGGCGGATTATCGCCGTGGGCACCACCGCGGTCCGCACCCTGGAGTGGGGATCCACCGGCGCGCAGGGCATTGATCCCTACAACCCCAACGCCTGCCCCTGGAAACGAACGGCCGCGTTCGCCGGCGATGTGGACCTTTTCATCCGCCCTGGCTATCGCTTCCGGGCTATCGACGCCCTGATCACCAACTTCCACCTGCCCAAATCCAGCCTGCTCATGCTGGTCAGCGCGTTCGTGGCCCAGGCCCACCCCGATGACGTGGACGCGGGCCGGCGCATCCTGCTGGCAACCTATGAGGTGGCCAAGCGAGAGGGCTATCGGTTCTTCAGCTTTGGGGATGCCATGTTGATCGTGTAGCGAGGCGCTTGGTCAGCGGGGTTTTGGTAGAACGCGGATTTTCACTGATTCGAGCGGATTTTCACGGATTTTCCCTGAAAATCCAGCTCCATCCGATAGGATCCGCGTTTCAACAGTAGCCGCCGAGTAGACCTGTTCAGGGCAACAATTCGAAGGTGGGACAATGCTGCGGGCGGATTATCTGGAAATGACGCCGATCCAGCGTCAACACCCGGCGGATGCGCAGGCGTTCGGCAATGGCGATGATAGCGGCGTCAGTGAAATCCAGCCGTTGATCGTGATAACGGTCCAGAATTTCTGCGGTCCGTTCCAGATCGCCCTCGCGTAATGGCTCCAGGGTCCAGGCGGGCAGCGTCATGCGGGTGACGAATGTTTGCATGGTGCGGTGACCCAGGTATTTGTCGATGAGATAGGCAGCTTCAGGCAGGACGACATGGGGAATCACCAGTCTCTCGCGGATGGTCTGGGCGAGCGCCACGCAGGCCTGGTGCTCCGCCTCGTTGGCGTTCGCCAGGGAAACGAGAAAGCTGGTGTCAACGATCGCCGTCATCGTCCACCCTCCAGCCAGCTTTTGGGTCGACGCCATCGCGTAGCAGCGTTTCATCGCCGCCATCGCCCAGATGCATGGTCTCTTCGCTGGCGCCCAGGTTGACGAGGGCGAGAAGCGGGTTGTCGGGCGGCGACTCTTTGTAGACTTCCGCCACGTAGGTGGCCAATGCCTCCCGGATGATTCTGGAGGTCGATTGTTGGCGTACTTGTGCAATCTGCTGCAACTCGTACAACGTTTCTTCTTCTACCATGATGGTTGTGCGCTTCATCGTACAGCCTCCTGGAGTGATGCCGGTTCCAGACCGGCCAAACGTATGGTTATGATAGCATAACTTTTTGTGTTTTTCAAACGCGTTTCGGTAGGCCTTCGGCGGAACGCGGGTTCCGCCCCCGTCCGGCAGAACCCGCGTTTCCATGACGGTCGCTGGACAGTCACTATTTGTAAAGGAAGTGTAGGAATGACCCGAAATGTTTTCAAGCAGGGCTTCAATAAAAAGTTCGCAGCCAGCGGACTGATCAGCCTGGTCCTCCTGGCCCTTCTCCTCTTTCTGGGGGCCTGCGGTTCGGGAGGCGGCGCGGATGAAGCCCCCAGCAAGGCGAGCGAACCCATCGCCCAGCAGGTGGAGGAACCCCAGCAGGTCGAGCAGCAACCCGAGGTGGAAGTTCCCTCGGTCGGCCCGGTGAGCGGGCTGCCGGTCATCCTCTGGGACGAGCTGCCGCCCGAGGCCCAGGAGACCATCCAGCTCATCGACCAGGACGGGCCTTTTCCCTATGACAAGGACGGGACCACCTTTGGCAACCGGGAGGGGATTCTCCCGGACAGGCCCCACGGCTACTACAAGGAGTACACGGTCATTACGCCTGGCTCCCGGGACCGGGGCGCGCGGCGCATCGTGGCCGGCGCGGACGGCGAGCTCTATTACACCGACGATCATTACGACAGCTTCAGAGAGGTGGTGCGCTGATGTACAAATTGGACAGAATGGTGGCCGGCGAACTGACGCCCGGCATCTATCGCTACACAGCCGGCGAGCATCCGGCCAATGTCAGCAATTTTCTGGCCCGCTTCGATTGGCGTAGCTTCTACCTGGACGGCCGTCTGATCACGGACAAGGCCACGTTTCTGGAGCGGGCGGCTGTGGCCATGAATTTTCCCGACTATGTGGGGCGCAACTGGGACGCGTTCGAGGAAGCCATCCGCGACCTGGTGTGGACGCCTGCGTCCGGCTACCTGCTGATCTACGACTATCCCCAGGTCTTCGCTGACGCCCATCCCAAAGAATGGCAGACCCTCCTTTCCATCCTCCAGGAGGCCATCGACTACTGGCAGGAACAGGAGATCCCCATGTTCGTCCTCTTGCGCAAGACGGGGGGGAGTTTGAGGGAGATTCCGCGGTTGTGAGAGCAGAAAATTGAGGATTGAAGATTAAAGATTGGTCGGCGGAGAGATCGGGAGATTGGGGAGATCAAAGAGATTGGAGATTGGGGGAGATTGACGTCTCTCCACATGGCGGCAAATCTCTTCAATCTCTAATCTTCCAATCTAATCTTCAATCCTCAATTTTGAATCTTTAGATACACCACAAACATCTGCCCCGCCCCCCCCAGCGCGTGGGGATCGTAGTAGGCGCTGTGGAGGGTCATGTCGATGGGCGGGGTGAGCAGGTCGCCTTCGACCACGGTGGAATAGGGCTGGCCGCCCAGCAACCGGTTGGCGTGGGTCAGGTAGAGCCGGTCCAGCGCGCCGCCGGCCAGCAGGAGGTGGAAGACCTTGGGCCCGGTGGAGTTGTAGATGGTCCGGTGGCCCAGCGCCGTCAACTGGTCCACCAGCCGCGCGCCATCCACCTTTTCCTCGCCAACTGCATAGACCTCCCCGCCCTGGGAGCGCATTGCAGCCGCGCGCGCACGGTCCGCGGCTTCGGTGGTGAAGATGAGGACCCGGCGGTCCGATTCCCGCAGCGCGTGGGGGATGGGAAAGTCCAGGCTGCCGCTGATCACGGCCAGGTCGGGCTGGGGAGGCAGGTTCCGGTCCAGCCGCCACTGCTTCAGATCGGTGAAGGCCGGGTCGTCATAGACGGTCAGGATCTCCTGCACGTGACCGCTGGCGTAGTCGCGCAGATAGCGCCCGCTGGTGATGATGACATCGGCCTGGATGGCCAGCTCCTGAAAAAGCCGCCAGTCGCGTTCGTTGGCGATGGCTTTAGGCACCGTCATCCCCGGCCTGTCCGCGCGGGGAATCGCAATGCGCCCATCCAGGCTGACCACATAGTTGGTGTAGACATAAGCATGGCCCGCCTCAGCCGCCGCGCCCCGGATGTCATGGCTCAGATAAAGCCCCTCCAACGGAACCTCGCCGCCCGGCAATGGATACAACTGAATCACATTCTTTTTCTCACTCACACGCCCCATTCCCCAATCTCCCCAATCTCCAATCTCCCGATCTCTCCGCTCCCCCAATCTTCAATCCTCAATCCTCAATTTTTGGAACCGGCAGTTCTTCCCCCTCCCCCGTCACAATAATAGCCATGGTCTCCACGGTCTTGTCCAGGTAGCTGTGGGTGTCGTCCACCATGGAGTCCGGATCCAGATAGGAGCCGGGACCGTTGTGGATCATGTCGCCCATGTCGATGATGGTGGCCTGGCCATCCGCCAGCGCCCGGTTCCAGGTGGAATGGCGCATGATAGGCCAGCGGCCCGGGAAGATGCGCCGACCCAGCCGTTCGACGGCGTCGATGCGTCCGTGGATGTGATAGATGCGGTCGATTTTGGGGATGCCCGGATCGGCGCAGAAGACGCCGGCCAGGGAGAGGATGCGTACGGGCGCTTTGATCCTGGCGCTTACGTAGGCCGCGGAGCCAACCGCGATCTGGCCGCCGCCGCTGTAGCCGATGACGTAGACGGGAACGCCGCTGCCGATGACGTAGCCATGACGCAACAGCCCCTTGATGACGATCTCCGCCGACCCCCGGTCATACATGGGACCGTAGCGATGGTCGGACGCGACCAGGACCTGGAAGACGTTGCGGATGTTGATCAGCTTGCCCAGGGGTTTGCGTTCGTCCTGGCTGCGCAAGGCGATGCGCCAGAACCAACTGAAAATTCGGTTGCCGGTCAGGGCCCGGTTGGTGACCGAATAGGGGAAGATGTCATCCACGATCACCGCCTCGGGCATGCGTTCGGCCAGCCGGTCCAGGAAGCGCCGTTCCTCGGGGATATGGACCTCCTGTCTGACGCCGCCGATGCCGGTCAGGAAGACGATGAAATGATGCTTGCCGGGCGGCAGCGTCTGGGATCCCAGCCGATCCAGCTTGATTTCGTCGTCCTCGGACTTATCCCCGAACCATCCGGCCCACCACCCCAAGGATTCCAGCGGCGAGAGCAGCGCCATCAGCAAGGCCCAGAAGAGGATGATGCCCAGGATTGTCAGGATAACTTGAAGTGCGCTCTGGAGAATGGCCACGGTTTACGCTCCTTCTCCGGTGGATGGGGAGATGGAGTTGTCGCCATCCGGGTCGGCGAAGGCTTCGATGGCCGCATCCAGATCGAACTTGAGCGTTGTGCCCGCGGCCATCTCCAGGATCTTATCCACCAGCCAGCCAAGCGGTTTGCCGATTGTCGCCTGAAGCAGTAAAACCACCACCAGGCCGACGGCAGTGAAGGCGACGGTCTGGATCATATCCACCGCCAGAACCCTGTGCAACATGATGATCAGATAATAGAATGAGATCACATAGAGCAACTGGAGGATGGGCTGTCCGGCGTAGGGCAGAAAACCGAGAAAGGCCAGGAGCAGCGGGATATAGCTGACCGCCACGGCCCCGGCCAACGTCGTCCAATCCACCGCTATGTCCAACCCCCAGTTGAGCAATCCCCAGACGATGGTCACCCAAAAGAGGAAACTCAGGACGTAGATCAGCATGGCCGTCAACAGGCTTATGACGAAGCGCAACGGTTTGACCCGATTGGCGAAAAGCACTACGCTCTGCCCGATGGCCGCCGACAGACCGGCCAGGGCCACGAGCTGGATCGTCAATATATCCCGGTTTGGCGCCGTCAGCAGCAACTGCAACCCATTCTCGACCCGACTGAAGAAGGCGCTGATGACGGCCCAGATGCTCACAGGATCCACCTGCGTCAATAGCCACATGATTACACCCCGTCCATTCCACCGCTCTGCAGCCAGGCGCTGATCTGTTCTTTGCCATACTCGTAGCCGGCGTTGGCGATGTCCTCGTAGGCGTCTAAGTCGTAAAGCCCGTAGTCGCTGACCGGCGGGTGCAGGACCAGATCGGCGTGGGCCACCTGCTCTGTGGTGGCGTTGATGCTGGCCATGGCGTTGGCGCGCATCATCATGCCGACGATGTCAGGCGCTTCGATTTTCTCTGTGAAGGGGTTGATGCGGCTCCAGAAAACCTTCCAGCCGCTCAGGTGTTCGCCGTAGGCATAGGCCACCCGCTGGCGCACGGTGAAGCCTAAATCCACGGCAATGACCGGCCCCGTCTCCACCATCTCCCGGGCCACATCGGCTGGCGTGTTGTCGAAGATGCCGCCGTCGATAAGCAAATCGCCCTCCTCGGTCAGCGCGGGGGGATGGATGCCCACCAGAGAGGTGCTAGCCCGCACCGCGTGGCGCAGCAGGCCAGTGGTGTGGACCACCATTTGGGCCTTGGTCAGGTTGCCGCTGATGGTGAAGGGCGTGATCCAGAGGTCCTCCATGTTCACCTCCCCGAAGACGTCCGTATAGGCTTCGTTGAGCCGCTGCGCGCTGGTGATGGAGACCAGGGGCAGGGTGGGCTGCATCCAGACCTTCTTTTTCATGAGCTTGCCGGTGGAGGTCTCGACGATTTTGTCCACGTCCCAGCCCAGGGCGTACTGCGCGGCCATGATGGCCCCGGCTGAGGCACCGCCCACCACGTCGGTGCGGATGCCGCGCTCCTCCAGAACCCGGGCCACGCCGGCCGCGGCCGCGGACCTCATGCCTCCGCCGCCGAAGACCAGGGCGATGGCCTTGCCGCGCAGGAAGCGGCTTACCCGATCCACGCCCTGGCCCGTGTCCATGGCCACGTGATGGTGACGCTTCACCGTCCGCCTGGCCAGCCACGCCCGGGTGTCGCCTGGGTTGTCGTCGACGCTGGCATGGAGCAGGACCAACTCCCGGGGGGGCGACAGTTCGGGGTGGGGCATGCGCTCGATGATCACCTCGGTGGGGCTGAGCTCCGGCGTCTTCCCGGCCCGGCCCACCACCAGGATGCGGTCGGCCTGCTCCACGCAGCGGCGGGTCCAGTTGGGGTGCGCGGAGTCCACCTCGTAGAGGATGTGATCGTATTCTTTGGCCTGCTGCTGCATCCAGTCCACAAAGCTGTAGGCGTCCACGAACTGCTCCAGGTCGCCGTCCACCACTTTGTCGAGCTCGGCCTGCATTTTGGCCGCGTCCAGGTGCAGGACGGTCCCGTAGAGCATGAGGTCCGCGGCCAGGGCCTGGGCAAACTCGCCCGTCTCCGGGCACGCGGGCGCGATGACCGTAACCCCACCTGGACGCGCGGCCCGGGCTGCGCCGGGTTTCCCCGCCTCCATGCGCTGGGCCATCTGGGTCAGCAGTTTGACCATGATCTGGGGATGGCGGCGGGCCAGCCGTTCCAGGGCTGGCAGGGGCAGGCGGCAGACGTCGCCGTCGCGGATGGCGTAGGCCGCGGAGGAGCGCTGTTCGCCCAGCACCAGCGAACGCTCGCCCAGCAGTTGACCCTCGCCCACTTCGCCGATGACCGTCTCCCGGCCATCCGTCTCTGTTCGCATCACCCGCACCAGCGCGTCCAGAACAATGAAGAGACTGTCGGCCTCATCGTCCTGGCGGTAGAGCGTTTCGCCCCGGCGCACAAAATGCCAGCGGAGCTCCGCCACGACGTCGTCGATGATCGCGTCTGTAGTCGCTGGACTATCGTCCGCCGCGGTGGGCGGGGCGTCGTCCCCGGGGAGTTCGTCGAATTCTGCACAGAGCCGGGGCGCGCTGGCGGGTGCGGGGTGATAGCGCGCCGTGATCAGGTGGGCGAGTTGAGTGCGCCTTTCGGGATCGTCGAGGATCAGAAAGCGCCATTCGTCGATGGCGGTTTCCAGATCAGCCAGGGTGGCGGCGCGCGCGGCGTCCGCGGGCGGCGGCGTGCGGTCGAGCAGGATATAGGCGGCCTGGCGGCGCTTGCCGGCCATGTGTGCGCTGCGGCGTTCGATAAAGGCCAGGCGTTGTTCGGGCGGCGTGTTGGGGTCGATGGTTGGCTGTGGCATGGTGGAAACCCTCGTTTGGACAGACCGGGGTCTGCGGGTTGGTGTGATTGGTGGGTCCATTTTGCACGAGAGGGCGGGTGGCGTCAAGCCTGAGAGGGAAAGGGCGCGGGGATGGCCGCTCTCGGTATGAACGTTAGAAATTTGCACCGATTTCGATCTGATGACTGAAACGCACCCCATCGAATTAGAGATCCGGCGAACTTCTTTCTTTTGACATCTGCCAGTATAATCTAAAGAGCCGCTTCAACCGTTGCCCTGTCGCCTCGAAAAAAAACGACCACATCCGGAGTATCAACCATGGCCGACGCCCTCACCTACCCGCCCATCCTCGACGACCTGCCCACAGGGACCGACGAACTCGGCTTCCAGCCCTACATCGACGCCCTCTCCGACATTCTGCTCGACGCCAAGACGCGCACGCCGTTGACGCTTGGCCTCTTCGGCAGTTGGGGCAGCGGCAAGACCAGCCTTATGACCATGCTGCGCGACCTTGTGGCCGCCGACACGCGAAAAGATCGCACCGTCTGGTTCAACGCCTGGAAGTACAACTATGAAGACGCGCTCTGGCGCGCGCTGCTGTTGTTGTTGCTCGATGATCTGGAACAGTTGCTGGCGGAGGACCCGCCGCCTGAAGCCGAATCCAAAGTCAAGGGGAAGCCGTCGCCCCAGGAACTACTCGACCTGCTGCGCGAGGCGCTTTATCATGAAACGGCGTGGAGCGAAATGGGCGAGCGCAATATCAACTGGGGACAGGCGCTGACCGCGGGCGCGGGGCTGGGCGCCAATCTGGCCCTCTCCTTTCTGGGACCGGGGCTGGCCGCCGCGGGTATGGCCAAGGATGCGCTGGCCGAGGCCCGCAAGGAGTTTGGCAAAGGCGCGCCGGTGAGCAAGGCTGGCGAGCTTGCCCAGGCCTTCCGCCGCCAGGAATTGATCCACTATCAGGCCCAACTGCGCTCGCTGGAACAGTTTCAACACAATTTCCGGGCGCTGGTCAATGTGCTGTTGCGCCGCGAGGGGGAGGCGGCCCGGCGGCTGGTCGTCTTTGTGGATGATCTGGACCGCTGCCTGCCGAAGAAGGCCATGAGCGTGCTGGAGGCGCTCAAGCTCTTTCTGGATGTGGAGAGCTGCATCTTCGTGCTGGCGTTGGACGACGAGGCCATCGAGCGCGCCGTGCGTGTGCGCTACAAAGGTGAGGTCAAGGCGCGCGAATATCTGGAGAAAATCATCCAGCTACCCTTCATTCTGCCACCCATCGAGGATACGGCCATGCGCGCCTACGTCGAATCCCTGGCCCCCCACTTGCCTGATGAACGTTGCGCCCAGGTCTTTGCAGTTGGGTTACCCTCCAACCCGCGCCAGGTCAAGCGCACCTTGAACATGTTCCTGCTCCTCTCGCGACTGGTGGCCCACAAGCCAGACCTGGGCGAGAGCATCACCCCCGTGCGGCTGGCCAAGATCATGGCCATTCAACACGCTCATCCGGACTTCTACAACTTGTCGCGGGTGCGACCCGGCTATCTGCGCGAGTTGGAGGCGCATTTTTGGGTGCAGGCCAGCCATGGACGCGAGGGGGTGGGACGGGACGGAGAGAGCGAAGCGCCGGCCTTGCCCGATGCCTTGCAGACCTTCAGTGGGCGGGAGGCGCTGCGGCGGCTCATGCTCTGCGTGGAGGATGAGGACGCTCGCTTCGACACCCTGGACCCGATCTCGGTGCGCTCCTACATCACCCTGGCCCGCCAGACAACCCCCGCCAAAGCGCCGTCTGTCCATGTGGCGCGCCTGCCCTTCGAGCCGGAGATGGTTGCGGTGGCCGCGGGTCCCTTCCTCATGGGAACCAGCGATGGGCAGGTTAAGGCCATGTTGGCCCGCTATGAGTGGGCCAAAGAAGTTCAGAAGAATGATTGGTTCGACGAGGAGCAGCCACAGCACGAGGTGACGCTGGACGCCTACGAAATCGGCCGCTACCCGGTGACCAACGCCGAGTACGCCGCCTTTGTGGAGGCCACTGGCCATGATGCACCCCGCCACTGGGACGGCGGCCGCGCCCCCGAGGGCCTGACCGACCATCCGGTGGTCAATGTTACCTGGCGCGATGCCCTGGCCTATGTGGAATGGTTGGCCGAACGCACCGAACAGCCCTATCGCTTACCCACCGAGGCCGAATGGGAGAAGGCCGCCCGGGGCGAGGATGGCCGGCTCTGGCCCTGGGGCGATGAATGGGATGCAGGTGTGGTAAACTGCAAACCGGGCGGGCCGGGCAAGACAACCCCGGTGGACCAATACCCGAAGGGCGTTAGCCCCTATGGTTGCCACGACATGGCCGGCAATGTCTGGGAATGGTGCAGCACGATCTACAAGGGCTATCCCTACCGGGCCGGTGATGGACGGGAGAAGTTGGATAGTGACGACCTCCGAGTCCTGCGTGGTGGCTCATGGTATCAGGACAACCCAGGGAGCGTGCGCTGCGCCTCTCGTACCTGGCTCAGCGTGGACTCCGGGCTCGGCTACGACGGTTTTCGTGTCGCCAGGGGTTCTCTCAACGCACCCTGATCCCTGTTCCCTGAACCCTGATCCCTGTTTTTCAAGTGACCCGTCCTGTATATAATTGACACCATAGTGACCATTCAGGACGGAGGAGACCATGAACAACCGCCCCTTTAAAGAAGCAGTTAAAGAACCGGTCAAGCGATATAGCCAGGCATTTAAGCAGCAGGTTGTTCGCG
>JAJRVT010000312.1 GCA_024277175.1 Chloroflexota bacterium | reverse complement strand
GTGACTGTTCAGCCAAGACTCATTGGAACGCGGATCAACGCTGATTCGAACGGATTTTCACGGATTTTTCAGGAAAAATCCGTGAAAATCCGGCTCCATCCGATAAAATCCGCGTTCCCCTGGTGCTCGCTGAATAGACACGTCAACTCAATGTAAGTTCCTGGGGGAGGCTAGGCGCTGCTTGGCTGTCCAGGCGTTCCCCCCAAGATTGGGGGCTAGGGGGGCGACCTACCAATATTCATGCGTAACTCTCCGTAATCCGGATTTGTACGGCTGCAAGCCGCGCCTACGGTTCGCCGGGCGGGGATCGTCACGCAGGGATGCGTGACCTACCCGCGCGGGAGGGTGAACGTGAATCGGCTGCCCAGGTCCGGCGCGCTCTCCACGCGGATCTGGCCGCCGTGGGCTTCCACGATCCCCTTGGCGATGGCCAGCCCCAGGCCGGAGCCGCCCGTGGCCCGGCTGCGCGATTTCTCTGCCCGGTAGAACTGGCTGAAGACGTGGGGCAGGTCCCCGGGACGAATGCCTTCGCCCGTATCCTCCACCGTGACCACGACCATGCTCTTCGGTTTGCCGAGGATGGGGGGCGCGCCCTGGGCGCGGGTCGCGAGCGCGGCCGTGACCCGCACGTGGCCGCCGGCCGGGGTGTAGCGCAGCGCGTTGCCCACCAGGTTGGCCAGCACCCGTGCGATCTGGCGCGCGTCACAGACCACCGGATCCACGCCGGGAGCCACCGCGCCGTCCAGATGCACGCCCTTCTGCGCGGCCAGGCTGGAAAAGCTCTCCAACGTGTCCGAGATCAGGTCGGAGAGGGTGTTGGGCTGCATATCCAGAGCCAGGCCGCCGGCGTCGAGCTGGGCCATGTCGAAGAGGTCGTCGATCAGGCCGGAGAGATCCTGGATGTTGCGTTTGGCCGTGTCCAGGTAGCGGGCTTCGGTGGCCGGGTCCTCCACCACGCCGTCGGCCAGGGCTTCCACGATGGCGCGCACGGAGGCCAGGGGCGTACGCAGATCGTGGCCGGCCCAGGCCACCAGGTTGCGGCGCATCTGCTCGGCCTGGCGACGCTTCTCGTCCGCGGCCTGCAACTGGGCGGCCATGCTGTTGAAGACGCGGGCCAGATCCGCCACCTCGTCGTTACCGGCGATCTCCACCCGGGTGGTGAGGTCGCCGGCCGCGATGCGCGTGGCCGCGGTTCCCAGGACGTTGATGCGATCGTTCAAGGTGGAAGCCAGGAAGTAACCGAAAACGATGGCCATGGCCGCGGCGAAAACCAGCAGCACCGTGGCCAGGGTCAGGTCATGCTGGTTGAGGAACATGAGCCGGGCCGTCATCCAGACGTTGATGAAGGTCAGGATGGATGACAGGATGTAGCCGCCCATGAGGGTCCACTTCAGGCTGGGCAGGCGGCTGAGCAGGCCAAGCTTGTAGGCCAGGAGGCTGGCCACCACCGTCACCAGCGCGGTGATGGAGAGGAAGAGCGCCATGTTGCGCAGGTCTTCCTGGCCGGGGCGCATGAGCGCGAAGAAGAGCAGCAGCGTGCCCGCCACCACTAGAATAACGCCGCCCACGAATCCCGGATAGTGGGAACGGGGCCGCGGGTCGGATGCTGTGAGATTTGTGGATGTTGTGATCATGGGCGTTCCGTGACAGGATGACAAGGTGACTGGATGACAAGATGACAGGATGACAAGGTGACTGGTCACCCCCTCATCCTGTCATCTTGTCACCCCCTCACCTCCTCATGCCTCAAACTTATACCCCACCCCCCACACCGTATGAATGTGGCGCGGGTCGCTGGGATCGGTTTCGATTTTTTCACGCAGGCGGCGGACGTGAACGGTGACGGTGCTGGGGTCCAGGTACTCGGTCTCGCCCCAGACCCGGTCCAGGAGTTGGTCGCGGTTGAAGACCTGGCGCGGGTGGCTGGCCAGCATCCACAGCAGGTCGAACTCCTTGGCCGTGAGCATGATCTCCTTGTCGCCTGCCGTCACCAGGCGCGTCACGGGGTCGATGGTCAGGCTGTCAAAGCGCAGCGCTTCCTGGCTCGTCTGATCGGGGGCCGCGGCCTGGGTTCGGCGCAGGACCGCGCGCACCCGGCTCACCAGTTCCTGGGGGCTGAAGGGTTTGACTACGTAGTCGTCTGCGCCCAGTTCCAGGCCGATGATGCGGTCGGTTTCGGTCCCGCGTGAGGTCAACATGATGATGGGCGTGTCATGGCTGGCCCGGAAGCGACGCATGATCTCCAGCCCGTCCAGGCCGGGCAGCATCAGGTCCAGGATGATCAGGGTATAGGCCGACGCCTCCATCATGGCCAGAGCCGCCTCGCCGTTGTCCACGGACTCGACCGCGTAGCCGGCTCGCCGGAGATAGAGGGTGACGATTTCGACAATGCTGGGTTCGTCGTCGACGATCAGAATTCGGGTGGCGCTCAATGGTTTCCTCGATTGACTTTGAGACAGGTCGCGATCTCACCGTGGCCTGTGAATGACACTTCTCCGGCATGGTACATGACAAGACTTACGGGGCGGTGACGAAAGGATTACAGGAATCTTACCGGAGCTTTTCGAGATGGCCTAAGTATAGTCGCTCTCGCGATCATGTCAAAGGCGTTGCGCCTGAGGGGCTTAAAACGTTCTTGACAGCAGCGCCTGGTATGGATTATGCTAAAAGTGCGCCGTCTCCTTTCAGCACATCGTTTTTCAGAACCGTTCGTTTACACCGCTTCTGCAACTCATTCACAGATTCGCCATACAGCGCTTCGCCTGCGTATGTGGTTCGTCAAAAAAAAATTATTGGGGGCTGATTATGACAGAAAATCCAGCAGAACAAAAGACGACGCCAGAGGACAAGCCACTCAAAAAATATCGCAAAAGCGGCAAGCTGACCACCAAGTACTACGAGGCCGAGTTGGCGCGTATGCAGGAGGAGTTGGTCAAGCTCCAATACTGGGTCAAGGAAAAAGGCCTCAAGGTGCTGATTATCTTCGAAGGGCGCGGATCGGCCGGCAAGGGTGGTGTGATCAAGCGTATCACCGAGCGGACCAGCCCCCGCATCGTGCGCGTGGCGGCCCTGCCCGTGCCCACCGAACGTGAGCGCACCCAGTGGTATTTTCAGCGTTATGTGGCCCATCTGCCCGCGGCCGGGGAGATCGTTCTCTTCGACCGCAGTTGGTACAACCGCTCCAATGTAGAGAAGGTCATGGGGTTCGCCACTGAGCGCCAGATCCAGGAATTCCTGCGTTCCTGCCCCCAGTTCGAACGCATGCTGGTGCGTAGCGGTATCCTCCTCCTCAAATATTGGTTCTCCATCAGCTACGAGGAGCAGAAGCGGCGCTTCGAGAGCCGCAACCGGGAGCCTCTCAAACGCTGGAAGCTGAGCGAAATGGACCTGGCCGAGCATCGCCTCTTCATCGAATATTCCAAAGCCAAGGACCTGACCTTCGAATACACCGACATCAAACAGGCTCCCTGGTACGTGGTGCCGTCGGACGACAAGAAGAAGGCCCGCCTCAATTGTATCAACCATATTCTGACCTCGATCCCTTATGAGGATGTGGTGCCCGACCCGGTTGAAATTCCAGATATGGAGGACATCGCCTATATTCGTCCGCCCATGGAGGAGCAGACCTTCGTTCCCCAGATTTATTGATCGAGCATGCTTGCCGGGGCGTTCGAAACGCCCCGGCGGATGTCACCTCACCCTTGCTCCGCTTCTTCTCCGCTTCCCTCTCGCACTACCAGCAGAAGGATCACCAGGGCGACGACCGTCGCCGCGGCAGAGACCGCAGCCAAACCGGGGACGCCGTGGCTGACGTAGAGCGCAGGGCCAGTCAGGCTGGCAATGGTCGCACCCGACAGGCCGATAGCCGCGCCGAGGGTCATCACCTTGCCCCGTTGCGCAGGGACCTGTTCACTGAGCAATGAGAAGTTGCTGACCACGCCAAATTCGAAGCTGCCTCGGGCCAGGGCGATCCCCAGGACAGCCAGGATCAGGGTGCTGTTGAAGAAGGGCAGGAACAGATAGCCGATCAGCGAGCCGGCTACGCCGATGGTGACGCTGCGCCGCTTGCCCAGGCGATCGGTGAACAGGCTGACGGAGACGCTGGCCGCCAGATCGAAGAGGCCCAGCACCACGGCCACCGCACCCAACTGCGCCGGCCCCAGGCCGTATTCACTCGCCAGCCACGCGCCATAGGTGATCATGATCTGCATGCCGGCGAAAAAGCCGAGCGATCCCACCAGCATATCGGCGTACGCAGAGCGAGCGTTACCCTGGAGACGGAAGAAGCCGGCCGCCCGCTCCGTCAGGGGCGCCGACTCCGTTTCCGCCGACGGGGGGCCTTCTTTCCCTTCTCGGCGCGCCGAGGGGAGCATGCCGAAGACGAACCCCATGATGGCCATGCCCGCGGCCAGCAGCATAAAGGGCGCGCGCCAACTGGTCGCTGCGATCAGCCAGCCGATGAGGAGGAGGCTGACGATGCCGGTGATGGCCCATGAGTACTCCAGGATCCCGATGCCTCTGGCCCGCTGGGCGTAGGGAAGGCGACCGCTGATATAGGCCTGAAGCGTAGGCGTAAAACCGCTCATGCCGATGCCGCTCAATACCATCCCCACCGCGGCTATCCACAGATTTACGCTGATCCCGATCAGGAGCAGTCCCAGCGCACCCACCCACAGGGCGAAACGCAGCACCCGTCGGTAGCCGGAACGGTCAGCGATGCTGCCGAAGACGGGCGACAGCAACCCCATGAGACTGCGCAGGCTCACCAGTCGTCCCAGGCTGACCACAGATGTATTCAGCCCTTGGGCGATCACGGGCAGGAATGGACTGAAGATCTGAAAACTGGCGTCCACCATCAGCCGGGCGCCCAGGCTAATGGTCATCAGGCGGGCGAAGGAGAAGTCGTCCGTCCCATTGGTCGCGCCTGTGTTCGGCGCCTGTTCACGCGTTTTTGGCATTAGTTCGAGTCATTTCCGCTGGAGGGAGGATAATTGGAACGTGGATCTCCACGGATTCAGAGTTTGACTGAATCGTCGCGCTATCTGTATAACCCCACCAGCAGCGCAATGAGGAGGATCAACACGGTGATGATGCCTGCGATCACCAGGTTGAGCAGGCAGGTGTCCTCATGGTCTTTTGTCATCAGCCGCAGCAAAATTAACGGTGTGGCGACGCCGAGTAGATAGGCTGCCAGCAGCAGTATGCCCTCTTCCCTGATGCCAATGTTTATCATGATGAATCCTGTTACGAAATCCATATCTGTGAAATCGGCGGATCTTCGTCTTCATCCCCGCCAATGACCCGGGGCGGGGGGCCAGCGGCCGGCGGCCGCGGCGTGGCCTTCTCCCGGATAGCGTCATCGCCGAGGTAGGCCCGCCCCCGGCTGCCGCCCTGATCCGGCCCCAGGACGCCGGCCTCTTCCAACTGCTCCACCAGCCGCGACGCCCGGCTATATCCTACCCGCAACTTGCGTTGCAGCAAACTCACAGAGCCGCGCCCGGCCTGGCGGACCACGCTGACGGCGTCGTCGAAGAGCGCGTCCCGGGCGTCCACGGTTTTCATGGCCTCGATCTGCTCGAAGAGGGGGGCCTGCACCGCATCGCTCGGCTGTGGATGCGCTTGGTCGCACGCGCGCCTGGGCGGTTCCGTGGCTGCAGGCTGCGCTGTACCCGTCGTGACATCGGCGACGGCTTGTTCATCCGCGCTGAAGTCCGGCGTGCGCGCGACCGGTGAACGTTCCAGGCTGTGCGCCCCCTTCCAATAGCGCACCACCCGGTTGATCTCATCGTCGCTCAGGAATGCGCCCTGGAGCCGCTCTAACTTGGACGTGTCCGGGGCCATGAAGAGCATGTCGCCCCGGCCCAGCAGGCGTTCCGCTCCCGGCGTATCCAGGATGACCCGGCTGTCGATCTGGCTGGTGACGGCAAAGGCGATGCGGGCCGGGAAGTTAGCCTTGATCAGCCCCGTGATTACGTCCACCGAGGGGCGTTGGGTGGCGATGATCAGATGCATGCCCACGGCCCTGGCCATCTGAGCCAGACGACAGATATGCTTCTCCACCTCTTCGGGCGCGGCCATCATCAGGTCGGCCATCTCATCCACCACCATGACGATGTAGGGAAGGGGTTTTTCTCCCCGTTTACGCAGCCAGGCGTTGAAGCGATCCAGATCCCGGGCGTTGGCCTTGCTGAGCAGTTTGTAGCGGCGCTCCATCTCCTTGACGGCCCAGAAGAGCACGCCCGCGGCCTTGTCCACCTCGGTCACCACCGGCGTCAGCAGATGGGGGATGCCGTTATAGACGCTCAGCTCCACCATTTTGGGATCGACCATGAGCAAGCGCAGCGAATCGGGCGTGTGGCTCAGCAGCAGGCAGGTGATGATGGCGTTGATGGCCACCGATTTGCCCGCACCGGTGGCGCCGGCGATGAGGAGGTGGGGCATGCGGGCCAGATCGGTGATGATGGGCTGGCCCTTCACATCCTCGCCCAGCGCGATGAGTAGCTTGCCCTTGCGTCCCTGGAATGCATCGCTCTCCATCAGTTCTTTGAGACCGACTACGTTGTTGGTTACGTTGGGCACCTCCACACCCACGTAGGTCGTGCCGGGGATGGGGGCTTCGATGCGCACGCTGGGCGCGGCCAGGGCCAGGGCCAGATCGTTGGACAGCCCCTGAATTTTGCTGATCTTGACCTTGATGCGTTTGACCTCGCCCTTGACTGTGCGTTCGATATAGCCGGGTTTGATCAGATATTGGGTGACGGCCGGCCCTTTGTACGCGCCTTCGAAGTCGGCCGGCACACCAAAGCTGGCCAGGGTCTCCTGGATCAATCGGCCTTGCTCACGGATGCGGTCGTCGCTGTCCGCGAAGCGCTCCCAATCCCGCAGGATCTGGTTGCGGTCGGGCAGTCGCCATTCCTGATCGCCGATGATATGAGGGGTGAGGACGCCTTCCTCCTGAGGAGCAGTGAGACCAGCGCGCGCGGGGGGCGGCGGCGCTTTGGGTTCGGCCTGCCGGCTGGACGCGGGCGCGCGCCGCGCATTGGGATCGGCCGGGACCATGTTGTCATCCGCCGGCGGGGCCATATCAGCGCCGAGCGTGTCGTCGGACCGGGACCGTCCGCCGGGCTTGACGCCGCTCATCCGTTCGCGCAGGCGCTTCCACCAGGGGATCTCGCCGGTGGCCAGGGGCACGGGCGGCGGCTGGGGCAAGCCCTCCTGCACGGGGCGACCGACGTTCACGCCGCGGATCGCGTCCCACCCGTCCAGAATGCCGTCGATGAGGAGGCGGTCAGTCAGGAGCAGGATCCCGGCGATGGCGATGAAGGTGACGAAGGCCCAGGCCCCGATGGGCGTGACCGTGTCACTGAGGAGGGCCGCCGTCTGATCGCCCAGCCAGCCGCCGCTCTCTACACTCTGTTCGGGGATCAGGAGGGCAGCGCCGGTGATGAAGGCCAGGAAGAGGAGGGCGAAACCGGCCGGCCGTTGCCAGGGCAGATCGGGCATGCGTTCGATGGCGTGGATCACCATCCACAGGCCCAGCGCGCCCGTGACCAGGGGGAAGCCATACGCGCCCACGCCGAACGCTGCCTCCAGCGCGCCGATCCAGGCCCCGGTCAGCGAGCCGTGACTGTCGGTGATCAGGCTGAGCAGGGTGAAGACCGAGAGCATGATCAGGAACGAGCCGACCACCTCAGGCCGAACCAGCATGGCGAATAACTCACCCAGCCGGTCGCTCCAGCTTTTTTGCTTTTTTTTGCTGCGTCTGCGTTTGGCCATGGCGATGCCGGGATATACTTAGGCGGAACATGCGTGCGAACAAACGTTCCGTCTGAGTATATCATATGGCCGCGATCTGTCGCAACACGATTGGCGAGCTAAACGGGAGTCGTAGTGATGGAGACAGTCGTTTTTTTGAGGAGATTGGGGGAATTGAGAAGATACCGTCAATCCGCCAAAAGAGTTTTATGGGTGCATTTGGAACTGGGGGCGGAATTTTCCCGCTGAGAACACGCCGAGGATGGGTGGTGGTTGGTTCATAGAGATCGATTTGGGCTTGCTATTTGGGGATGTACCGAACGCCGTCCAATCCCTGGAAATCCGGATCCTGGGTCCAGACGGTTGCGTTGAATGCCCGCGCTGTCGCCAGAATAATACTGTCCGCCATTGGAATTTTCAGGGTGGCTGAAAGTTTGGCCGCTCTCAACGCGATGGTGGCGTCTAGATCGACGACCTGGCCCTGCTGCATGGCCACAATCGCCTGGATGGCGTCATTTTCGCTGCGCTGCTGGAGTACGCGCTTGAATACTTCATAGAGGCTGATGGATGGGACCAGTAGCTCATCGGTGTTTTCGATGGGTGGAGCGAAGAAGTCAGCATTGGACCCTTCGGCAAAATACTCAAGCCAGCCGGAAGAATCGACGATATTCATACTCGATCGGACTCTCTTTCGACTGTCGTGTCAATTCCTTTTAGAAAGCCGCGCATTTTCTGAATAGGGATGACCGGAATCAGCTCGATGCGATTTTCGAAGAGAAGCACCTGGACTTTTTGACCCGGTTTGATTTGCAGGGATTCACGAATTCTCCGAGGAATAACGACCTGGTATTTGGGGGATACGGTTACGGTTTCCATACGTTTCTCCTATCGATAGTTGAATCGTAATACCTAGATCGATTATATCCTGTTTTCGTCGTACTTTCAAGCGACTGTCATTTCACGGGTGCATTCTGATCTGGGGGCGGATTTCGGGTTGGGGTCGCCTTGAACTGCAAGTTCAGGCTAAAAGCTCAAGTCGGCTGCAAGCCGACTGGCGGAAACGGCGCCTCTCTGCGGCCAGTCCGCTTTAGCGGACTTCCGCTTTCAGCCTGAAATTCGATTTCAAGGCTTGCCCCCAAATTAGAATACACCCTCATTTCACATTTCAGACGCCTTGAACTGGCAAATTCAGGCTGCGCTGTTATCGCTGCGTGTTAGCAGCGACATCCGCCAGCCCAGAAAACGCGTCCTTCAGACGAGGGTAGAGAGAGGCGAAAAGAGCGTATAGCTCATCGTAGACGGCCCGGTGATCCGGCTCCGGCCGGTAGGTGGCGGCCACAGGGAAGAAGTCTCCGGCCGGCAGATAGCCCTTATACCAGCCCAGGGCCTGGCCCGCGATCAGCGCCGCGCCCCGGGCCGGTGCGTTGCCCGGATCTACCAGCACCTGCACGGGGCGGTCGAGGACATCAGCCAAGATCTGGGCCCAGACGGCCGACTTGCCGCCGCCGCCCGTGAGCAGCAGCGGCCCACCCGCGACCAGGCCCAGCCCGTCGCCCAGGGCCCGGTAGCCCATGGCCACGCCCTCCAGGACCGCGCGCGCCATCTCCGCGCGCGTGGTCTGCCCGCTGACGCCGATGAACGCGGCCCGGGCGTTGGGATCGCTGAAGGGGGAGCGCTCGCCGGCCAGATAGGGCAGGTAGATCAGACCGCGACTGCCGGGGGGCGCTTGCCCGGCCAGGCGGTTCAACTCATCATAGGCCAGGGGATCGCTATCGGCCAGCGCGCCCCGCAGCCAGTCCAGATTGCCGCCGGCCGTGAGCATAGGCGCGACTTGGATATAGCGGGCGGGATCCGGGTGGCGCAGGGTGAAGACGCCCTGGGCCGGCTTGGGTGTGGCTTGGTCCAGGCTGGCCGCGATCCAGCCGGAGGTCCCCAGGTACCCATAGGCCCGCCCCGGCAGCCCCGCGCCCGCGCCTACGGTGGTCGCGCCCAGGTCGCCACAGCCCTTGTGGACTGGCGTCCCCGCGGGGATGCCAGTGGCCTGGGCCGCGGCCGGCGTGACCGTTCCCAGGGGTGCGCCGGCCGGCAGCAAGGGCGGCAGCTTGCCCGCGTCCAGCCCCAGTTCCTCGATCAGAGACTCGGCCCAGCGGTTGGCCCTCAGGTCCAGCAGACCGGTGGTGGACGCGGTGGTGAAGTCTGCGGCCCGGCTGCCACAGAGACGCCACTCCACATAGTCATGTGCGCCCAGGAGTAACGCGCGGGCCTGATCCAGGCGCGTGGAGTCGTGGTGACGCAGCCAGAGCCACTTGGCCAGCACGCTGGACGGGCCCTGTTCGTTGCCAGTGATACGCGTCAACTTCGCATAGCCAAAGAGGTCGACCAATTGCGCGGCCTCCGCCGTTGCGCGGCTGTCGGCATAGAGGATGGCCGGCCCCAGCGCCTCCTGCTCGTCCAGCAGGATCAGGTCCTGCATTTGGCCGCTCAGGGCCACGGCCGCTGGCTCTGCGGGCGGAGCGGCGGACCACATCTGCGCCAGCGCGGCGCAGGTCGCGGCCCACCAGTCCCGGGGATCCTGTTCCATCACGCTACCGTCGGCCGTGCGGGTGTCATAGCCCGCGTAGCCGCTGGCCAGGATGCGTCCCCCGCGGTCGATCAGCGCGGCCTTGGTCCCCGTGGTGCCTACGTCGATGGCGATGATGGCTTGCATGGCATGCTCCTGGAATAGAACGCGGATTTGGCGGATTGAGCGGAAAAAGCCGGATTTTTTTCAAAAAAATCCGTGAAGATCCGCCCAATCCGGTGCATCCGTGTTCTATTGATTCACATTCTCCGCGGTGATCAGAATGCCGGGGATGGTGATCTGCTCTTCGGCCGGGGGCTCGCCCGCCAGGTAGGCGGCGATGATGTCAGCCAACTGGGCGGCCATGGCGTCGAAGTCCTGCTGCACGGTGGCCACGAAGGGACCGCCCTTGGCGATCTCCTCCTTGGCGAAGTCGGTGCCGTCGATGCCCACCACCAGGATGCCGTCGCGGCCGGCGGCTTCGATGGCCTGGACCGCGCCCAGGGCCGGCTCATCCCAGCCCGCCCAGATGCCGGCGATGTCGCCGTCGTTGGGATAGGCCGTCAGCAGGTCCTGGGTCAGGGAGCGAGCGAAGTCCACGGGGCCGGGCACTTCGATGTGCTTCTTTTCGATGATGGTGATGCCGGGGTAGTTGGCGAACTCGGCCGCCGCTGCCTCGGCCCGGGCGCGCACGCCGGGGTGGGGATCGTGGGTGAACATGACCACGTTACCCTCGCCGCCCAGTTGCTCGGCCAGATACTGGGCCGTCACCTGGCCCAACTGGCCGTTGTCCGAGGTGATGTTGAGGACCACGCCGGGCGCGACGCCTGCATCCAGCCCGAAGACGGGGATGCCGGCCTCCTTTGCGGTCTCCAGCCCCTTGGTCATCTGCGCCGGGTCGCCCATGCCCAGGACGATGGCGTCCACCTGCTGGGTGACCGCGTCCTCGATGCGGCTGACCAGTTCGTTGAAGTCGGCGTTGGTGTCGGTGACGGGGACGTTCCAGCCCTTGGCCTGGCCGTCCTCCTGGAAGCGGTCGATGACGTACTTGGTGGTGGCGTTGGCCATGTAGGGGGTGACCACGGACACGGTGATCTCGCCCTCAGCCGGAGCCGCCTCTGCCTGGTCGCCTGCCGGAGCCTCGGCGGGCGCGACCGGGGCCGTACACGCGGCCAAGGCCAGCAGGGCCAGCAGGCCGATCAGCATGTGGAGTGCGATGTTGGGTCGAACGGTGATGCGTTGCATGGGTTCCTCCTTGCGTGAAATGATGAACGGTGAACGTATCGGACCAATAGAACGCAGATGACGCAGATTGAGCGGAAACAGCCGGATTTTTGAAAATCCGCGCGGATCCGTTCAATCCGGTAAATCCGCGTTCTATCCTACCTCTGCCCCCGCCGCGCCAACCCGGAGATGAGCACGGCCAGGATGATGATGACGCCTGTGATCACCTGCTGGATGTACGAGTTCACCCGCAGGAGGTTGAGGCCGTTGTTCATGACCCCCAGGAGGAGCACGCCGAAGAAGGTGCCCAGCACGTGGGGTTCGCCCTCCCGGAACATGGTCATGCCCAGGAAGACCGCGGCGATGGAGGTCAGCATGAGCGGCTCGCCGGCCGTGGGGTGGGCCGAGAAGAGGCGGCTGGTGAGCACAATGCCGGCCAAGGCCGCGCCCACGCCGGAGATGATGAACGCGATCAGCCGCAGCCGACGCACGCTGACCCCGGCCAGGAACGAGGCCTCGGCGTTGCCGCCGATGGCGTAGAGACGGCGGCCGAAGACGGTCTGCTCCATGACGAACCAGACCACGGCCAGCACCCCCAGCATGATCAACACCGAGTTGGGGACCGGCCCGGTCGACCCCTGGCCGATGGGACGGAAGGCCTCGTCGATGCCGGAGAAGAGGGTGGAGCCGTCGGTGTACCAGAGGGAAAGGCCCCTGTACGCGGTCATGGTGGCCAGGGTGGCCACGAACGCGGAGAGGCCGGCGTAGGCCACCAGCAGGCCGTTGAGCGCGCCGGCCAGCGCGCCCGCGGCCAGGGCGATGGCGATGCTGGGGACCAGCCCCAACTGCTTGATGAGCATGTCGGCCACGATGACGCCGCAGAGGCTGGCCAGCGCGCCCACCGAAAGGTCGAAGTCGCCCACCACCATCACCACAGTCATGGTGGTGGAGACGATGGCCAGGATCGCAACCTGCTCGGCGATATTGCGCAGGTTGTTGACGCTCAGAAAGACGCCGGGCCGCAGCAGCGAAAAGATCAGGACCATGGCCAGCAGCCCGATGAAGGTGCCATAGGTCCGCAGCCACAGGCTCATGCTGCGCCGGCGGGGCGGGTTGTCGGTCGTGGATTCGACGGTCATGAATGCGTTCCTGTGCCGTGTCTGTTCAGCGGCTTGTATTGGAACGCGGATTGGCTCGGATCGGAACGGATTTTCACAGATTTTTCTGAAAAATCCGTGAAAATCCGGCTCCATCCGCTAAAATCCGCGTTCCCACGAAGCCTCTTTGAGCGGTCACTCTCCGTTTATTTCGCCGGGGGTGAAGCCATAGCATGCGCGCAGGACTTCGGTTTGATCGGTGGTGGCTGCGTCTATTATCCCCATTTGTCGCCCTTCGTGCAACACCAGGACGCGGTCGGAGAGGCCGATCAGTTCCGGCAGCTCGGACGAGACCAGGAGCACGCCGGCCCCCTCCCGGGTCAGGTCGCGGATGATCTGGTAGAGTTCCAGCTTGGCGCCCACGTCGATGCCCCGGGTCGGCTCGTCCAGCAGGAGGACCCGGGCCTCGCCGGCCAGGCAGCGGGCGAAGACCACCTTCTGCTGGTTGCCGCCGGAAAGCTGCATGACGGGCTGGCGCAGGCTGTGGGCTTTCAGGCCCAGCCGGTCGCCCAGCCGGGCCGTCTCCCGCAACTCCCGCCGCCGATCCAGCAGCAGGCCGCCCCGGGCGAAGCGGGCGAGGTGAGTGAGGGTCACATTCTCAAAGATGGGGCGGCTGAGCACCAGCCCCTGGCTGCGCCGCTCCTCGGGGACCAGTGCGACGCCCTTGCGGAACGCGTCCCCGGGGCTGCGGGGCGCGCGCGAGGTCCCGGCGTCGTCGGTGGACGGGAGCCGGATCTGGCCGGCGCGGATGGGGTCTACGCCGAAGATCATGCGCAGGAGTTCGGAGCGGCCCGCGCCCACCAGCCCGGCCACGCCCAGCACCTCGCCGGCGTGGAGGGTGAAGGTGACGTCCCTCGCGGTCTCGCCGCTGAGGCCCTGCACCTCCAGGAGGGGCTCGCCCATCCCGTCGCCTCGGGGCGGGAAGACCGTCTCCACGTTGCGCCCGATCATGAGCCGCACCAGCTCGTCCTGGTCCAGCTTGGCCGCGGGTTGGGTGGTCACCACCCGGCCATTGCGCATGACCGTCACCCGGTCCGCGATCTCGAAGATCTCCTCCAGCCGGTGGGAGACGTAGACCACGCCCACGCCCTGCTCGCGCAGCGCGCGGATGACCGCGAAGAGGCGCTCGATCTCCTGGTCGGTGAGCGCGGCCGTGGGTTCGTCCATGACCATGAGGCGGGCGTTGGCCGCGAAGCCGTGGGCGATGGCGATCATGGTCTGCTGGCCGGGGGAGAGGCGATGGACGGGCACGTCCACGGGGATGGCCGCGCCCAACTGGGCCAGGATGGCCGCGGCCCGCCGGTGCAGCGTGCGCCAGTCCACGCCGCCATACCAGCGGTGGGGATAGGGATCGCCCAGGAAGATGTTCTCCGCGCCGTCGAAGTAGGGGACCAGGTTCAGCTCCTGGTGGATGATGGAGACGCCCAGTCGTTTGGCCTCGTGGACGTTGGCCAGGGTCACAGGCTGGCCGTCGAAGTGGATTTCGCCCCTGTCCCGGTGCACGGCCCCGGCCAGGATCTTGATGAGGGTGGACTTGCCGGCCCCGTTTTCGCCCACCAGCCCGTGGACCTCGCCTGCGCGCACGTCAAAGGTGACGTCGTCGACCGCGCGCACGCCTGGGTAGGTCTTGGTGATGTGGCGCATGGAGAGGATGGGTGTTGGGTGTTGGGTCATGGAAGGAGTCGCTGTGATAGGCGTCGGTTGGATATCCACCAAACGTTTTGAGCGGGGAACTGTTATATCGGATGAGGACGATGTCGCCAGGTTTCATGGGTGATAAATCTCTTGAACATCCTCCAGGGAGTATGTGATTTCATCATCCTCACGAAAAAATTGCGTTAACGAAAAGTTTTGCCATTGGCTATCCGTCCAATCGGTATACAGTGGGGCTATTATAATTGACCCCAATAACTGGACCACGTGCTAAGGTGTATAATTAGCAGCAAAATCAAGCGCGTGGAGGAACAATCTGATGACTTTGAATCGTCCCAATCTCTGTCTCAATATACGATCAATTTTCGGCGTCCTAAACGAATGGACTCATCGTACTTCGCACAGACCGCATCTGACAAATCAGTTAATTCACTTGTAATCTTATCATGTTGTTGGGCTTGCGGAAATCCCCGATCTATAGGCACATTGTTCCACCCAAGCCGGTTATAAACAGGGAAAGTGTACACGCCAATTGTAGCGCAAAATATCTCTATCGCTTCTTCCAAACTCGCACGTATCCCTTCAAGATCTGCGTCAATAAATTCAAACTCTGGTCTGGCACAGCGATCGAGAAAACGATATAACTGGTTCATTTTCTCTAAAGGAAAAGCTGCCCCCCAAGGGTGTGAACGAATAAACTGAATTGATCCTGTACTTGGCAGAATTTCTCGAATTTGAAGAAAAACTTCTCGATCCAATTCTGTGTAATCAGAGTTTATGATCGTTCCGTGACTTTTCTTGACTTTCTCATACCATCTATCCCGATGCCTACGTAATTCTGAATTGGTGTATTTTCTGCCTTTGGGATGCTTGGGATTGTATGATAATACTTCAGCATGACAATCTAAGCACAAAGGTATACAGTTGTCATAGGTGTTCTCTCCACCCTCCGAAACTGGTGTGATGTGATGCAATTCTATCTTGACACCACAAAATTTATGACATATGCAACAATGTCTTGCACAATCAACGAGAACTTGTTCAGCTACTTGGGGGGGAAAAGACATAGTGCACCTTTGTTATAGCTCTAGCAGCTTGTCGGAGAGAGATTACTCTGGTAGAAGACCCCAATTTGAGTCCTATGCGAAGCGATTTGTAGCATTTTGTATCGCATAGTAAAAATTGTCGTCGATCTACCCACTATATACGGGCCAATGAAAGAGATTTAGACTGCATATAGTGACTTCTCTCTCCGACAGACTGCTAGCAACAGTGTGTCCGCAAGTTCAGTTGATGATTAGGAGACATCTTAACCTGATGATTTGAGGACATCTTATCCTGTTCTTGACAATTTGTGGCTATTGCAGAAGCAATTGTTCGCCCAGCGTGCGTAAGCAGGCGATATAGTCATCAAACGGCGGCGCTTCGATCCAGTTGACGCCCTGCCAGTCCGCCCGGGTGACGGAATAAAATAGGCGGGCCAGGTCCGCGGGGAAGATGCCGGCGGCTTTGCTATGGGCGTCTTCAATCGCATGGATGACCGACATGTTCATCCGACAGCAGAACCCCCAAATGTCGGCAAAGTCTTTTGGCTCCTCACGCCCCACCAGAGCGGTGATCTTGTTGGCGAGGATATTTTCGGCGCTGTCCAACCGTCCTAATTGTGGATGATGAAGGATCGGGCCCGCGTGGGCTGGCACATCATTGACCATTTCGATTTTCAGAGCCAGGCCGGCTTGCGTGATATTCAGGCGAACAAAGCGTTCTTCAGACATAAGAACTTCGACTGCAAAGGATTCCCGCCGGACCAGTGCTTGGATAAATCGCTGTGACCAGAGGTGAAAACGTTCATCGTCGTTGACGAACAGGTCCAGATCATCAGAAAAGCGATGGTTGAGATACCCGCGTGAAGCGGCCGTGCCCCCCGTCAGGTAGAAGCCGGTGTC
>JAJRVT010000311.1 GCA_024277175.1 Chloroflexota bacterium | reverse complement strand
GGACGTTCACGGATTTTTTCCGGAAAAAATCCGTGAACGTCCGCTTATATCAGCGAAAATCCGCGTTCTATTGGGATCCGCCTCCTACGCCTCTCCCCGCGCTGGATAATTCTTGCTGATGATGAAGCCCAGCGCGTCCAGCAACTGCTTGGCCGTGGTGCGGGCGAAGGGCATGGTGGCCACGGTGGAGCCGTAGAGGGTTCCGTCCGGGTTGATGATGAAAAAGCCGGGTTCGTTGAACTGACCCGGCTCGCTCTCCTTGATGGCGTTGGAGATATAAAGACCCCACTCCCGCGCGGTTTCCAGCGAAAGTCCATAGCCCACAGTCAGGTTGGCCAGCTTCCAGTCGTCCACCGTCTGCTGCGCCAGATCGCGCGGGTTGCTGCTGATGGCGATGACATCCACGCCCAGGGCGGCGAACTCATCCACGTTGCGATCCAGGTCCCGAAGCTGGGCCTTGCACATGGGACAGTGATAGCCGCGGTAGAAAATGACCAGGGTGAAATGTTCGGGCTGCTGGTCGGCCAGCGTCCACACGCCGCCATCGAGCAGGTTGGCGGTGAGCGCGGGCGTGGGCTGACGGGGCATGAGATGGGCCATGGATTGACTCTCCTTGTCTTGGATTTGGCTGGATCGATGCGCTGAAACGGCAATGCGGGGCCATTGTGCACCATTTAGAATGATTGGTCAAGTACCGGCGCTTACACTGCAAATCGAGGAGGTCTGGTACAAGGAGGAGGTCTGGTGCAAGATGAGGAAAGGAGGAAACGCCATGCAGGGGACAGTCAACTGGTTGATGCCGTTGTTGTTGCTGCCGGGGGTGGGGCTGTTGTTGCTCTCGACCTCGACCCGCTTTGGGCAGCTACACGCTGAGGTTCACCAGCTTTTTCATGAGGAGGACATGGACCGCGCGCCCATTGCCCAACATCTGCTTCACCGGGCGCGGCTCTTTCGCAACGCGTTGACCGCGCTCTACGCCAGCGCCGCGCTCTTCGCCGTGGGCAGCATCGCCGGCGCGCTCATGAGTCTGCTGGGGCAGGCCGCGTCCGACTGGCTCGTCTTCCTCTTCGCTGCCCTGGGCGCGGCCCTCCTGGTGGTGGCCACCGTCCTCCTGGTGCGGGAATCCACGCTCTCCCTGGTGATCATCGAGGCGCATGTGGAGCAATTGGTGGGTGAAACGTCATTTGAGTAGAGATAGGGATGCTCTACATGTGCCGGCTATAACAAGTTCTGAAGAAGTATAATCGGCTGACTGGGCAACAGAGCGCTATTAGTTGCGAATATACAAGTCGAATTGTCAATTTGACTTGTATATTTTCTTTTTTACTTGTATAATCAACCAGAAAAGGAGGAAAAGAGATGATAACAACGGTCACCAAACGCGCGCAGACGGTAGTCCCGGCAGCTATTCGGGAACGATACGGCATCAAGGGGGGGGATTCTCTGGAGTGGATTGACGATGGCCAGATCATCAAAGTCATCCCCATTCCCCAGGATCCTGTCGAAGCCCTGCAGGGATGCGCCCGGGGAGAAGGCTTGTTGGAACGGCTCCTGGAATCTCGCAGGGAGGATCGAGATCGTGAGTAGACGGGCTTATCTTCTGGACACCTCGGCTATTATCACGTTTCTTGAGGATGAAGAAGGAGCGGATCGGGTTAAAGCGATCGTTCGCGGGGAAAAGACATTCTTGCCTTTTCCGGTTCTTTTGGAGATATATTATATTTCCTGCCAGGAGCAATCGGAGGCTATTGCCGATTGGCGTTATGCACTCCTGAAACAATGGCCGGTCACGATTCTGTGGGGCGCGGACGAACCGACCATACTCACCGCGGGTCGTTTCAAGGCCTACAACCGCGTTTCACTGGCCGACGCCCTGATCGCTGCGTTCGCTCACAGGTATAGAGCCATCCTGGTGCACAAAGACCCGGAAATGGAAGCGTTATCCGGCCTTGTTCGCCAGGAAATTTTACCCTACAAATAGCTTGGGCGCATCTGTGCAGCGACGACATAGATCAGAAATTAATGTCAGTCACATAAGCATTTGGTCAGGGAGCAAGCACAATCCGATGAATCGATCCATTGTAATTCACCAGCCAGACCTCGCCCTCTTCATCCTCGCCGAAGCTGCTGATGTTGCGATCCGTGAGCAGCAGGAGCTTGTTTTCCCAGACGCCGGCGTTCTGGCGCAGGCCCCATAGCCGCCCGCTGACGAAATCGCCGTACAGGTAAATGCCTTGCATGCCGGGGAATGCAGCGCCCCGGTAGACGTAGCCGCCTGTGACCGAGCGGTCGCCGTTGTCGTGGTTGTAGTCCCAGATAGGCGGCGTCAGGCCCTCGCTGCTGCAAGGGTTCGGGTTGTAGCAGTGGTTGCCCTCCATGATGCGCCAGCCGTAGTTCTCGCCGCCTGTGCTGTTCGCCGGTTGAAAGTCGATCTCCTCCCACGCGTTCTGCCCCACATCGCCAATGTACAGATCGCCGGTGAGACGATCGAAGCTGTAGCGCCAGGGGTTGCGCAGCCCGTAGGCCCAGATCTCGGGCAGGACGCCGGCTTGGCCCACGAAGGGGTTATCCGCGGGGATGAGATACGGATTGGCCCCGCTGGCCTCCACGTCGATGCGCAGCATTTTGCCCAGGATGTCGTCCAGGGTCTGGGCGTGGTTGTTCGGATCGCCGCCGCCACCGCCGTCACCTGTGCCGATGTAGAGATAGCCGTCGGGACCAAAGGCGAGATCGCCGCCGTTGTGGTTGGTTGCCGGCTGATCGTAGGTGAGGACGATCAGTTCGCTGTTCGGATCCGCGGTCTGTCCATCGGGATTGACGGTGAAGCGGCTGACGCGGCTGACCAACTGGGCCGTCGCGCTTCGGGCCTGACTTTCACTGGCCGTGTAGGCGACGTAGAAGTGGTCTTTGGCTCCGTCTCCGGGCGGAAAGACGATGCCCAGCAGTCCTCGTTCACCGCAACAGACCACCCGGTCGCTGATGTCCAGAAACGGGAGCGTCTGAATTTCGTTATTTTTCACCACCTTGATGACGCCCGCCTGCTCGATCACGAACAGACGTCCGCTGCCATCCCCGGCGGTGGTCATGCCCACGGGGCGGTTAAAGCCGGCAATGCCCGCGTCCAGGGCGATGGTTGGCCATTCCGTGGGCGGCACAGTGGTGGGGGTTGGGGGCGGCGTGGGCGTCGACGTTGGGATGGGAATCGTTCCCCCGGTTCCTGAAGTGACGATGGGCAGGTAGATGCTATCCTCCGCCAGGGTGGCCCCCGCGATGCCGATCAGCAGCAACGTCATGGCGATCAGGGCCGTCAGTAAGGTTCGCGTGCGGATGTTTTTCATGGGACAAAGCCTTTCTTTTTAGTTGTCGCGCCGCATCAGGCTGAAACTCTGCGCGCTGGGACCGATGTGGGGCTGGGTCGCCAGGAAGAGCGCCAGAGGAACGACATCCGCCGGCCTTTTGAGCCACTCCCCTTCCTTTTCGACCACGAGCGTGCGAAAATCGTCTGTGATCATCCCCGTCTCCACCGGGCCGGGAATCAACTCATTGACGCTGATCCCGTCCGCTGCCAATTCCTGGGCGAGCACGCGCGTGAGCATCCACAGCCCGGCCTTGGCGCAGGCGTAGGCCGAGCGTCCGACCATGCCCTTGTGGCCCAGCCCGGAGCCGACGGTGATGATCTTGCCCCCGCCGCCCGCTTTCAGATGCGGGATTGCAGCCCGGGCGCAGTAGTACGCGCCCACCAGGTTCAGATCGATGGTGCGGCGCCAGCCGTCGGGATCACCGGTCTCCACGGGCGCGTGGTCGAAGCTGCCGCCGGCGTTGATGACCAGGATGTCCATCCCGCCCAGTTCGCGGACTGCAGTCGCCATCATCTGCGTCACGGCCTCTTCGTCGGTCACATCGGTCACAGACGCGATGGCGCGCCCGCCGGCGGCTTCGATCTGGGCGACGACCGCGTTCAGTTGATCCGGGGAGCGCGCCGCGCAGCAGACCGTTGCGCCGGCCTTCGCATAGCCTAGCGCAATGGCCTTGCCGATGCCTCTGCTCGCGCCAGTGATCAGCGCGACTTTCCCTGCCAGTGGTTGTTTGTTCATAGGATGACGCCTTGTTCGCTGGATCAACTGCGGGGAGGGGGAATTGGTTCCGTTTCGAATATGACGGGGGGGGCTCCGCAAACACGCCTTCACGCTTTACGTCTTGCGACATCAAACAATCCGCTGTGCGTACATCTCCGCGTACAATTCATTGCACGTCTCCAGGATTTCCTGCAACCGTTCCGGGACCTGATCCGGCTTGGGACGGTAGGGCTGGAAACCGGTGGAGCGCTCCACGGCCGCGTACCAGTAGCGCGCCCAGATGCCGTCCGTCTCCCGTTTTCCCGGCGGCCAGGAGAGCATGTCCTCCCGGAAGGGGGCGTCAATCATTTCGCATAGTCGAAGCAAGACGCGACGCGAATTCATCAACACATCTTTGGCGTCGATCACGGGGGGCGGGGAGCCGGTGCGCTGGCGCACGTAGTCGAAGATGCGCCGCTGCTGCACCAGGCCGAAGTCGTTGAGGGTCACGTCCGGCCGCACCTTGATGTAGGAGGTGATCATCTCCCGGGGTTCCCGGATCAGGAAGCAGTTGACCAGCTTGTCGGTCCACGCCAGGTCCATCTCGTCCGGAATGTGGAGGGTGATGTGTTTCTGGTACCAGATGGCTTTCCCGCCAGGGATGGGACCGGTGATCTCGTCGATGATGGCCTGGCGGTCGGTCTCGTAGTGGTCGATGATCTCGGCCGCGCCTGGGTGATCGATGCCCGTCTCCAGCAGGTAGGCGGCGTAGAAGGGTTCATCGTAGACCGCAGCGTCGGGCCGGTTGCCCCACGAACGGAGCATGGCCGTGGAGATGTTCCTCGGCCCGGACCACATGGCGATGCGGATTGGTTCCTGCGTCATGGATAGCGCCTTCCAATCCGGTAAATCCGCGTTCTATTCATCAAAATTATCAAGAATATCGCCTAATTCCTGCTCCCAGAGGTCATCCATGGGCATGAAGGACTTTTCCTCGTACTCCTCATCGACCTGCCTCAGGAAATCAACCACATCGAATTCGCCCATTCTGCGATCCAACTGGTTCACTTCGTTTTCGATAGACTCATTGAGTTCATAGCTTCTGCGCTCCAGTTCGCTCAGATTTAACCCCAGCCCGAACATGTGGTTGATGCGGCGCATGAGTTCGTACCAGGCCCGGAAGTCGTATTCGATGCGAATGCCCTGGATCTCGGTGGTGAACTGGGTGAAGTCATAGGCCGGGACGAAGGCGTAGAAGTCGATGAACTCGATCCCCCTGGCCTCTGCCTGATCGGCGATGCACGCGCCCACTGTCGCCCCGCCCTCGTAGTTGGAGAACTTGACCGCGTACTCCTCCAGTTCCTGCTTGAGCCGGGGCAGGCTGTAGATGCAGGAGACCTCCCGGTCCCGGCTGTAGGGCATCATGCCGTAGACGCCGCTGACCGCAACCACCCGCCGCGCACCCAGAGCCTCCACGCCATCCAGGAAGGCGGCGGCGTAGCGTTCGATGCTCAGGTGGGGTTCTTCGCCCAGGAAGATGACCAGGCCCTTGCCGTTGCTCTCGGTGTAGAAGAAGTCATTGCGGGGCTTGCGCAAGGAGACCCGATGTCCCTCCTCCAATTTGATTTCCGGCCGCAGCAGGTGGTGGGTCCCCGGCGTCTGGAAGAGGTAGAAGCCATCGCGCCGGATTTCCCCAATAGGTTGGGCGTCGTTCTCCTCGACAAGGTATTGGGGCAGGCCGGACGAGATGGAGCCGGCATCGGCCCATTGACGCCAGCCCGCGAGCACGTATATCTCCTCCGCGGCCGGGGCTCCCCAGATTTTGACCAGGCTGTCCATTCCGCGCTCCTCTCTATTTATGGGTTAGTGGTGCGGAGGTCTGATGATTACTATACCTGAAAGCGGGGGAATGTCAATCGCGGATTTTGTCGGGACCGGTTTCGACCCCTCAACCCCTACTCCTGGTGAGGTCTACCGTAGGTGCGACTTGCAGCCGCACGAACTACGTCCACCGGAGACTTTCACCCGAGATGGACATATATCCCGGAGTTCGTGCGGCAGGGATGCTGCACCTACGCTGGCGGCCCCAAGATTGGGGAATCAAGGGGACTGACCGGCCTTGCCCTATCCCGATCCCTTTCGTACAATAGGCGAAGAGTGGCGACCTGTAGCTTGCCCCTTGAAACTTTTCCCTTCCCCCTGCGTAGTGGTCTGCGTCGGAGCAGATCCGGCGGCGAAATCAATCGTTATCGAAAGTTTGCGGCGATGAATCAGCAGGAACAAAGGTGGGTCGAAGCGGCGCGGGCCGGCGATAAGACCGCTTTCAGTCATCTTGTGGAGGCGTATCAGCGCCCGGTCTACAATCTGGCTTATCGGATGCTTGGCAATCCCCAGGAGGCGGAGGATGCCGCGCAGGAGACCTTCCTGCGCGCATATGCCCGGTTGGGACAATATGACCCGAAGCGTAAGTTCAGCACGTGGATTCTATCGATCGCTAACCATCACGCCATCGACCGGCTGCGCAAACGGCGGGCGACCTTCGTCTCCATCGATGACAATCCCGTGCTCCAGAACCTGGAGGGCGACGCGCCCCGGCCGGAGAACGAGGCCCTGGCCATGGAGCGCAGTCGGGAGATGCAGGCCCTGCTCATCAAACTGGACCCCCAGTATCGCACGCCCCTGATCCTGCGCTATTGGGAGGGGTATAGCTATGACGAAATCGCACAGGCCATGGATATTTCGACGTCGGCCGTCAAGAGCCGCCTTTTCCGGGCGCGCAAGCAGATGGCTGACCTCTATCGACAGCGCCAGGCCGCGCTGATTCCGCCCTCGTCGGGCGAGGCGCAAGCCGCGCACGGCCGTTACAAGCGTTCGACGCGCGATCAGGAGCCGCCTTTCTATCACGCCGCGCTGGTCGGCGCATGATGTATATGAATGAAGTCGAGGTTGATTATGCTGGCGGATAAGTTTATCAAACAGCCGTTCGAGCCGGATGAAGAGCCGGGCGCCGCCGCGCCGCCGGCCGTGGAGGAGGAGTTCATGCTCCTCATGTCCCTGGCCCTGGATGATCTGCTGGATGCGGATGAACGCACCCGCTTCCAGGCCTATCAGGACGCGTATCCTGGTTTGGCCGTAGAGTGGCGAAGCTGGCGGGCGCTGGACGGTGAACTCCGTGCTACGCCTTCCGTCTTGCCGCCCGCGGACTTTGTGATCATGTTCGAGTCGGCCCTTTTGCAGCGCGAGCGCAGACGGCGGCTCTGGTGGGGCGCAGGCTTCGCGCTGGCCGTCATCCTTCTGGGCGTCGTGCTGACCGCGGGCGTGATGTCTCTGGGCGCCTTCGTCATGTTCACCCAGCCTGCCTGGCTCACCGAGCTGGTGCGCGGTGCGGCCCAACTGAGTGCGTTGGTCAATGGCGGCGCGGTGGCGATACTTGACGCCCTCGCCTCACTGCTGGGCACCGAGCAGGCGCGGGCGTTTATGACGATCTATCTCTTCGCGGCCGCGGCCCTGCTGGCGGGCTGGGTGCTCCTGCTGCGTCGCACCACCCGCTTCGAGGTTGCGTCGCGAACGGCTTAGATAGAACACGGATTTACCGGATTGGGCGGATCTTTACGAGTTTTCCAAAAAATCCGGCAGTTTCCGCTCGATCCGTCAAATCGCGTTCTATGAACAGATTCAAGGTGATTCATGCGTATGTTGCGCACTAACCGTCGTTGGCTGTTGGCCGCGGCCCTTATTCTACTCCTATCTCTGCTTGCAGCCTTCGCCGTAGACGCGAAGGCCGGCGTGGCCGCGCCGCCCGCCAACGTCGGCCCCACCAATCCGGAAGGGCAGATCTTCAGCAATGACCTGGTCGTGGATAAGGGGGACGTCTACGACCGCGATGTCATCGTCTATAACGGGGACGTCACCGTCAAAGATGGCGGCCTGATCCGGGGCAACCTGGTCGTCTATAAGGGTGATGTGGACATCCGCGAGGGGGGCGTGGTCGAGGGCGATCTCTCGGCTTTCAGCGGCGATATCGATCTGGCCGGCCAGGTGGGCGGCAACGTGGTGGCCTGGAGCGGCGACATCGACCTGCATGACAGCGCACAGGTGGGCGGCGACGTGAGCGTCGTCAGCGGCGATGTGGCGCAGGCCAGCGGGGCCAGCGTGGGCGGCCAGATCGTCCAGGGACCGACCCTGAAACTGCCGGGCGCTTTCTTGCCCTTTTCCACCCAACCGGATCAGACCATCACCGCCGTGGAGAGCGCGGCTCGCTCAGGGCCGGGCTTCCTGGGCTGGTTTGGCCGCATGGTGGGGCGCATGTTCAGCGCGGCCATCTTTCTGCTCCTGATGGGTGGGCTGACGGCCGGGGTCGCCTACGTAAAGCCCTCGCTGGTGGAAGGCGTCGCCCGGACCGCGCAGGAGAAGACTGCGCTCAGCCTGGTCACTGGCCTGGTGACCAATTTTGCCTTGCTCATCCTGGCCGCCGTCCTGATCATCACCATCTGCCTCTGGCCCTTCCCCCTGCTGGCGCTGAGCGTGCTCAGCATCATGGGCCTGGCCGGTATGGGCCGCATCGTTGGCCGTTACCTGACTGACCGGCTGGCCCTCAACTTGCATCCGGCCCTGGCCACCGGCCTGGGCGCGCTCTTGCTGGTGGGGATCTTCGCCCCCTTCTGGGTCATGGGCGGCTGTTTCCGCTTCATCGCCTGGCTGGGGTTGATGGTCATCACCGCCACCGGCATCGGCGCGCTGATCCTGCCCTGGCTGGGCGGCAGGGGCGACGGTTCGGCGACCGCCACGGAACCCGCTCCCGTTTCTGCGCCCCCGGCCGGCCCGGAGGACATGACCGTCACCGTGCATACACCCCAGCCGCCCGCTTCCCCGGCCGCGGAAGCCCCGCCCGTCCGGCCCGAAAAGCCCGGTGAGGACGATTTCACCCGCATCGACGGCATCGGTCCCGTCTTCGCACAGCGGCTCAACGCGGCCGGCGTGCGCACCTTCGCCCAGCTTGCCGCCCTCACCCCGGAGCAGGTCGCGGACATCATCGGCTGGCCGGCCGAGCGGGTCATTCGCTCCCGGATCATCGAGCAGGCCAAAGAACGATAGAACGCGGATTTGCCGGATTTGGCGGAAACAGCCGGATTTTCCTTGAGAAAATCCGTGTAGATCCGCCAAATCCGGCAAATCCGCGTTCTATTCCTTTCCCCGATACTTCGTCAACAACCGGTTCACCAGGTTCAGCAGCGGACCTTCCTGCTCGAAGCCGCTTTCGCTGTAGCTGCTCATGGCCACGTAGATGCGCTCTTGCGCGCGGCGGGTCAGGCCCAGGAGCAGGCGGCGCATGGCCTCCTGGCGTGTGCGGTATTCGTGGAAGTCGTCCCAGGGCTCGTGGCGCGGCCACTGGGGCGAGAGCACGTAGGGGTGGGTGAGGGGCTGGTAGAGGCGCTCCCACCAGCCGGAGGAGCCGATGTCCAGCCAGAACTGGATGCGGGCCGCCCGGTTGCGCATGAGAAAGGTGTAGGCCGGCGAGAGGAAGACCGCGTCCTCCGGCTCCCGCCAGCCGGGCACGTAGAGCGCGCTCAGCGCCCCGGCCTCGAAGAGGTTCACATAGGCCCGGCCCACGTGGATGGGGCTGGCGTCCGCGCCGGCCGCGCTCTCCAGCGCCCAGCGAAACTTGCGCGCCGACTCCACAAGCTGGTTGGCCACCCGGGCCGCATCCAGCCGGTGGTGGAAGCCGTAGCCCGGCTGGCTCAGCACCTCGCCGAAGAGGCGGGCGAAGAACTGGTCCAGGGGCTGGATCTTGCCGCCGCCCCGGTAGTCGTAGAGCCAATCCCGCAGCCGGTCGTAGGCCTCGCCCGTGCGGTAGCCGATCCGTTCCTGCATGGCCGGGACCAGGCCGCCGAAGCCGCCCAGGTCGATGGTGCGCCTGCGGGGCGGGTAGACGATCCGGCTCAGCAGGTGGCCGCGCACAGGGTCCAGCCCGTCGATACTCAGGCCCAGGGTCTGGCTCACGTCCGCGGGCGCGGGGCGCATCCCCCAGTCGGGGTGGGCCAGCATTGCCAGGGTGATCAGCGCGCGCGCGGCCGGTTCGTCCTCCAGCGCGCGGGAAGGGCGGTGGGTGGTCAGGGCGATGCCGGCCTCCTGTAGCCCCCGCTCCAGGCTGAAGCGCAGCGCATCGCTCACGAACGGGGCCAGCAGCGCGATCTCGCCCGGCTCAACGCCCTGGTCGTTCACCAGGCCGATCACCTGTTCCACCACCCAGTCGATCATCTGCGGATAGAAGCGAAACTCCTGTTCCGGGATCACCAGCGCGTCCAGGGAATCGGCGTGGGGG
>JAJRVT010000310.1 GCA_024277175.1 Chloroflexota bacterium | reverse complement strand
CGCATTCAGGAAGTGTTCGATACGCTCTGGCGCTATGCACTCGATATTTTCTTTTCCAGCGGCGCCATCGGCAATATCCGCGCCTGGATCGGCGGCGTATTTTTCCCCAATGCAGCTATGAATATCGAGGAAATGAGCACCCCGGCCAAGGTGCGGCAAATGCTCCAGGAATTGGGGCCCACCTATGTGAAAATCGGCCAGATCATCTCCAGCCGCGCCGAGGCCCTGCCGCCGGAGTGGCGGCGGGAACTGACGAAGCTGCAGAGTGAAGTCGAACCCTTTCCCTCGGAGGAAGCCCTCCGCATCATCGAAGAAGAGTTGGGCAAGCCTGCAACTGAAATTTTCGCCGAATTCGATCCGGAACCGCTGGCCGCCGCGTCCACCGCCCAGATTCACAAAGCCGTTACGCTGGAGGGCGAGCGGGTGGCGGTCAAGGTGCAGCGCCCCTCCATCGAGCCTATCGTCAAGGCCGATCTGGGCATCATGAGTGACGGCGCCCGGGTTTTGGAACGTCGCTTCTCCTGGGCTCGCAACAGCAATCTCAGCGGCATTTTCGACACATTCGCCTCCAATGTTCTCTGGGAATTGGATTACACCAACGAGGCGTATAATGGCCGCCGTTTGAAGGCGAACATGGCCGTCTATCCCCATGTGCGCGTGCCGACCATGCACAGTCAGCTCTCCACGTCACGGGTGTTGACCATGGATTTCGTCAGGGGAGTCAAAATTACCGATGTGGAGGCGATGCAGGCGACCGGGCTGGACACAGGCGTCATCGCCGAAACATTCACGCGCGCGGTGCTCAAGCAGTGGCTTTTCGACGGCTTCTTCCACGCTGATCCTCATCCCGGCAATGTGTTGGTGGACACCGAAAATGGCGATGTGATCTTCATCGATCTGGGTATGATGGGCGTACTTGACCGGGACCAGCGCATGTCCCTCATCGATCTGATCTGGTCCATCCAGGCCCAGGACAGCCGCGAACTGGCCAGTGTCTTGCGCCGGCTCAGCGTGCCCTTCAAGGCGATGGATGAGGAAAAATATCAGCGGGAGATGGATACGCTCACCAATCGTTACCTGATCTACAGTGAGGGGGAAGCGGGCATCGGGGCGGTCATGGCCAATGCCGTCAATGTTCTCTTCGACAATGGTCTGCGCCTGGATCAGAATCTGACCTTAGCCATCAAAGCCATTACCCAGGCCGAAGAGATCATCAGCACGTTGGACGCCAACCTTCAGTTCATGCGCCTGGCCAACAGAGAAATCCGTCAACTGGTCATGGATCAGCTGAACGCGGATTACGTCACGGAGACCCTGAAGCTTCAGGCTGTGCGCACAGCCAAGGAGGTGGTGCGGCGTCTGCCCTCTCTACAGGAAGCCACCATCAGTTGGCTGGATCAGTACCAGGCCGGCCGTTTCGAGTTGCATGTGGACACGGATGACCTGACCGAACAGTTGGCGTCGTTCAATCAAAATGTGCGTCGCCTGACCGTGGCGTTGATCCTGGGCGGCCTCCTTATCGGCTCGGCCATCGCCACCTTCATCGATAACACTTTTTTCAACATCCCCCTGAGCAATATCGCCTTCATCGTCTTTTTGGTCTCAATTTTTATCAGCCTTGGTTGGCTGGTGCGCGCCAACCGGATAGATGTGCCTGATTGAATCGGAAATGACTTCACAGACGCGTCGCTCCTACGTCTATCTCGCCCTCTGCATTCTGACCTGGGCGTCGATTCCGGTGACCTCCAAGAAGGCGCTGGCGGCATTGGACCCCTGGCACTTTCTTTTCTACTCGACCATTCTCTCTTTCCTGGCCCTGGGCGGGGTGATGTTGGCGCGGGGAAAGTGGCGTGAACTGCCCTGCTATTCTATTCGCCAGTATGGGATCATGGCCGGGCTGGGCGTTCTTGGCTGCTATCTGTATTATGTGCTGCTCTACGCCGCCTTGGCCCGGACCACCGCGGCCGAAGGCTTCATTCTGGCCTACACCTGGCCCATCCTGGTGCTGCTCCTGGCCGTGATCATCCTACGCGAGCCGCTGACCGCACGCAAACTGGTCGCCATCCTGATCAGTTTCGCAGGCATCATCGTCATCGTCACCCAGGGGCGTATGGTGACGGTCCAGTTCACCAGCCTGCCCGGCGACCTACTGGCCCTGGGCGGGGCCACAGCTTTCGCCCTTTTCTCCGTCCTGGGCAAGGGCTATAATTTCGACCAGACCATCGCCGTCTTCGTCTACTTTATGGCCGCCCTGATTGTGGCGTTGGCCAGCGCGCCCTTCCTTTCACCCCTGGTCTGGCCTCCGCACCAGGTCTGGCCGTGGCTGATCTACAATGGCCTGCTGGTCAACGGCGTCAGTTACATCTGGTGGTTCAATGCCCTGGAGTATGGCGAGACCCACATCATCTCCAATGTCCTCTATCTGACGCCCTTCGTGGCCCTTGTTTACATCCGCCTGTTGCTGGATGAGCCGATCCACGCCAGCGCGTTGGTCGGTCTGCTGATTATCGTGGCCGGGATCGGGTTACAATCCATAAGTCTCTCCGGGGGATGGCCGCCAGAATCCCGGTAGAGGGCGTGGGTCAGGGCCGCCACTCGGAGGTTTAGCGCTGGCTGGATTTGACGCAATTGGCGCTTGGACGTTAAATAGACGTAGGCAAAGCCGCTGATCTTTCCCAGGCAAGCAAAGGCGCTGAATCATGTGTGAATTGTTTGCAATGTCGAGTCGTATTCCAACATGCGTCTCCTTTTCCTTTGCAGAATTCTCCAAACATGGAGGGGTGACGGGTCCCCACAAAGACGGCTGGGGAATCGCCTATTTCGACGGACCGGATGTCCAACTTTTCAAGGAGCCTGACGCTGCCGGCAACAGCGCCTTCGTTCAATTCATCCGTGAAAATCGTCTCGTCAGCCATATGGTGATCTCTCACGTTCGTCTGGCCACCCGGGGAACTGTGGCCCTCAAAAACACCCACCCCTTTGCGCGCGAGCTGGGCGGGCGCATGCACGTCTTCGCCCACAATGGCAAGCTGGAGGGCATTCATGAAGACAAGAACGTTGATCTGGGGCGTTTCAGACCCGTGGGCGATACGGATTCGGAATATGCATTTTGTCACCTCATGGGCTTGATGGAACCGCTGTGGGCTGGCGACCGACTGCCCGGCCTGGATGAACGCTTCGAAATCGTTTCCCGCTTCGCCGCCACCCTGCGGGCGCTTGGCCCCGGCAATTTTCTCTATGCCGATAGCGATGTCCTCTTCGCCCACGGCCACATGCGCACCCAGCCCGACGGTCGGGGCATCCAGCCGCCGGGCCTTTATCGTCTTTGTCGCACCTGTTCAGAGCAGGTTGAACACGCCCATGTAGATCATCTGGACATCAAGGGGCTCGACCTGGGGTTCACCACAGACCATCAGGATGTGATGTTGGTCGCAAGCGTGCCGTTGACGAGCGAGCATTGGATTCCTTTCGCTGAGGGTGAACTGCTCGCATTGCGCGAAGGCGTCATTGTGAAACGTCGTGACCCGGTGATCGCCTGACGGTAACATTGGAGTATACATGTCCGAAATTTCATGGCAACACAAACTATTCGATAAACTGTATCCCGGCATTCGTTACTTCTATGAAGACGTGCGCGGCCACGACTGGTTCACCCGCATCACGCCGGCGGATGGCATCCCGGAGACTCTATGGCTGGGCGGCGCGCCCACCTACAAACGCGATTATGACTTCCTGCTGGAAAACAGGATCACAGCCGTGGTCAACATCCGCGCCGAGCGGGAAGATGATGTCGACTTTTATGATCAGCACGGTATCGCCCATCTTCAATTGAAGGTGCCTGATGTGTACGCCCCGCCGCCGGAGGTCCTCCAGGAGGGGGTGGAGTGGATGCGCGATCAGGTGGCGGGCGGACGCAGTATTCTGGTCCATTGCGCCAAAGGGCGGGGGCGTTCGGCCGCGCTGCTGGCCGCTTATCTGGTGAAGGTCCATGGCCTTTCGTTCGAGGAGGCGGAGGAATTGATGAAGTCTCAACGCGCCTTGACTAAACTGGAAGATCGCCACCTCAGGCAGATCAACCTATGGCTGGAACCGGCCTTGGAATCTGGGGAGAACGCATGACCGCTTCAGTCAACGTCACCGCTACGCTACCTGTGGATTCGACGACGACTCGCCTGGAAGTCCAGATCGCGGTCGAAAAGATCAACAAGTACGCCAGCAGAGAGAGCGGCGACACGGTCGAGGTCATCGAGCGGCCCCGGGGCGGCGTCAGCATCGTGGTGGCCGACGGCCAGCGCAGCGGGCGCAGCGCCAAGCGCATCAGCAACATCGCGGTGCGCAAAGCCATCAGTTTACTGGCGGAAGGCGTGCGCGACGGCGCGGTGGCCCGGGCCACCCATGACTATCTGCACCTGCAACGGGGCGGCAAGGTGAGCGCCGAATTTTTTATCGTCAGCGTCGATCTGGCCAGCCAAACCCTGGTGGTCAGCCGCAACGCCCGCTGTCCCGTTCTCCTGCGTCGCGGGGATCATTTCACCTGGTTCGACCAGGCGTCGGAGGCCATCGGCATCTATCGCAACACCAAACCGGCCATCGACGAATTGCCGCTGGCCGCGGGGATCACGCTCCTGGTCTTCACCGACGGCGTGTGGGGTGCGGGCGGTCAGAATGACGCACCCATCGATCTGCCGGCGTTGCTGGAAGCCGTCGACCCAGGCGGTCAGACGTCGGCTCGGAGCGTGGCCCGCGCCGTGTTGCAGGAAGCCATTCGTCTCGACCGCGGGCGCCCCCGGGACGACGCCACCGTGCTGGTCGTCAAGCTCCAGAATCGCATCCAACCCGACATGGTGCGTAGCTTGAGCATGCGCTTTCCGATTTAGGTGGGTGGCGAGTTTCAAGTAACAGTAACTTGCCACTTGCAACTCACCATGACCAATCAATTACCCGTCATCAAAATCGTCGGCATGAGCGCGAGCGGCAAGTCCACGCTGGTGGAGGGGCTGCGTGCGGCTGGCTATGACGCCCGGCCCGTCAGCCAGGAGCACTCCAACGTTCCCGATCTCTGGCGGCAGTTCGACACCCCCGGTTACGGCGAATCTGTGTGGCTGATCTATCTGGACGTCAGTCTGGATGGCCAACACACGCGGCGGCCCGATGTTTCCTGGAGCGCCAAGTGGTGGCGGACCGAGCAAACGCGCCTGCATCACGCCCGCACCCACGCCGATCTGCGCATCGACACAACAGCCATGTCTCCCCAGCAGGTGTTGGACCTGGCGTTGCTTTTTTTGCAGCGACATGACGTGGATTACGTCGACCACCCCTTGCCGCCGGTCGCGTCCACAGGTGGGGTTCGTAAATAAGGGAAATCGAATCCGTTCAACTGCTTCATAATGGAGGGCAAACGCCTACAGAAACAAAAATTCGGGATTGACAACCGCCCGATTCTGTGCTACCCTGCTCAGCGAAGGTTAACTCATCTAACAAAAGCGATAACCTCACCCACCGTGGCAACAGCGCCGTTATGTCCCTGCCGCCAGGCCAGAAACAGCGCGATAAACAACGCATGAAAATTAGCCGGATATATATGGACTTGGACGGTTTCGCCTATGGCCACCACCATAACTGCGCCCCCTGTCAAGAATATCCATGAAAAGCAGCGCGAGAGTGGATTCTATCGCGTCACCCACTCTTATTTTTTTCAAAAAATATGGAAGGCGCTTTTCACCGCCTGGGTGGTCGTCACGCTGACGTTCTTCCTGATCCGCTTGCTGCCCAGCAACCCCGTCGAACTGTTCATTCAGGATCTGATGGTCCAGTATGGCATGCCCTATCACGAGGCCCAGGATCAGGCCGCCGCCCTCTTTTCCATCGATCTGAATCAGCCTCTCTGGGGGCAATATCTGGACTATATGTGGGGCCTCCTGCACGGCGATATGGGCACGTCGATCCTCTCGCCCGGCACGCCGGTGACCAGCATTATCATGCGTTTCCTGCCCTGGACCATCTTCAGCGTCGGCATCGCGCTGATGATCAGTTTCACCCTGGGCATCATTTTAGGCCTTTTCATGGCCTATCGCCGGGAGGGATTGCTGGACCATATTCTCACAGTCATGGCCTCGATTCTGAGTTCGATCCCCAACTACATTTTGGGCATTTTGCTGATCATTTTTCTGGGCGTTCGCTGGGGGCTGATCTCCGTCGCTTCCATGCGCGGCACCCTCTCACCGGGCGTAGAGCCGGGCTTCACCCTCGAATTTTTCAAAGACGCTCTCTACCACGCGGCCTTGCCCATCCTCACCTATGTCCTGACCACCATCGGTAGTTGGATGTTGACCATGAAAAGCAGCACCATCGGCGTACTGGAAGAGGACTATGTGACAGTGGCCAAGGCTAAGGGGTTGAAGGAAGGCCGCATCACCTCCTCCTATGTGGGGCGCAACGCTTCGCTGCCCATGTTTACGTTGTTGACCATCGCCATCGGTTTCGTAGTCGGTGGTTCTGTGCTCATCGAAACCATCTTTCAGTACCAGGGCATCGGCTATATTCTGTTGCAGAGCGTGAACAAGCGCGACTACACGGTGATGCAGGGCGTTTTCCTGGTCATCACCCTCGCGGTCATCATCGCTAATTTCTTCGCCGATATTCTCTATAGCTGGCTCGACCCTCGCATCAAACTGGGGAAACAGGAGTAGCATATGGGTTCCGTCTTTTTGGGTGCGGTCCAGTCCATGGGGGCCACCCTGCGCATTATGAGCTACAACAAAGTCGGTTTCACCGGCTTTATCGCCGTGATGCTGATCCTCTTCATGTCCTTTATCGGCCCCTTCTTCGTGCCGCTGGACACGGAAACCAAGGTCGATCAGATCTATCAGACGCCCAGTGCCGAGCACTGGATGGGCACGGATCATCAAGGGCGGGACATCTTTTCCCAGATCGTCAACGGTGGCAAGGACGTGATCATCGTCGCGGTGGTGGCCGGCGCCCTCTCCACCTTCATCGCCGTCACCTTCGGCACCCTGGCCGGCTTCGCAGGCGGGCGGATCGACGCTTTCGTAGTCTCGGTGACGGACATCGTGTTGACGATCCCCCAGTTACCCCTGCTGTTGGTGTTGGCGGCCCTCATCAAGCTGAACAACATCGTCTATCTGGGCATCATCCTGGGCGCTCTGGGCTGGCCGGCGTTGTTGCGCGCGGTTCGCTCCCAGGCGCTCTCCCTGAAACAGCGCGATTTCGTCGAGGCCGCCCGGGCCCTGGACCTGGGGACTACGCACATCATTTTCCGCGAGATCGTGCCCAACATGATGACTTATATTATCATCAGCTTTGCGCTGGCTATGACAGGGGCCATCTATGCACAGGTGGCGTTGGTGCTCTTCGGCCTGGTTCCTTTTTCGGGCAGCAACTGGGGCGTCATGCTGAGTCTGGCCTGGGTGCGCGGGGCCATCTATTTCAAAGACAGCATCTGGTATATCATGATGCCCGTGGCCGCTATCGTCATCCTGCAACTGTCGGTCGTCACCATGACCCGCTCGCTGGAACTGGTCTTCAACCCGCGCCTGCGTTCAGGCGAATAGACGCGAATGTCGGATAGATACACGCCATGAGCAATGAGAGCCAACTGATCTGGAAACATGAAGCCGGCAGCGGCACGCCTCTCTCCCTGCGTAACGTCCACATCATCTACGGCGCGCGCAAAGGGGACGTCCAGGCCGTACGCGGCGTCGACCTGGACCTGCGCGCCGGCGAAAGCATCGCCCTAATCGGCGAGAGCGGATCGGGTAAGACCACCCTGGGACTCGGCATCGTGCGCCTGCTGGTCAAATCCGCCGACATCAGCCAGGGCGAGATCATCTATCGACGCAACGGGACTGAAGTCAATGTGCTCGATCTGGACAAAAAGGAGTTACGTGAATTTCGCTGGAAAGAATGCTCCATGGTTTTCCAGTCGGCGCTCAACGCCTTCAATCCCGTGCTTCGCGTTTGGGATCAGATGCGAGACACCGCCCAATCCCACGGCTGGAAGGACAAAAAAGCGATTCGCCAACGATCTCTGGACCTGCTGGGCTTCGTGCAGTTGGACGCCGAACGGGTCATTGACGCCTATCCCCATGAACTGAGCGGCGGCATGCGCCAGCGGGTCCTGATCGCCCTCTCCCTGCTGCTTGATCCCCAGGTCCTGATCCTGGATGAGCCCACCACGGCTCTGGATATCCTGACCCAGCGCACTATCATCGACCTGCTGCGCAAGCTCAAAGAAGAGCAGCATTTCACCATGATCTTCATCTCCCACGATCTGGCCATCGCCGCGGAACTGGCCGACCGCATCGCCACCATGTACGCGGGGCGCATCGTGGAACTCGGTTCGGCGGATGACATTTTCTACCGGCCGCGTCACCCCTACACCCTGGGGTTGATCCGGGCGGTGCCCAAGGTGGTGGGCGGCTTCCAGGAGCTTTTCTCCATCCCCGGTTCGCCGCCCGACCTGATCGACCTGCCCAGCGGCTGTAAATTCCACCCCCGCTGCCCCTACGCCACGGACAAGTGCAAAACGGAGGAGCCGGATCTCGTGACTGTCGGGCGCGAGCATGAGGCCGCCTGTTGGCATTGGCGGGAAGTCGAAGAAGAGTTACAAACCAACCCATTGCATTCAGTATAGAGAAATAGATCATTCATGGCGCTTATCGAATTACAGAACGTTTCACGGGCCTTTGGGAAGGGCGATGAGCGAGTTGTCGCCGTCGATACGGTCTCCTTTACCATCGAGGAAGGCGATGTGCTCTGCTTGGTGGGGGAGAGCGGCTGCGGCAAGAGCACCACCGGTAAGATGGTGGCCGGCTTGCTGGAACCCACTGCCGGCCAGGTGCTCTTTGATGGCCAGGATATCGCGAAGATGGACAAACAAGCCTTCCAGCGCTATCGCCACGCCGTCCAGATCATCCATCAGGACCCCTATGCCTCGCTGAACCCCACCCAGACCGTGCGCCAGATGATCACCCGTCCTTTATTGCGCCACAAAAAGGCCAAGGGGCGGGAGGGGGCCGAAGCGCACGCCGTCGAATTGCTGGAGATCGTGGACCTGACGCCGGCCGAAGATTTCATGAACAAGTACCCCCACCAGTTGAGCGGCGGTCAGCGGCAGCGGGTGTCCGTGGCTCGCGCGCTTACGGTGGAGCCGCGCTTCATCGTGGCTGACGAGGCCGTCTCCATGGTGGACGTCTCTATCCGCGTCAGTCTGCTCAACATGCTCTCGCGCCTGAAGGAGGAGTTTGACGTCACCTTCCTCTTCATCACCCATGACCTGGCCCTGGCCAAGTATTTCGCTTGGCAGGGGCGCATCTCGGTCATGTATCTGGGGCGCATCGTGGAGGATGGCCCGACCCAGCGGGTGGTGATGGATCCTCGGCATCCTTACACCCAGGCGCTGCTGGCGGCCGTCCCTGAAGCGGATCCGGAGCTTGCCCGGCGTAAACGTCGTATCGAGTTGCGCAGCGCCGACATTCCCAGCCTGCTGGATCTGCCGCCAGGCTGCACTTTTAATCCGCGCTGCCCCTACGTGGTGACCGGGGAATGCGATGTGGAGGTCCCGCCTCTGGACCCCATCCCCGAAGGCGGGCGGGTGGCTTGCCCGGTGCGCAGTTCGATCTCCATCCAGTTGGTCGAAGAAACGCCCGGTGGTTCCGTCCATACAGATGCCGATATCAGTCAGTATCAGCCTGATGGATAGTAATCTGGGACGGGCGGGGTTTCGTATCGGCGTCTTCGTCACCCTCATGTCCGGGGGCTTGCTGTTGCTTCTGGAGCGGGGGACGGCGGAATATGTGCTGATGCAGTTCACGTTGTTCATGGGCCTGATTTTTCTGGCGGTTATCATCTTCCTGGTTCGCCTTTCCAGGCGGCAATGAGAGTTTGCGTCTACGTGCAGTACCCACTCAACAAAGGAGAAAGCTCTATGAAAGGACGATTGTTGTTTGCACTTTTGCTGACGCTGGCCATTGTGCTCAGCGCCTGCGCCGCGCCGGCCGCAGCTCCAACCGGCGAAGAAGCGGCCGCGCCTGCAGAGTCCGCAGGCGGCGGCGAGGGCGCGGTCACCGAATTCCGGGGCATCTGGCCCTATGTGGTGCCGCCAGCGGGCCACTTCAACACCTTCGTCAGCACCAACCGCATCAACCTGGGCATCTACCATCACCTGATGCAGCCGCCCCTGTTCCTCTACATGTGGGCCGATGATGACTGGCTGCCCATGGCCGGCGAGTCCTGGGAATGGGTCGATGACGTCACCATCGATGTCAAGCTGCCCGAAGGCGCAGTCTGGAGCGATGGTAGCGACTACACCGCCCAGGATGTGGTGGACACTTTCGATATTGTGCGTTTGCAGGGCTTGACCGTGTGGGACTTCCTGGACAGCGTCACTGCGGTGGATGACTACACCGTGGAATTCAAGCTGAAGGAACCGTCCAACACCGTGTTGCGTCGCATCTTCCGCGAGATCAACATCCGCAACTCTTCGACCTACGGTGAGTTCGCCAATAAGGTGCGCGATCTGGTCGCCAACGGCGCCGATTCCGAGTCGCCCGAGTGGCAGACGTTGCTCCAGGAGTTCAACGAATTCCGCCCCGACGCCGTCATCGCCCTGGGTCCCTATGTAATGGATATGGACAGCATCACCGAGTCCCAGATCGTGCTGCCCAAGAACGAGACCTCCTTCATGGCCGACCAGGCCAAGTTCGACCGTATTGTCGTCTTCAACGGCGAGACGCCGGACGCCACGCCGCTCATGCTCTCCAAGGAAGCGGACTACGCCACCCACGGCTTCCCGCCCGCGACCGATCAGCAGTTCCAGGCAGAAGGCATCCGCGTCATCCGCGGTCCCAATTACAACGGTCCGGCCCTTTACTTCAACCAGGCCAACTATCCCTTCAACGTGAAGGAATTCCGCCAGGCCCTGGCCTATGCCATCGATCGCAACGAAAATGGCATCGTCTCCATGGCCGAATCGGCCAAGCCGCCCAAGTACATGGCCGGCTTCTCCGACAACCTGGCCCCTCTGTGGCTGACGGATGAGACTAAGGCTGCGCTGAACCCCTACGAATTCGACCGCGACAAGGCCGAGCAGATGCTGTTGGACCTGGGCTTCACCCGGGGCGACGACGGCGTCTGGATCGACGATCAGGGCAACCGTCAGGAGTATGAACTGACGGCGCCCTCTGAATTCGCAGACTGGTCGGCCGCGGCCGAGAACCTGGCTGAGCAACTCACCGACTTCGGCATCGCCACCACTTTCCGCGGCATCACCTTCAGCCAGCATCCGGCCGAAGTGATGGCAGGTAATTTTGACATGGCCATCCGCGAGTGGGGCGCAGGCAACCCCCATCCCCAGTTCTCCTACAGCATCGACTTCAACGCCTACAACTCCACCGGCGGCGAAGTGGAAGCCACCACCGAAGCTGGCCCCGGCATGAGTTTCCCGCTGGTTCAGGAAACTGACTGCTGCGGCGAGATTGACCTGGCTGACCTGACCCTGCGCGCCGGACAGGGCGCAGACAAGGACGTCCAGGTGCCGTTGGTCAACGAACTGGCTTTGGCCTACAATGAATTGCTGCCCCAGATCCCGCTGTGGGAGCGCTATGGCAACAACCCGGCTGTGGAAGGCGTGCGCGTCAAGCAGTGGCCGCCAGATGACGATCCCGTCTATTTGAACGGCACCTACGCCGATCCCTTCTCCATCGTGCTGATCGTGACCGGACGACTTGAACCGGTCGACCAGTAGCGATTGGACATGGGGTCCGTTGGAACGCGGATTGTCGCTGACGTCGGCGGATTTTCACGGATTTTTTCTGAAAAAATCCGTGAAAATTTGGCTTCATCCGTGACGATCCGCGTTCTCCCTGACGGCCGCTGAATAGACAACCGCCAGGATCAAACAGTAAGGCTCATGAGGCGCAGGGCTGACGCATCATCGTCGGTCCTGCGTCATGTTCTATGCACAACTATCGGCTGCTCACGGTGGTCAACGGGCTTTTCTTCGCCGCCATCGGCGTCACCGCTCCGCTGATCACCCTCTATTTGGAGGCCCTGGGCGCATCCTACGCCCACATCTCGCTGATCCTGGCCACCTTCGTCTTGTCGATGTTGGCCAGCAATTACCTGTGGGGACGGCTCTCTGACCGGATGGGACGACGCAAGCCTTTGCTGGTGGCCGGGCTATTCGGACTAGCCGTCGCTTACGTTGGGCTGAGCCGGGTGCAGAGCGCCAATGGCGCGTGGGTGGTGCGCGTGCTGGAGGGTGCGAGCAGCGCCGTCTACATCACCCTCAGCCTGGCCATCATGGGCGATGCACTGGAGCGGTCCGGCGCTAAAGGCCAACAGATGGGCGTCTTCCGCGGCATCGGCTCCCTGGCGTTTGCGGGCGGCGCGCTGATTGGGGGCCGTTTCGCTGACGCCTATTCGCTTCCCCAAACCTTCCTGCTGGCCTCCCTCTTCCCTCTGCTGGCCGGCGTGACTGCACTTGGGCTGCAACCTGCAAGACAGTCCGCTCCCGTCATCAAAGTCGAATCCGGAAGCCAAACGCCCGTCGCCCGGGGCCTGCCCCTTCTCTTTCTGGCCGGCGTGGTCTTGTGGATGGCGGCTCATTCTGCGTCCACATCCATGTGGCCCAACTATATGGCTGCACTGGGGTACAGCAAGACGGCTATCAGTTCGCTGTGGGGGTTGGCGGCCTTCACCGAAATGCCTTTCATGTACGCGGCTGGCGTGTTGTCTGATCTGATGGGGCGGGCGCTGTTGTTGGCGGCCGGCGGCTTCGCCATCGCTCTGGTGCAGGTGGGCTACATCCTGCTGGCTCGTTATCTGCCGGCCCTGGCGGGCGTGCAAGTGCTGCGCGGTTTCGGGTTCGCCAGCTACACCACCACGGCCATGACCTACACCACCGAACAGGGAGACCGGCGGGCCCGGGGTGGGGCCAGCGGCCTCTTCTACACCGTGGCCAGCGCCGGCCAGTTGCTGGGCATGTTCATGGGCGGCCTGCTCGCGCAGACTTGGGGGTTCGTGATTTTGTACGTCGTTTGTGGCTTGCTCGCGGCCACAGGCGGCGTTCTCTTTTTGGCGCTACGACGGAGGGGATAGAACGCGGGTTGGGCGAGCTTCGGTGGAACGCGGATTTTCGCTGAGTAAAACCGGATTTGCACGGATTTTTTCCGGAAAAAATCCGTGCAAATCTGAACCCATCCGTGAGAATCCGCGTTCTCCTTCACACACTACAGGACAGGACAAAGACTATGACGAGAATTGGCATGATTGGCACAGGCGCCATCGCCAGGGTCCATCTCGACGGCTGGCGCAGCCTGCCGGTGGAGATCGTCGGCCACTATGACATCGACCGGGACGCGGCCCGGCGGGCCAGCGACGCCTATGGCGGCGCGGTCTACGACGACCTGGACGCGCTCCTGGCCGACGTGGACCTGGTGGACATCTGTACGCCCACCGCCGCCCACAAAGAATGCGTCCTCGCCGCTGCGGCCGCAGGAACGCCCATGATCTGCGAGAAGCCCCTGGCCCGCCACCTGGACGACGCCCAGGCCATGGTCGCGGCCTGCGAAGAGGCCAGGGTTCCCCTCTACGTGGCCCACGTGGTGCGTTTCTTTCCCGAATACGCCAGGGCCAAGGCGGCCATCGACGACGGCGAGATCGGCCGCCCGGCCATGATCCGCACCGTGCGCGCCGGCAGCTTTCCGGGCGCGGGCCGGGAATTCAACAGCGCGTTCTACGCCGACTTCGAAAAGAGCGGCGGCGTGATCCTGGATGTGGGCATCCACGACATCGACTACGCGCGCTGGTGCTGCGGCGAGGTGGAACGGGTCTTCGCCCGCGGGCTCAGCTTCGCAGATATCCCGGAGCGGGACCATGCGCTCATCTCCCTGCGCTTTACTGACGGTGGTATCGGCCACATCGACTGTAGCTGGGCCAACCCACCCGGACTCTGGCGCACCCGGCTGGAGATCGCGGGCGACCGCGGGCTGATCGAGTGGGATGGCGCGGACCCCGCACCCGTAACCGTCTTCCTGCGCGACGAGGACGATCCCACCTATCACGAGGAACGCTATAGCCCCCTGGCCACAGAGGACAACCCCTATCGGGCCGAACTGGCCCATTTTCTCCACTGTCTGGAGACGGGCGCAACGCCCCGGGTTACGCCCCACGACGCGCTCATGGCTGTCAAGGTGTCGCTGGCCGCCATGGAGTCGGTGCGCACAGGCCAACCTATCGAAATTGCAACCTTCCAGGAGGCGTCCGCATGACCCAGGAAACCATTCGCATCGGCATGATGAGCTTCGCCCACATGCACGCGGCCAGCTACGCCGCGCACCTGCGCCAGATGGACGGCGTGGAACTTGTCGGCGTCTGGGACGCAGACGCGACCCGGGGTCAGGCCATGGCCGACCGTTTCGGGACCGCCTTTTTCGCCGACAACGAGACGCTGTTGGCGGAAGGGCTGGACGGCGTGGTCATCTGCTCCGAGAACGTCCATCACCGGGAGCACGTGGAATGGGCCGCGGGCCGGACCAGGGCCATCCTCTGTGAGAAGCCCATCGCCACCACGCGGGAGGACGCCCAGGCGATGATCGACGTCTGCGCGGCCACGGAGACCCGGCTTCAGATCGCGTTCCCGGTGCGCTTCTCGCCGTCGGTGCAGCGGTTGAAGGCGATCATCGAGGCGGGCAAGCTGGGCCGTCTCTTCAGCGCCAAGTGCACCAACCACGGCTCCATGCCCGGCGGCTGGTTCATCGACCGCGAGCTGTCCGGCGGCGGCGCGGTCATCGACCACACCGTCCACGTCATCGATCTCCTGCGCTGGATGCTGGGCGCGGAGGTGACGGAGGTCTACGCCGAGGTGGGCGACAGCCTGCTCCACCCCGGCCTGGGCATCGACGACGCCGGCCTGCTCTCCTTCCGCATGGACAACGGCCTGTACGGCACCCTGGACACAAGTTGGTCCCGGCCCGCCAGCTACCCGACCTGGGGGGACGTCAAGCTGGAGATCCTGGGCGAGGAGGGCATCGCCATGGTAGACGCCTTCGCCCAGCATCTGCGCGTCTCCTCGGACGCGGCCGGCAAGACTCGCTGGCTCTACTGGGGCGGCGACATGGACCGGGGGCTGGTCCAGGATTTCGTCGCCATGATCCGGGAGGACCGCGCGCCCTCCATCACCGGCGAGGATGGCCTGGCCGCGCTGGCCGTCGCGCTGGCCGCGTATCGATCCGCGGTGCAGGGCGAAGTCGTGGGTGTGGAGATGGAGTAGAACGCGGATTTTCGCTGATATGAGCGGATTTGCACGGATTTTTTCTGAAAAAATCCGTGCAAATCCGTTTCCCTCCGTGCATATCCGCGTTCCACCAATATCAACTTGAAAGGACAAGATCGCTATGACGACAACACTGCGATTGGGGACATCGACCTATTCGTATTGGCATTTTACGCCGGAGAAGGTTCCCATTGAAGCCATCATCGACGCGGCCGCGGCGCTGGGGCTGATGGGCGTGGAGATCCTCCACCAGCAGATGGAGAGCGAGGACAACGCCTATCTGCAAGGGCTGAAGCGCCACGCCTTCCACGCCGGCATGGCCCTCTACAACCTGAGCATCCATCAAGACTTCGTCTGGGCCGACGCGGATGAGCGTCAGAAGCACATCGACCACACCCTGCACTGCATCGATCTGGCCCACGAGCTGGGCGTTCCCTCCATCCGCGTCAATGCGGGCGGCTGGCGCAAGCAGGGCAGCTTCGACGAACTGATCGCGGCCAAGGGCTGGGTGGAGCCGTGGGAGGGCTACACGGACGACGACGGTTTCAAGTGGTGTACGGATGCGCTGGCGGCCTGCATTCCCCACGCCGAGCGCCGGGGCGTCATGCTGCTGCTGGAGAACCACTGGGGGCTGACGACCACGGCCGCGGGCATGGTGCGCATCATCGAGACCGTGGACTCGCCCTGGCTGCGCGCCATCCTGGACATGGGCAACTTCATCTTCGAGGAGGACATGTACGCGGCCATGGAGGCCATCGCACCCCACGTCTGGCTGGCCCACGCCAAGACCTATCCCGGCGGCGGCAGTTGGTACTCGCTGGACCTGGACTACGCCCGCATCTTCCGCACCCTGCTGGACGCCGGCTTCAAAGGCTACACCTCCATCGAAATGGAGGGGCAGGAGCCGGCCGAGACCGCCATGCCCAAGAGCGTGGCGGTGCTGCGCGCGGCGTGCGCGACTGCGGTGAAGGAGGAGGGATAGAACCCGGAAACTCCGGATTGGGCGGATAATAGCCGGATTTTGTAACTATTCAGCCACCACCAGATGAACGCGGATTCTCACGGACGAGAGCAGATTTTCACGGATTTTTTCTGAAAAAATCCGTGAAAATCCGTTTGTATCTGCGAGAATCCGCGTTCTACCGGAGCCTGCCTGAATAGTCACCGGATTTTCAAGAAAAAATCCGTGCCAATCCGCTAAGGCGTATCCAAAAACTAAACTATTCATAAGGAGGTGATATACTCTTCATCCAAAAGGGAGGAAGAGATGGGAATCACATCTGCAATACGAGAAATGCTGAACGAGACAAAAGAGAATCTGAGCGGTTACAAGCGTCG
>JAJRVT010000309.1 GCA_024277175.1 Chloroflexota bacterium | reverse complement strand
TCCGTCTTTATCAGCGACAATCCGCGTTCCACCGAAGCCTGTTTGAACAAACACTTCGCTTTATTATCCCCGACGACGCGGAGATGGGCAACCCGGCCCGCTTTTGGTCACAATACGCGGACTGGCTGGCGGCGTCGTTGCCGTCAGCCAGTCCGTCGGTGTGGTTGGGGGCCTATCTTCCAGGAAGCTCCGAGCTTCCTGGAAGACATTCATGCTGCCGCCCAGCGCCATGGGGAATGAAAAATCCGTGCAAATCCGTGTAATCCGTGGCTATTTTTTAGGGCAGGTACAGAGGATTAGCGGTTCACGCCCAGACCGAAGCCGCCGTGCTGGCCCTGACCGCCCATGCGTCCGTGCTGCATGCCGCCCTGGCCAGCGTGGGACTGGGGACCCATGCGGTTGTCGCTGATGCCGTCACCGTCCGCGTCCACGAAGTTGTCACAGACGCCGTCGCCATCCGCGTCCACGAAGTTGATGCCGGTCCCGGTCTGGCCCTGCCCAGCCATGGCTGCGCCGCGGTTGGCGTTGTTGCGACCGTACTGCATGCCGGTTCCGTCCTGGGGCTGGGTGGCGTAGTCGCAGACGCCGTCATTGTTCTCGTCCACGAAGACGCCGTTGGGACAGTCGCCGTTCAGGCCGGTTCCCGGTCCGGCTCCTTGGGCCATGGCCGTGACCGCGACGCCTAAAGTGAGGACCAGGGTGAGAGCGATGACTGTGATTAGCTTGCGTGACATGTTTCTTGCCTCCTGTTGATGGTGATGGCGGCGATTTGTTCGCCGCACTTATTTTTCTTGCTAATCAACAGGATAGCAGGTGGATGTGGAGAAGTTATGGAGAGGGTGCGGAGAAAGTGTGAGAAATCGATTACGCCTATTTGACCTTATGACCTCTTTGGCGTACCGTGTACATAAGCAGTGCGCCATCCCAATGAGTGCGCCGTTAAAATCCACTTTCCCCCACTACGACAGGGAGATGCTCCATGACAACCCCACAACTCGATTCCACCTTTCTCGATGGCATGAAATTCCGCTGTATCGGCCCGCCGCGCGGGGGACGGGTGCTGGCGGTGGCCGGCCACCCCACCCAATCCACCACTTTCTACTTTGGCGCTTGCGCCGGCGGCGTCTGGAAGAGCGATGACGGCGGCCTCTACTGGGAGAATATCTCCGACGGCTTCTTCAACAGCGCGGCCGTGGGCGCGATCGCGGTGGCTGAATCGGACCCGAACGTGATCTATGTAGGCACGGGCGAGGCCACCATTCGCGGCGACGTCTCCTATGGCGACGGTGTCTACAAGAGCACGGACGGCGGTCGGACCTGGTCCCACATTGGCCTCAGCGACAGCCACCACATCGCCAAGATTCGCGTCCATCCCGCGGATGCGGATCGGGTCTATGTGGCCGCGCTGGGCCACGGCTTCGGCCCCAACCAGGAGCGGGGCGTCTTTCGTTCACAGGACGGCGGCGCAAGCTGGGAGCGGATCCTCTACGTCTCCGATAAGGCTGGCGCGGTGGACATCAGCATGGACCCCACCAACCCGCGCATCCTCTACGCCGCCATCTACGAGACCGTACGCAACTTCTGGTCCCTCTCCAGCGGCGGGCCGGAGAGCGGGCTGTGGAAATCCACCGACGGCGGCGATACGTGGACCGAGATCACGAACGCGAAGGGGCTGCCGGACGGACTCAAAGGCAAGATCGGCGTGGCCATCTCACCGACCAGGCCATCCCGGGTGTGGGCCATCATCGAGGCCGAAGGCGACAAGGCCGGTCTCTACCGATCGGACGACGACGGCGCAACCTGGGCCATGGTCTCCAACAACCGCGACCTCATCCACCGCCCTTGGTATTACTGCCATGTCTTCGCCGATCCCCAGGATCCGGAGACGGTCTACGTCCTGGACCTGAATATGTGGAAGTCCACCGACGGCGGCGTGACCTGGGCGGAGGTTACCACGCCCCACGGTGACAACCACGATCTCTGGATCGACCCGCGCGATCCTCGGCGCATGGTCGAGGGCAATGACGGCGGGGCCTGCGTCTCCTTCAACGGCGGCGAGAGTTGGTCCACCATCTACAACCAGATGACGGCCCAGTTCTACCACCTGGACGTGGACAACCAGGTTCCCTACCGGGTCTACGGCACCCAGCAGGATAACTCCAGCATCAGCGTGCCCTCCCGCACCGAGAAGGGCGCGATCCCGTGGGGGGACTGCTACGCCGCCGGCACGGGCGAGAGCGGCTACATCGCCGTCCATCCCCAGGACCCGAACATCGTCTATGTGGGCGCAGTGGGCAGCTCGCCGGGCGGCGGCGGCGCGCTCCAACGCTACGATCACCGCACCAAGCAGGTGCGCTTGGTCACGGTCTGGCCTGAAGCCTATCACGGCTATGACCCCGCAGAGATGAAATATCGCTTCGCCTGGACCTTCCCCATCGTCTTCTCGCCCCATGATCCCAATATCCTCTATGCCGGCGGCAACCACGTCTTCCGCACCACGGACGAGGGCGATAGCTGGGAGGTCATCAGCCCCGACCTGACCCGCAACGATCCCCAGACCCTCAAGGCGTCGGGCGGCCCGCTGACCCTGGACACCAGCGGCGCGGAGAACTATGGCACTGTCTTCGCCTTTGCCGAGTCCTTCCTGGAGCGAGGCGTGCTCTGGGCCGGCAGCGATGACGGCCTGATCCACATCTCCCGGGACGACGGCGCTACCTGGGCCAACGTCACCCCGCCCGACCTGCCCGAGTTCAGCCTCATCAGCCTCATCGAACCCTCCCGCCACGCCGCAGGGACCGTCTATGTGGCGGCCATCCGCCACAAACTGGACGACTATCGGCCTCTGCTCTACAAGACCGAGGACTACGGCCAGAACTGGCGGGTGTTGAGCGACAGCCTGCCCGCAGACGAGATCACCCGGGCTGTGCGCGAGGACCCGGTGCAGCAGGGCCTGCTCTACGTGGGGACCGAGACCGGCCTCTTCATTTCCCTGGATGATGGTGGCCATTGGCTGCGCTGGCAGGGCAACCTGCCGGTCGCACCCATCTACGATCTCAAAATCAAGGGTGACGACCTGGTCATCGCCACCCATGGCCGCTCCTTCTGGATCCTGGATGACCTGACGCCCCTGCGCCAGTACGCAGCCGGCGCGTCCCTGGACCAGCCCAACCTCTTCCCGCCTGTGACCACCGTGCGCCACTGGGACGGCTTCTTCGTGGGCATGTGGACCGGGCCGGGCAAGAATTACATGCTCCATCTGGGCGCGGGCCAGGCCACCTACAGGGTGGAGACGGACGAATATGGCGAGAGTCGCCGCGTCATCCTGGACGGCGGCGAGAACCCGCCCAACGGCGCCATCGTTTACTATACGCTGCCGGCCGGGATCAGCGGGGATGAGCCGGTCTCCCTGGCTTTCTTCGACGCCGACGGGAATGAGATCCGGCGTTTTCAAGGTAAGCCTGAGGGCAAGGAGTTGGCGGAGGGCGAGCGAGCGCTTTCTATCAAGCCGGGGCTGAACCGCTTCGTGTGGGACCTGCGCTACCCGGACGCGGCCAAGGTCGCGGGTGATCCCACCACCGAGAAGGCCCGCACCGGCCCCCGCGCGGCCCCTGGTCGCTACCAGGTGGAGTTGAGCGTGGGCGACCAGCGCTGGCGGACCGAGTTCGAGCTCATCATCGACCCGCGGCTGGATGTGAGCCAGGCCGATCTTGATGCCCAGTTCGAACTGGGGCTTCAAATTCGTGATAAGGTGGATGAGGTCCATGAAGCCGCCGCGCGCCTGCGCCGGGTGCGGGTCCAGATCGCGGAGTGGGGCAGCCGGGTCGCGGCCGCGCAGCAGGACGACGGTTCGCTGGATGATCTGATCGCGCATGCAGAAGCCATCCAGGAGAAGCTCACGGCCATCGAGCATGAACTGGTGCAGACGGAGGCCCGTGCGGCATCGGATCGTCTGCGCTTGAAGGCCCGGCTCAATCAGAAGCTTATCACCTTGCTCAGTGTGGTCGCGGCCGCGGACGCCCGCCCCACCCGCCAGACCTATGACGTCTTCACCCATCTCTCCGGCCAGGTGGATGGGCAACTCGCGGCCCTGGAACGCGTGCTCAGCGAGGATGTGGCCGCCTTCGTCGCTCTGCTGAAGGAGCGGGGCGCACCGTTGGTCGTCACCACGTAGATTCTCTCTTTGATGTCAAGTCCCTAATTGACGAAATGTGAGAGCAAACGGATAAAGAACAAAGGTTTAGATTACATAACGCATAGGTCATCAGGCAGGCATCGCCAACGCCGGGTCAAAGGGACGATCAGAGCGG
>JAJRVT010000019.1 GCA_024277175.1 Chloroflexota bacterium | reverse complement strand
GTTAGAGGCCATCCTGTGCATTGCGGCTTAAATAGCCCTTTCGATCAAATTTCAGACTTGTCCGCTTTCGATTTTTTACGGAAGCGGCCCAATTGCTTTTATGTTAAATTGGCCAGCCCTATTAAAACTGCGAAAGTATAGGTTTTTGAGAAACTTCAGCAATTTTCCCGAGTTGACTGCGGCAGCGTCGAATTTGCGGATAAGAGCCTCTACTTCAGAAAGTTTCCATTTCATATCCGGCAAAGCCCGCAATGTATTTGTTTGATATGCAAGTATTTGTTTTCCATTCGTATCTGTTATGGGATGAGCGTGAATTAGTGCATTTCTATGATCGATTAGACTGCCAAATTCTGCTAAGCACTCATCTAAAGCAGTTATAGTTTCAGTTTCCAAGGACGCCTTAGAACTTTCAATCGCTTTCTCTAACCGCGCCTTTACCCTACCTGAACTCAGCGGGTGCATAGTCCGTGAATATTCACGGACGAAACCTGGCTCAAGGCTTTCAATTATCCAGATAATTGCCCATTCGTAGTATGCGAATACATAAACCGCTTTACCGACAAGGAAAACGTATTCATCATCAACGGGAATACGTGTGGTTGTATGCAAGTTACTCATGTTTGGTACCTATAAGCCTTTTGTCACCATTCCCCGGAGTTCAACAATATTCTTATGCGACTGACTCGATGATTAAAGGTTCAATTGTTTCGTTGGCCACAAGACGCCGCGCATAGGCGAGACAGGCCAGGATATCTTTACGTTCCAGCCAGGGATAGCCTTCCAGAATGGTGTCGAAGTCATCGCCCGCGGCCAACATGCCGAGGATGTGCTCCGCAGCAAGCCGCCTTCCGCGGATGATGGGTTTGCCGCCAAAAATATCGGAATTTACCGTAATACGTTGGAGTAGCTCGTTCTCTGTTCTCACTGGTTCGCTCTCCTTCCCTTCCGAGAAACGCTGGACATGTTTGCCGCGTACGCCCCGGCTAAAATCGTAATCATCCAACATGTCAGGATCGCGTTCAATCTCATTTCGCTTCATGTGGTTCGTCTTTTCTGCGGGATTTTCCCTCATTCATTCTTCTGTCGAGATATCCTTATTCTACAGGAAGTTCTGGGAAAAGAACAGGTCGCCTTGAACTGCAAGTTCAGGCTGAAAGCTCAAGTCGGCTGCAAGCCGACTCCCACAAACCGCGCCACGCCCACCGACAATGACGGAGCCAGCCCGCTGCACGCAGGGTTGGGCGCCACCTCATTGTTTTACAGACCGCAAGATGGCCACATACCACATCGCCTGTTCTAAGGGTGCGGCTTCTACATACCGTCCGCTCTTGTAGTCCATCATGCCACCTGCTTTCACATCCACCAACGCCAATCCCGTGCCTTCAAGCAGTAACCGCAGATCGGCGGGGGAATAACATCGCAAAGATTGTTCAATAGCCTCACCGCCATTTTCCAACCACCACCGGTCTATCCAGCGACATCCTTCGCCATCAAATCCGTACTCCCGCATGGCTTTTCCTACACGTCCGCCATATCCGACGGACTTTGCCGCGTGCCAGGGCGTGTACACATCAATCAAAGCCATTCCATTGGGGCGCAACCAAGTGCGAATACGCCGGAGCAGGCTTCGTTGTTCTTCGTCCGTCCCAATGCCAAATCCATCCCAATAACACACTCCATCAAAGGCTTTTTCGGGCAATACCACCCGATAAAAATCGGCTTCTATAATCTCCACTCGCGCTTTGGCGTGTTGTTGGAGCAATTCGCGAATGTGCTGCACCAAAAGAGGCTCTTGCTCAACCGCAAGGACTTCATAGCCTTGCTCAACCAAAGCAATGGCATTCTGCCCGCCACCAGCGCCTAACTCTAGAATGCGTTGTGGTGGTGTTCCAATAACAGTTCGCACCCATTCTGCCCTGCGGCGATGCTGTTCTCTTACATCGCCCCAATAGGCGCCGCTCCATATGGCTTGCTTGGCATAGAACTCGCGTGTCCACGACGACATAGCATTCTCGGTACCCAACACGTTTTAACGTGTTTCGTGTAGCAGGCGCCGAATTCATTCGGCGTGCGCCCAGCCAAGCCGGCGTGGCTCGATAGCACGCTACTCCCGTGACGCCACAGCCAACTCAACCATCAATCTCCACCACCAAGTTGAACCGCCCATCCACCTCGGCCACATCCCCTTCACCCAGCAGGATCGTCGTATCGCTCTGCACGATGACCGCGGGGCCGGCGATTCGATGGCCGGGCCGCAGCTTCTCGCCCTGGTAGAAGGGCGCGTCCATCAGCCCCGTCTCCGTGACCAGGGGCCGGCGGGCCAGGAGCGCTTCGCCGGGGTTGGCCTCGCCCGGTTCGCCGGCGGGCAGGCTGGGCCGGGTCACCGCACCCACGGCCTTCAGGCGCAAGTTCACGATCTCCACCGGCGCGGCCGCGTCGCTGTGTCCATAGGCTCGGTAGTGGGCGGCGTGAAAATCCTGGACGAAGTCGGGCGTCAGCGGGATGGTCAGCTCGTAGGACTGGCCGGCGTAGCGGATGTCTAGTTGGCGATGGAGGCTGATCCGCTCCGGGCTGACGCCCTCGGCCCGGATCTCTGTCGCGCCCCGCTCGGCCAGGGGCGCGATGAGCGTCTCCAGTTGCTCGTAGACTACGTCGCCTGGCAGCATGACCGTCTGCACATAGTCCTTGATCACCTCGGCGCTGAGCATGCCGAAGGCGGAGAGAACGGACGCAGCCGGCGGGATGAGCACCCGGGGGATGCCCAGGGCCCGGGCCAGGTTGCAGGCGTGCAGCCCGCCCGCGCCGCCAAAGGAGACCAGGGTGAAGTCGCCCGGATCGTAGCCCCGCTCCACCGAGATCACCCGCAAGGCCCGCTCCATGTGCGCGTCGCTCACCTGGATCACGCCCAGGGCCGCGGTCTGGGCCAGGTCCAGGCCGGGGCGGGGCGTCAGATGCAGGGCTTGGGCCAGCCCGGTCAGGGCCTGGCGGGCTTCGTCCACGGCCAGCCCCATGCGTCCGCCCAGGAAATAGTCGGGCGCCAGCCTGCCCAGGATCAGGTTGGCGTCGGTGACCGTGGGGAGCATCCCCCCCTGGCCATAGCAGACGGGACCCGGGTCCGCGCCCGCGCTTTCCGGCCCCACCCGCAGCGCGCCGCCCGCGTCCACCGCGGCGATGGAGCCGCCCCCCGACCCCACCGTGTGGATGTCGATGAGAGGAATGCGGATGGGCAGACCGCCCACCTCGCCCTCGCTGGTCACCTGGATCTGGCCCGCGCACAGGGAGACGTCGGTGGAGGTGCCGCCCATGTCGAAGGTGATGATCTGGTCGAAGCCGGCCGCGGCGGCCACGAACTGCGCGCCCACCACGCCCCCGGCCGGACCGGAGAGGATGGAGCGCACGGCCTGGCTGCGGGCCTGCTGCGCGTGGATGCTGCCGCCGTTGGACTGCATGATGCGGAAGTCGTCCGCGCCCAGCTCCCGCTCCAGCCTGCCCAGGTAGCGGTCCATGATGGGTGAGACGTAGGCGTTGATGACCGTGGTGCTGGTGCGCTCGTACTCCCGGAATTCGGGCAGGATCTCGTGGGAGGGGGAGACGAAAAAGCCCGCGGCGCGCAGATGCTCGGCGATGGCCTGCTCGTGCTGGGGGTGGAGGAAGGAGAAGAGCAGGGAGACGGCCACCGACTCCGCGCCCAGGGCTTGCAACGTCTCGACCAGTTCGGGCAGATCGTCGACCTGGAGGGGGATCAGCACGCGCCCGTTGTGATCCACCCGCTCCTCCACCTCCAGCCGGCGCTCGGCCGGGATCAGGGGCGTGGGCCGGTCACTGAAGAAGTCGTAGATATTGGTGCGCACCTGGCGGCCGATGGCCAGCACGTCCCGGAAGCCCTGGGTGGTCACCAGCGCGGTGGGCGCGCCCTTGCGCTCCAGGAGCGCGTTGGTGGCCACCGTGGAGCCGTGGACGATGGCCAGTCTGCCATCCAAGAAAGCGGCCTGCTGCCCGCGGATTTCCTCCAGCCCCTTGAGCACGGCCTCGGACGGGTCCGCGGGGGTGGAGAGGCGTTTGAAGGTGCGGAACTCGCCGCCGCCCTCGTCGAAGATGACGAAGTCGGTGAAAGTGCCGCCGATGTCGATGCCGATTTTCATGGTTGTTCAGCCTGCCAGTTCTATGTCCTGTCGATCGGTGATAAACATGTGCCCCGGCGCGTGGGTGATCATCAGCGGGATGCAGCTGGCCAGGGCCACGGCCTGGGGCGTCACGCCGCAGGCCCAGAAGACGGGAACCTCGCCGGGCTGGATGGGAACCGGGTCGCCGTAGTCCGGGCGCGTCAGGTCCCCGATGCCCAGCGCGGCTGGGTCGCCGATGTGGACGGGCGCGCCGTGGACCGACGGATAGCGTGCGGTGATCTGCACGGCCTTGGCCACTTGGTCGGCCGGGATGGGCCGCATACTCACCACCAGGGGACCGTGAAAACAGCCGGCCGGGCGCGTCTCCCGGCTGGTGCGATACATGGGTACGTTGCAGCCGCAGGCCAGATGGCGCACCGGGACGCCCTCGGCCAACAGCGCGCGCTCGAAGGTGAAACTACAGCCCAGCAGAAAGGCCACCATATCATCACGCCACCATGCCAGCAAATCGGCGGGCTCGGCCGTCAGCCCGCCGTGTTCGTAGACCCGATAGCGGGGCAGATCGGTGCGCAGGTCCGCGCCCTCGGCCCAGAGTGGGTCCGGGTGGGGCGAGCCGGGCGCGGTCACGTCCAGCACCGGGCAGGGCTTGGGGTTGCGCACCGCGAAGCGGAGAAAGTCGAACGCGTCCGCCTTGGGCAGAATGACCAGATTGGCCTGGGTGTAGCCCGGAGCGAGGCCGGCCGTGGGACCCGTCCACCGGCCGGCGCGAATGGCTTCCCGGGCCTGAGCGCCTGTTTCCATGGTCACATCCCCAGATAGGCCTTTTGCACCTGCGGGTCGTCCAGCAGCTCGCGACCACCGCCCTCCAGGACCAGGGACCCGGTCTCCAGCACATAGGCCCGGTCCGCCACTTCCAGCGATTCGAGCACGTTCTGTTCCACCAGCAGGATGGTGAGGCCGTCCTCGCGGTTGATGCGCTGGACCAGTTCGAAGATCATGTCCACCAGCTTGGGCATCAGTCCCAGGGAGGGCTCATCCAGCATGAGGATGCGGGGGCGGGCCATGAGCCCGCGGCCGATGGCCAGCATATGCTGCTCTCCGCCGCTTAGGGTGCCGGCCTGCTGGTTGCGCCGTTCGTAGAGCCGAGGGAAGAGCTCGAAGACCCGGTCCAGCATCTCGTCCCGCTCCTCTTTGGTGCGCAGGAATGCGCCCAGATAGAGGTTGCGCAGGACGGTCTGGTAGGCGAAGATGCCCCGGCCTTCGGGCACGTGGGCCACGCCATGGGCCGCGATCTCGTGGGATTTGAGGGTGTGGAGGGGAACGCCGTCCAGGATGATCGCCCCTTCTGCCACGGGGCGCATGCCGGAGATGGCCCGCAGCAGGGTGGTCTTGCCTGCCCCGTTGGAGCCGATGACGCCCACGATTTCGCCCTCCTTCACCTCCAGCGAAACGTCGCGGAGCGCGGGTACGTCGTCATAGCGAACCTCAATGGCTTCGACTTGCAGCACGGTATTTTTCTCCCAGGTAGGCTTCGATCACCCGTTCGTTGGTCGCGATCCGTTCCGGCGTGTCATCGGCGATGAGCTGGCCGGAATCGAGCACCACCACCCGGTGGGCCAAGGGCATGATCACCTTCATCACATGCTCCACCAGCACGATGGTGATCTGCTGTTCGCTCAACTTGCGCACCATGGTCACGGCGTCATTGGTTTCACTGGGGTTGAGCCCGGCCATGGCTTCGTCCAGGAAGAGCAGCCTGGGTTCGGTGGCTAGGGCGCGCGCCAGCTCCAGCCGTTTTTTGTTGGCGATGGTCAGATTGCGGGCCAGTTGATCCTGGCGGGGGGCCAGGCCGGTGAACTCCAGGATCTCCAGTGCTTTGCGTCGGGCGTCCTTGGCCTGGGGGTGGCGCAGGAACGCCCCCACCATCACGTTCTCCAGCACGGTCATCTCCTTGAGCACGCGTACGATCTGGAACGTGCGCGCAATGCCGGTTTTGCAGACCCGGTCCGGGGACCAGCCCGTGATCTCCCTGCCCTGGAAACGGACCACGCCGCTGGTGGGCTTGTAGTAGCCGGTGATGCAGTTGAAGAGGGTGGTCTTGCCGGCCCCGTTGGGACCGATCAGGCCCACAATCTCCCCCTCCTCTACGCTCAGGGTGACATCGTAGTTGGCCATGAGGCCGCCGAATTGTTTGGTTACGCCCTTCAGCTCAAGCAGCGCCATGGCTCACCCCTCCTTTCCTGCGGCGGCCGCGTCCGTCACCTGCTGCATCTTGCGGGCGGTCTCTTTTTGTCGCCATTGCTTGTAGATGGCCATGAGGCCGCCGGGCTGGTAGACGGAGATGATCATGATCAGCAGGCCATAGACCACCAGATGGAGGCCGCCGGCCCGCCCGCCCAGATAGACCCGGGTGTACTCGGCCATGGGGATGAGCACGGCCGCGCCGATGATAGGACCGGCCAGGGTGCCGGTGCCGCCCAGGATGGCCACCAACGCCATCTGGATGGAAATGTTCAAGGCGAAGACGGTGTTGGGGCTGATGTAGAGCACGAACTGGGCGTAGAAGGTGCCGACGATGGCCGTGAACGCGGCGCTGAGAGCCATGGCGTACATCTTGTACAGGGTCACGTTGATGCCCAAGCTGCGGGCCGCGTCCGGGTCCTCGCGGATGGCCTTGAGGTAGTAGCCGATGCGGTTGCGCTCCAGCGCATAGGTGGTCAGCGCGGCCAATCCCAGCATGGCCAGGATGATGTAGTAGTAGCCGATCTTGGAGTCGTGGAACTGGAAGTCGATCAGCTTGTCGCCGCGCACGATGGGGATGTAGATGCCCACCGCGCCGCCCACGGTCTTCCAGTTGCGGAAGATGATGGCGAAGATTTCCCCGGCCGCGATGGTGGCGATGGCGAAGTAGTGGCCGGCCAGGCGGAAGCTGGGCCAGCCGATGATGGCCGAGACGATCACGGCCACCACTGCGCCCGCGATCATGCCCAGCCAGGGCGAGATCCCATACTCGGTGAAGAGATAGGTGGACGTGTACGCGCCCAGGCCGAAGAAGATGGCGTGGCCAAAGGAGACCTGCCCCGCGTAGCCGCCCAGGAAGTTCCAGGCCAGCCCCAGCACGCTCCACATGATGATGAGGATCATGGTGCGCTGCAGGAAGGGCTGGGTGAAGAGATAGGGAAACGCGATCAGGAACAGGATCAGGGCCAGCAGGGCCGGAATTTGCCAACGAGATGTTCGCATGCGCACCCCCTACCGTTGTCCGAAGAGACCCTGGGGGCGGATGAAGACCACGCCCAGGTAGATGGCGTAAACCAGCACGGTCTTGAAGCGGGGTTCCCAGAGGAAGCCGCCCAGGACCTGGACCACGCCGATGATGATGCCGGCCACGAACGCGCCGGGTACGCTGCCGAAGCCGCCCAGGGCCACGGCCACGAAGGTGACGAGCACGAAGACCGCGCCCACTTCCGGCGAGATGGGGTTGAAGGTGGCCAGGAGCGCGCCGGCCACGCCCACGCTGGCCAGCCCCAGCCCCCAGGCCAGGGCGAACATGCGCTCGGTGTCGATGCCCATCAGCCCGGCCACTTCCTTGTTCTCGGCCGTGGCCTCCAACGCCCAGCCTGTGCGCGTCTTCTTGAGGAAGATATAAAGCACACCGGTGGTGATGACCGCACCGATGGCGGCCACCAGTTGGGGCAGGCCGATGAAGATGCCGAAGATCTCGATGCGACCGCTCACCCAGGTGTCCCCGATGCGGCGATAGTCTTCGCTCCACAGCACCTGGGCCAGGCTGCGCAGGAAGATCATGAGGCCGAAGGTGACGAAGATCTGGGCCAGCATGGGCGCGTCCAGCACGTGTTTGATCAGCACCTTGTAGGTGAAGACGCCCAGGATGAAGAGGGCGATGGCGACCACAGGCAGGGAGAGCAGCGGGTCGATTCCCCACAGATACCACATCCAGAACGTCAGATACATGGCCAGCATGAGATGCTCGCCATGGGCGAAGTTGACGATGTCCATCACCCCGAAGATCAGCGTGAGGCCGACCGACAGCAGCGAGAAGACGAAGCCGATGAGCAGCCCGCTAACCAGGGACTGGACCAGCAAGGTGACTTCCGGCGACAAGTTGAACCTCCCTCATGATTGGGCGTGCAGCTTTGTGGCAAGGAGTTAATTTGAACGCGGATTTTGCCGGATGAAACCGGACATTCATGGATTTTTTCTGAAAAAATCCGTGAATACCCGGTTCCATCAGCGTCAACCCGCGTTCAAATTAACGTTCCGACCACTTGGGGAAGGGCCAGACGATCTCGGCCGAGGCCAGGTCGAAGGGCCAGACGGTCTTGTATTCCCCATCCTGGATCTGGACGATGATGCCGCTGCCCAGGGTGTTCTGGTGGGTCTCCGGGTCGAACTTGACGCCCTTCCAGGGCATGATGATCTGGTCGGCGGGGATGTCCGTCTCCATGAGCGCCTGCTGGATGGCCGCAGGGTCAGTGGAGCCGGCCCGGTTGATGGCGTCGGCCAGGACGAGCATGCCGGTGAAAGCCCGAGCCGAGTTGCCGTTCATGTTGGTGCCATAGCGCTCTTTGTACATGTCGTTGACGGCTTTGATGATGGGCTTGGATTCGGCCAGGTCCAGGGCCCACACCTCGCGGCTGAGGATGTAGTTGGCGTCGTCGCCCAGGGTCTCCACGAATTCAGAGGCCACGAAGCCGGCGTCCATGGCGATGAGGGCCACGGGCGCATAGTCCAACTGCTTGTAGGTCTGCATGTAGAGGATGGCGTCCGAGACGTAGGAGGCCTGGAGCAGCGCGGCGTCCCCGCCCGCGGCCTTGAGCTTCTGCACCTCGCTGCTCACCTCGGTGGATTCGGCCTCATAGGGGATGTTGGCCACGACTTCGTAGCCATATTCCTCTGCGTACTGGTTCTCCAGGTCAGACACATCCGTGCCCCAAAGGGTGTTTTCGTTGAGGATGGCCACGCCGG
>JAJRVT010000308.1 GCA_024277175.1 Chloroflexota bacterium | reverse complement strand
TTAACTTCAAGCGACGGTACGTTCAACTGTGACCAATCTGCATTCTTCATTCGACGCCCCCATGCGGGCCAGGATCGCCCGCTGGCTGCGGACCGACGGCGGCTTCTGGTTGGCTTTTGGGGCGCTCAACGCCCTGCTTTTTCTACCCCTTTATCTCCTGAACCGGGACGCAGGTCCGGTCCCCGCGGGCACAGAAAGGACGCTCGCAGGCGTCGATCTGTTGCGGCGCCTCTTCGTCTGGCGCGAGGGTTATGACGTCTTCCGCCTGAGCCTGGAGTTTACACTGCTGGCTGCGCTGGCCGTTTTCGTGAGCCGGGTGCGGGGCCGACTTTATCGTACGCTCTTTCTGCTGCTCTACCTCTTCGCTCTAGCTTACTATATCTACGAAGCCGCCACCCTGACCATCTACAACGTGGAGCCGGTTTTCTATAACCAGGTTCATCTCTACGGCAAGGGCCTGCCCTTCCTGCTCCGCCACCTGCATCTGCCGCCCTTGATCTACATCGGCGGCGCGATCGGGTTGATCCTGGGAGTAGCCGCGCTCGCCTTCCTGGTGTGGAGCCTGTTGGATGACCGCCGCCTGGCCGGCCTGAGCATCTGGTCGCGCTGGGGGGTGGGCGTGGCGACCGCCTTTCTTCTTCTGAACGCTGCGGCCTATGGCGCGGGCCTGGCCAACCCGCACAGAGTGGTGAGCAGTCTGGCCGCCAAGGTAAGGGAGAACGTCGCGGCCTCGGTCACCCTGCGCGCGTCCGCGTCCCGCATCGACGATCCGGCCATCCGCGCCGCCTATGACTATGGGGGACGACGCCTGGTCGAGCGGCCCGACATTTACCTGATTTTTGTAGAATCGTATGGAAGTGTACTGTATAAACGGCCCGATTATCGCATCCTGTACACGCAATTGCTGGATGAACTGGAGGATCAACTGGCCGCGGATGGCTGGCGCGCCGCCACCGCCCTGAGTTCATCCCCCACCTGGGGCGGCGGATCCTGGTTTGCCTACACGAGCACGCTCTTTGGGCTGCGCGTCGACAATCAGCCCGAATATCTGGCCCTGTTCGCCAAATATCAGGGGGAGGAATACCCGGACCTGGGACGCTATCTGAAATCTCAGGGCTATGACTACAACTGGCTGACCTCGATTGCCACCGAGTTGTCCGAAGGGGAGTGGCTCCAGTATCGACGCTTCTATGGCGCGGAGCACTGGTATCGACACCGAGATCTGAACTATACAGGGGCTGAATATAGCTGGGGGCCGGCTCCGCCCGACCAGTACGCGCTCAACTATGTGCGCGAGGCCATCCGCCAGCGCACCGATGATCCGTTTTTGCTCTTTTTCATCACCCAGATCTCCCACTATCCGTGGACGGATCTGCCGCCGGTCGTGGACGATTGGCGCACCCTGAACCAGCTTCAGGCGCAGACGAGCGAGGTCGTGGACCCCGACGTCATGAGCCATGACGTCCGTCGTCGCAATTATATGCGGGCCATCGATTACGAATTACGTTTTCTGGTCGACGCCATCCGCAGCGAGGACGAGGACGCCATCTTCGTGCTCATCGGCGACCATCAGCCGCCCCGGGTTTCGCGGCGGGATGATGGTTGGGAGACGCCGGTCCACATCATCAGCCGCGACCCCCGGTTGTTGGATCAGTTCGTGGCCGCGGGCTTCACGCCCGGTCTGGCTGTGGACGATCTGGAGCCAGACCTGCGTCATGAGGGATTTTATTCGTTGTTTATGCGTGCGCTTCTGGCTCGCTATGGAGAACGGAATGTGGCGCTGCCCGTCTACCTACCCGACGGCGTCATCCAGCCTGTTCCAGTTGCGCAGCATTGACATAAATTCGCAATCCGGGCGATGTATCGTACAGATCGCCCGCCAGTTTCATCACAAGGAGACCATGACTATGAGTAAAAAACGTTTGATGATTTTAACCGTTGTACTTGTCCTTAGCCTTGCCTTGCTTGCCGCCTGTGGTGGGCAGAATGCGCCGGCCCCCACATCCGCCCCTGCCGCGGAGAGCGCCGACGCCGGCGCCAGCGACACAGCCGCCCCCGCCGAGTCCGCGGGGACGGGCGAGGCCCTGAGCGGCGTGCATACGTACGTCCTCGTCCCCGGCGAATCGACCGCCTCATACACCGTGAACGAGGAATTCCTTTCCCGGGCGTTGGACAAGCTGGGCATCGAGGCCGGGAAAAAAGTCGTCACCGGCAGCACCAGCGATGTGGAAGGCTCTATCACTGTAGACCTGGACAACAACACCGTCAGTGATAGCAGCATCACCGTCAATCTGGCCACGCTGGCCACCGATCAGGACCGTCGGGATAAGTGGGTGCAGGAAAAGGATCCCCAGTTTGGCAAGTTCCCCACGGCCACCTTCGTTCCCACCGCCATCCAGAACGCGCCCGACGCCTATCTTGACGGTGAGAAAGTCAGCTTCCAGCTTGTGGGCGATCTGACCGTGCGTGACATCACCCAACAGGTCACCTTCGACGTCACCGCCACCGTCACCGGTGACACCCTCTCCGGCGTGGCCGAGGTCGGCATGAATATTTCTGATTTCGGCATCGCCCCGCCTAACTTCGCTGAAACCCTGACCGTGGCCGATCCCTTCACCCTTCGTATCGAGTTTACGGCCAAGGAACAATAGGGAATGACAGGATGACCAGGTGAGGGGGATAGGGTGTTTTTGGGAATTGGCTAAATAGGGTATACTTGGGGTGAGCGTTGACCTCCCCGCAAGAATTTGGCATTCTGTGGGGAGAGTTTTTGTAAGGGGAGCGCCATTGGTTGACCCCGGCTTAGAGTAGGCTATCCTGATTTCGTCGCCGCCGGTCCCTATTCTAGGAGAACGCCGTTGTTCTTGACCGCGATTATCCTCTTGCTCGGTCTGTCTTTCCTGTCATCGATTTTGGTCCTAGCTGCTGTAATCCGCAGCGGACAGGTGGATCAGATGGCGGAAAACAGACGGCGCGCGGCATCGCGCGCCAGTGACGCCTTGACAGCCGAGCCGGGCGCCGTCGATGCGGACCTGTGTTCGGAGCCGGATTGGGCGCCCGCAGGTCGCGTCGCCTCCTATCCCCTTTCTCTCCACGATCGCGCTTGAGGAGGGAACGGACAGTTCAAAGTGTAAACAACAAAGAAGCGCCGTCCATGTGGACGGCGCTTCTCTCATATTGGTCTTCTAATGACCCGCCAGGGACTCGAACCCCGAACCCGCTGATTAAGAGTCAGCTGCTCTGCCAATTGAGCTAGCGGGCCACAACATGTCAGAAACTGGCCGCCGTCTAGTATACCCGGGGTAGGGTAAGTTGTCAAAATTAACTGTCTCTTTGGCGATGGCGTCTATGGCGCTATTCACGTTATAATGGGGCCAGATAACGAGATCAACAAGCGATCATTTTATACAGGAGCGAGGCATTTTTATGGCAGACGAACAGATGCAGGAACAACAGGCCCGTTACGCCGAATTGCTCATCAAACTGGGCGTGAACCTGCAACCGGGGCAATCTCTGCGCGTGAGCGGCGACCTGGAGCACGCAGAATTCGTGCGCCGGGTGGTGGCCCAGGCCTATCAGGCCGGTGCGCGCTATGTGCAGGTGGATTGGGTGGACGCGCCCACAGTCCACGCGCGGCTGGCCAATAGCCAACCAGACTATCTCGACTATTTTCCCGATTACGAGGTCACCCGCCATCACCAGATGGTGGACGAGACCTGGGCCCGCCTCAGCTTGGTGGGGCCGGCCCATCCCCACGCCTTCGACGACCTGGACCCGGCGGTGATGCAGCGAGCCGCCCGGGCTCGGCAGACCAGGCTGGACTTCTACATGCAGGCCGTCATGTCCAACCGGCTCCAATGGTGCGTGGCCGGCGTTCCCACCCGGGCCTGGGCTGGTGAGGTCTACCCGGATCTGCCGCCGGAAGAAGCCGTGGACGCGCTCTGGCGGATGGTGCTCCAGACCTGTCGAGTGGACCAGCCCGACCCCATCATCGCCTGGGAGCGCCATGATCGTAACCTCAAGAACATCACCCGCTTCCTGGATACACAACAGATCCGGGCCGTGCGCTATCTGGATACAGCCATGGGACCGGACGGCAAACCCAATACTGACCTGACCGTGGGCCTGACCGACCGTCCCAACTGGATAGCGGCTTCGTCTCAGACCCCGACCGGCGTCTCTTTTATGGCCAACATGCCCACCGAAGAGGTCTTCTCCACGCCCCATATGCAGCGGACCGAGGGCTGGGTACGCACCTCCAAGCCCACTTTCCCCTTCCAGCGCACCGTGGACGGGGCCTATTTCCGCTTCGAGCAGGGGGAGATGGTGGAATACAGCGCCGAGGTGGGCGAAGATGTGCTGGCCGAGTTCTTCACCAACGAGGGCGCGCGGCGGCTGGGCGAGGTCTCCCTGGTGGACGAGCGTTCGCCCATCAACCAGGCCGGCATCATCTTCCATGAGATACTCTTCGACGAGAACGCGGTCAGCCACATCGCCTTTGGCCAGGCCTATCCTGAGGGCGTGAAGGGAGGCGATGACCTGGACCCGTCTGAGTATGAAGCCGTGGGCGTCAATGAATCCAAGGTGCATGTGGACTTCATGATCGGGACCTCCACCATGCGCGTCATCGGCATCCGGGCCGACGGCAGCGAGGTGTTGGTCATGGAAAACGGCCGCTTCACCCATGAGGCGCTGGCCGGGTAACGATCGCTCGTAACCACGTCCGTAACGTCCCCGGCACGGACCAGTCCTACTCCGGTGGGCATCGAAACCCGTGGTCCGTGCCGGGGACGTTAATTTTCGAGAAATTCCTAAAGCGCATACGACGAACGCAAACAGGAATCAGCCACATGATCGACGTCCGAAATTTGCGCTTCGCCTACTCAGGCGGCGACAAGCCGGCCGTGCGCGGGATTGATTTTTTCGCCTATCTGGCCCTGCTGGCTGCGCTGATGACCTGGCTGGCCCGCCGCGCCTTCGGCCGCTTCATCGTGCGCGGCCCGGGAGGAGGCTGACATGGGCGCTCTCCGGGCGTTGACCGCTTCCGACCTCAAGAATATCAGTCGCGATTCGCTGCTCAAATTCCTCTTTTTCTACCCGATGATCCTGGTGCTGGCCATGCGCTGGCTGGTCCCCTGGATCACCGACGCGCTGGCGGGGCGCCTCGACCTGCACCCCTACTGGCCGTTGATCGTGGCCTTCATCGGGATTTTGACCACGCCGGCCCTGGCCGGGTACGTCATCGGCTTCATGCTCCTGGATGAGCGCGACGCAGGCGCGTTGACGCACTGCGGGTCACGCCCCTGTCCATGAACCGCTATCTGGCCTATCGCATCACGGGACCGATCCTGGTGGGCGTGGCCGCGGCCATGCTCCTGGCACCCCTCATGAACCTGGTGGAGATACGCGTCCTGATGCTCCTGCCCATCGTGACGGTGGCGGCCCTGGAAGCGCCCATCTACGCCCTGACCCTGGCCTCCATCGCCCGCAACAAGGTCCAGGGCCTGGCGCTGATGAAGGGCATGGGCGTCTTCTTCCTCGCGCCCGTGGCCGCCTGGTTCGTTCCCATGCCCTGGCAACTCCTACTGGGCGTCATCCCCACCTACTGGCCGGCCAAGGCCTTCTGGGTCGCGCTGGAAGGCGGGCCGTGGCTGGCCTACCTGGGTGTGGGCCTGGTCTATCACCTGGTTATGCTGGCTGCGCTGGTTTGGTGGTTCGGCAAGGCGGTCGCGCGCCCGTAGTAGGTCATGTATCCCCGGGATCGTAGATTCTCTCTTTGATGTCAAGTCCCTAATTGACGAAATGTGAGAACAAACGGATAAAGAACAAAGGTTTAGGTTACATAACGCATAGGTCATCAGGCAGGCATCGCCAACGCCGGGTCAAAGGGACGATCAGAGC
>JAJRVT010000307.1 GCA_024277175.1 Chloroflexota bacterium | reverse complement strand
CCTGACCATGGATCACCTGATCAATGAATATGGCCGCGCCCTCTCCGGCGGGCAGCAGAAGTTGCTGGAACTGGGGCGCCTGCTCATGCTCGACCCCCAGGTGATCATCCTTGACGAGCCGTTCGCCGGCGTCCATCCCAAGCTGATGGAGATCATTTACGAGTGGATTTACCGGGTCAACGATGAGGGCAAGGCCGTCATCATCATCAGCCACGACATGGATACCATCTTCAAACTGAGCCGGCGCTTGCTGGTGCTGAATTACGGCGATCTCATCGCCGATGGCGATCCGGAAATCGTCAAGCTGGACCCCATGGTCAAGGCGGCCTATCTTGGCGAGGACGAAGAAGCCGGCGAAGTGGTGTCGGAAACCAGTTTCGCCCTGCCCACGCGCCGCACCGGAGGAGAGAAAGATGCTTGAGATCAAGGACCTCTATGTCGGCTACTACCGGGACTTGAACATCCTCCAGAATGTGACCCTGACCGCGGAGTCGGGCAAAATCACGACCATTCTGGGGGCCAACGGCGTGGGGAAATCGACCATGCTCAAGGCCATCTACGGTTTTCTCACCCCCAATGACGGCGAGATCCTCCTGGATGGAGAGAGCATCCTCGGCGTGCCCACCTACGAGCGCATCAACAAGGGCCTGGCCTACATCCCCCAACAGCCCGGTCTTTTCCGCTGGATGTCGGTGGAGGAGAATCTGATGGTGGGCGCCTGGACCTTTCGCAGGGACCGGAAGCGCATTCAGCGCAAGCTGGAGGAGAACTACGAGCGCTTCCCCATCCTGTATGACAAACGCAAGCAGATGACGGGCGAGCTATCCGGCGGCCAACAGCGTATGGTGGAGATCGGGCGCACCCTCATGACCGATCCCAAGGTGATCCTGGTGGATGAGCCGACCGCAGGCCTGGCCAAGCTGCTTTCTGAGGAAGTCTACCAGATGCTGGTCGATCTGCGCGATGACGACGGCCTGACCATCCTGCTGGTGGACCAGGAGATTCGCGAGGCGCTCAAGATTGCGGATTACGTCTATGTGCTGGAGTTGGGGCGCAACAAGTTCGAAGGCCCGGCCGAAGACTTCCAGGATCTGGAAAAAGCCTTCTGGGTGGGCGGGTGAATAACTGCACCTGCATAGGCGATTGATAAGAAGGTGGATATGTCACAGCCGAATACCCCGTTTCATCTGTCCTCCGTTGTCCGCGAACATCTTGTACCCTCACCCACGCTGGCCATCAACGAGCAGGTCCAGCGTATGTGGGCCGATGGCGAGACGGTCTATCATCTGGGCTTCGGCGAATCTCGTTTTCCCGTCCACCCCAAGATCCAGGAGGCCCTGCGCGCTAACGTCCATCAGAAGAGTTACCTCGCCGGCCAAGGGCTATTCGAGCTGCGTGAAGCTGCGGCCCGGGCCTACAGCCGTCGGCTGGGGCTGGACATCGCTCCCGACCAGGTCATCATTGGACCGGGTAGTAAGTCCCTGATCTTCGCCGTCCAACTGGCGCTCGACGCCCCGCTTATTTTGCCCACGCCCAGTTGGGTCAGCTATGAACCCCAGGCTCATCTGCTCTCGAAGCCGACGCATCGCATCCCGTCCTCGCCCGCGGGCGGGTATGTCCTTTCGCTGGACGCGCTGGAGAGCGTAACGGCTCAGATAGAGAGCGAGAATAAAATTCTCCTGATTACAAGCCCCGATAATCCCACGGGTAAAATGTACGATGAAGATTTCCTGCGGCGGCTGGCTGACTTTTGCCGCCAGCGGCAGATCGTGGTGATCAGTGATGAAATCTATGGCCTCCTGCCCCATACACCCAATCAACATATTTCCCTGGCCCGCTTCTACCCGGAGGGGACCATCGTCCTCTCTGGTCTCAGCAAACACCTTTCCCTGGGCGGCTGGCGGCTGGGGGTGGGGGTTGTACCGGATTCGGCGGAGGGCCGCCAATTGATGGCGGCGTTAAAGGTAGTCGCCAGCGAGATCTGGTCCACACCCACGGGACCCATCCAGTACGCGGCTGTGATTGCGTACGGTGGAGATCCCGATGTAGTCGCCTACATCGATGAGTGCCGTCGCATCCATATGATCCGCACCCAGTACCTCTGGCGTGAACTGGCGGCGACCGGTGCGGCCTGCACCCAGCCCCAGGGGGCATTCTACATTTTCCCCAATTTCGATCGCTGGCGGGAGCCTCTGGCCGCGCGCGGCGTCCATACGTCGGTCGATCTGGCCCACTACCTGCTGACGGAATACCAGTTGGCCACCCTCCCCGGCAGCGCGTTCGGCGCGCCGCCTCGGGATCTCTCCCTGCGCCTGGCGTCCAGTTATCTGGATATGGAGACCGACGACAAGGCCCAGGCCATCCTGGACGCCTACCGGGCCAACCCCGATCCCGACGTCTTCATCCGCGATCATAATCCGGCCACGCAGGAGGCGGCCCGCCGTTTTCACGCCTTTGTGGGTTCGCTGGCGTAGGTGCGACATTCTTGCCGCACAATTCCCTGCACGCGTCTCTTCACCGGAGATGTGCGATTACAAATCGCACCTACGGTCACCCTGTCCTGTCGTCGTTCCCGTCCATCCCACGCCATAGGGTGCGCCTGGTCAGCGAGGTTGGCGGATGGCGTGGGACGCACGCTGTCGCCTCCCGGCCCCCAATCTTGGGGGAGAGGTCAGCCTGTCAGCCCCCCGGCCCCCAATCTTGGGAGAGAGGTCGGCCTGTCAGCCCCCTGGCCCCCAATCTTGGGGGAGAGGTTAGCCTGTCAGCCCCCCGGCCCCCAATCTTTTACATTGAGTTGGCTAAATGTTCGATATTTGTATCAACATAAGAATTTTCGTGCTGTGGCCAATCTGTAATCGGAACACCTTCAATATAGGCGATAGCATCCTCAAAATGCTGATAAATTGTGG
>JAJRVT010000306.1 GCA_024277175.1 Chloroflexota bacterium | reverse complement strand
GAAGGCTCAACCCCAACCGCGGTGCTGCTCAAGCACATCCAGGAGCCGCCCCCACCCCCAACCCGTCTCAATCCGCACCTGAACCCTGCCACTGAACAGGTTATCCTCAAGGCGTTGGCGAAAGATCCGGCGGACCGGTACGCGACGTGCGGCGAATTCGCGCGTGCATTTCGCGAGTCGCTTGCCAGTCAGGGCGTCGGTGAAAGCAGCCCACTCGCCTCACCTGATGCGGCGACATTGGTCGATGATACAGTGGTCGATGGGCCGCCGGCTTCGGAGGACAAGATTGGGATACAGTTGATCTCCACCGATGACGGCGAGCCTCCCCCGTCCGGCGATGAAGCGCCGTCGTCCGCAGGGCCGGAGTCCGGTTGGTTCACCAAAGCCTTGAATGCGGCCAATGCGCTGGCCCCGCTGGTGGGGAAGGACCCGCAACCGCATCCCCGGGGCGAGGGTCGGCGCGCGCGGCTGATGGCGCTGTTGAGCGCCGCCGCCATTCTCGTCGCGCTGTTGCAGTATCTGTCAGAACTGGCGAATTTCATCAAGCTGCCGCTAGGCGTATGGCCCCAGTTGCTGCCCTGGCTGCTCGTCGCACTGGTGGCGGGGGTCGCCGCGGCGAGCATCCATGCGCTGCGCCATGCGAGCACCCGAAAAGCGCGCTTCCAGGCGGGCGGGACGCTTATCGCTGTGCTTGCGTTCTCGCTTCTCTGGGGTGGATGGACGGGCTATCAGAAGATACGACCTCCGGAACATTTTCGCGTTGTCATCGCTGACTTCGATGATCGCCACGCCGCAACCAAGCGCGATATGGCGCGCCGCTTCGAGCAGAGCCTGGGATCCGAATTTGATAGCCTGGGGATCGATGTGGATATTTTGTTGGCCAATCAGGTTTTCGAGGATTCGGAATCGGCCCGAAAATACGGGAAGGAACGTAAGGCGTTGATGGTGCTCTGGGGTTGGTACGATGATGACGGCGTGGGGCCGCGCATCGAACTTCTGCCGGTCCGCGACGTGGGAGCCAGCGGCGTAGAGGTGCTGATCGATGCGGCCAGCCTGGCGTTGGCAAGGGGCGATCAAGCCGGCGCGCCGCTCTCGACTGAAATCGTACGCTATAGCCCTGCACCAGCGACCGCGCCTTCGCTGGAGTTTGTTTCGGCGCTGGACAATCAGGAAGAACTGGCCTATGTGGTGACCACCGCGATGGGGCTGGGGCTGTATGCGAATCAGCAATATGACGATGCGCTGGTTGCGTTCGATCGGGCGCTAACCCTGGGCGGGGAGTCCGGAGATTCCGTGTTGGGCCGGGAATATTCGCTCTTTTATCGGGCGGCGATACTCGATATGCTCGGACGCAACAGTGCGGCCGTCGCCGATCTCCAAGAGGCTGTAGCGCTGAACCCCGATTTCTTCGAGGCCCACTACAATCTGGCTATCGACTACATCCAGAATTGCAGCGACCGAAGCCCCCTGTTGGATGCAGTCGCCGAGGCGGAAGAGGCAGTGCGTTTACGGCCCACGCACCTGGACGCCCTGCGACTGCTCGGCCAACTCTATATCGAAACAGGCCGCTCAGAGGAAGCCGTCAGCGTATTGCAAAAGGCCGTCGAACTTTCCCCTGACGACATAGACGCCAACCTTCTGCTGGGCAACGCCTATAACAACGTCGGACGACAGGATGACGCGCTGCGCGCCTATACTACGGCGCAAACGTTGCTGGCCGGAAGCGAGGAGGATAGTGACGAGTACGATCGCCATGTCCAGGCCGGCGATCTGCATCTCCTGAATGGTGACTACAACGCCGCCCTGACTGAATATCAGGCGGCCCAGGCGATAGATCCTGAACGCACGGATGCCTACCGCGGGTTGGGGAATGCATACTACTGGTCAGGCGAAATGGACGAGGCGCTGGCGGCCTATCAGGCCTGGGCCGAGCGCGCGCCTGATGACGCCGACGTCTGGTCCATGCTGGGGTTGGTCCACATCGTCCGCAATGAAAGCCAAGAAGCCATCGACGCATTGCACAAATCCAGCCAGTTGAGTGACTGCAATCCGGCCCCTCACCTGCTGTTGGGCGGGCAACTTCTGTTGGCGGATGACTATACCGGGGCGATTACGCCGCTGGAGAAAGCCGTCGCGCTGGACCCAACCGACATGGACGCTCAGTACCTCCTGGCCAGCGCATACTATCAGCAGGGCGACTTCGACGACGCCATGGCGGCCATCCAGGTCGTTCTGGAGGCCGAGCCTGACAATGCGAGCGCATGGCGGGTGTTGAGCCGGGCCGCGGCTGAGGGGGGAGACGCCGAGCGCGCCCTGGCCGCGCTGGAGCGGTTGGCCGAGCTCGAACCGGACGACGACGATGTGCGCAGTATGCTTGCAGACGCCTACTTCCAGGCCGGTCGATACGCGGACGCGTTGGCGGCCTACACGCTGGTCTTGGCGCAGGGTGAGGATGCCGCCGATCTGGGATCGGCCGCGCTGGCGGCTGCCATGCTGGATGATATCGAGACGGCCCGGCGTTACGCGGGCCGGGCGTTGGAGATGGAGGCAGGCAATAGAGGCGCATTGCTCACCATGGGGTTCATCAGCAAGAAAGAGGGGGACTATATCGGGGCCATCGACGCCTTCGAACAGGCGTTGCAGACCAGTGAAGACGCGCTCACCTATGGGCTTCTGGCCGAAAGCTATGGGTTGGCCGGCCGGTATGAGGAGGCCATTGCGACCTATGAGAAGATGCTCGCCATCAATCCCGACAACTACGCGGCCTATCTGCAACTGGGCAATCTTTACACGCGCTTGAATGAGTTGGACGGGGCCGAGCAGGCCTAT
>JAJRVT010000305.1 GCA_024277175.1 Chloroflexota bacterium | reverse complement strand
GGGGGTGCTTCGGTCTCCATAGCGTCGGTTCAGGTACGCTTCGAATCCGATTCGTGCTTCGTTGTTATTCATCGTTGACCCCTTTCCGGTTTCATTGTACCCGGTTGTTGGTCAACTCAATGTAAGTTCCTGGGGGAGGCTTTGCTCGGCCTGGCCTGGCCTGCGGGGCGTTCCCCCCAAGATTGGGGGGCTAGGGGGGCTGAACCGACTGACTGGCTTAATCCCTTGCTCGCGATCAGATTTTGCAGGCGGCGGACATATACCGGATCAATGTCCAGATCCCCCGCGATCACAAGACGCCACGTTTCCCCGGGGAGCCGCGCCAGGGCGTCGATCAGCGTGTGCAGGTTCTTGCGTTCGATCACGTTGCCCACGGCCAGCACCCGCAGCGGCCTAGGTTCCCGGCTTCGCCGCTCTACCCACTTGACCACCCTGGCCGTGGGCGGCGGGTCCAGGTGATCCGCGGCCGGGTAGGCGACGACGCCGGGCCTGGGGCGAGTCAGCAGCCGGGTCACCGCGCGACGGGTGTTGCGGCTGTTGAAAATAAAGCCATCCACACTGTTGACATAACTAGACTCCACTGTGCGATAGAGCGGGGTGAGCCAGGCCGGATGCGTTTCGTCCGCGCGCAGGTGATGGACGATGCTGATCAGGGGAATGTCGAGCTGCGCCCGCAGCCAGCGGTTGCTCCAGGCCAGGGATGGGTGATTCAACTCGTCCTGGAGCAGCAGGTCCGGCTTCAAGGAGCGGCAGCGGTCGAGGAGTGCGCGCCGGTGCAGGTTGTCGCCCAGGTGGCGGACGTAGTTGCGCCAGGGCAGGCTGATGATCTCCACCTCGTCACCACCCTTGCGTAGCTGATCGACCAACATGCGGTCATAGAGATAGCCGCCGGAAAGGGTGTTCAGATCGCTGTAGATAATGAGTCCGATGCGCATAGGTGGGTGTGGGCGGTGTGTCATCTTTGCTCAATCAGGCGGATTGCAGCATAATTGCGTGCATAGTCGTTCGGGGGACCTTGTGGTTCTGTGTCCAAAATCATGGAGATGTCGTTGAATGTCAACCAGTTCTGAAGTAAGCTATAACCACCCGGCCTATTCTCTGGGGGAGGAGATCGCGAACAGCGTCACCCACGGCATCGGCGCCGTGCTGAGCGTGGTTGGACTGACCGCGTTGGTGCTGTTGGCGGCAATCTATGGGGATGCCTGGCGCGTGGTCAGTTTCAGCATCTATGGCGCCACCCTGATTATCCTCTATCTGATTTCAACCCTCTATCACAGCCTTCCGCAGCCGCGGGTGAAACGCTTCTTCAGAACGCTGGACCACGCCGCCATCTATCTGCTGATCGCCGGCACATACACCCCGTTCCTGTTGGTCACCCTGCGCGGTCCGCTGGGATGGACCCTTCTGGCCGTAGTCTGGAGCCTGGCGCTGGTCGGCATGGTCTGGAAACTCTTTTTCATGGACCGGCTCAGAGTCGTCGCCACCATGGCCTATCTGCTCATGGGCTGGATCGCCATCATCGCGGTCAAACCTATGATCGCCAACCTTTCCACCGCAGGGATGATTCTGGTCGCGGCCGGCGGCATCGTCTACTCGTTGGGCGTGATTTTCTATGTGTGGCGCAGGCTTCCGTATAACCACGCCATCTGGCACCTCTTCGTCCTTGTCGCCAGCATCTGCCACTTCTTCGCCGTCATGACGCTGGTGAGTTGAACGCTCAATCCGCCAATGAGAGGCGATAGGCCGTCCAAGCGATCTCGTTTTCCCAGATCTTGACCTGGATGGCGGTCAGCAATTCAGTCGGAATGCGCTCGGCCAATTGGGTGCAGACGATGCGGGAGAAATGCTCGATGCTAGGATTCAGCCCCGCGAACTCAGGCAGGTCGTTGAGGGTCTTGTCCCGATAGCGGGCCACCAGTTCGTCGATCCGGGCTTCCACGTCCACGATGTCGACCAGATACCCGTGCTTATTCAGCCGCTCGCCCGTCAACTGCACTTCTAGCACATAGTGATGGGAATGCCACTCATTCTCCGCCCCCCAATCGCCGCCGATCAAAAAATGTTGGGCTATAAAGTCCCGTTTCACCGCCAATGTATACATCATCATTCTCCCTGACTTGACGTTTGCTTGCAATCATGAATTTTGCCCACAACTGCCGGGGAGTTCCGAACTCCCCGGCAGATACGACGCAACATCCATCCCGTAGCCCCCTGTCGCCTTGTCGCCTTGTCACCCTGTCGCTCCGTTATCCTGTCACCTTGCCATACTCAAAAACCACCTGCACCGCCTCCGCCTGCTCCTGATCCAGTAGCCTGTACGCTTCAGCCGCCTCCTGCACAGGCAACCGGTGGGTGATCAGCGCCTCGGCGTCCAGATTTGCGAGCATGCGCCAGGCGAGCCGAAAGCGTCGGTCCTTGGTCCAGCGCCCGCTTAAGCGCGGGTCCACGGTACTGACCTGGCTGCTGATAAGGCGGATGCGGCTGCGGTGAAACGCCCCGCCCAGGTTCAGCCGCACCTTTTTGGTCCCATACCAGGAGCCGATCACCACCCGGCCAGCGTAGCCTGCCAGCGCGATGGCCTGATCCAGCGCGCGCGGGCTGCCGCTCAGCTCGTAAACCAGATCGAAGTCGCCCTCATCCTGACACGCCTCCGGGGCGATGGTGCGGGTCGCGCCCAACCGCCGTCCCAGATCCCGGCGCGCCGGCAGGGGATCGACGGTAAGCAGTTCGGCCAGGGGAAAGCGGGCCAGCAGACTGGTGGTTATCAGCCCCACCACGCCCTGGCCCATGACCGCCACCCGCTCGCCGATCAGGGGCGCGCCGTCCATGACCAGGCTGACGGCCGTCTCCATGTTGGGCAGGAGCGCGGCCTGCTCCGGTGCGAGACCAGCGGGGACAGGCTGCGCGTCCGCAGGCCAGATCGTGAAGTGGCTGGCGTGGGGGTGAAAGGCGAAGACCCGCCGCCCCAGCCAGGGTTCGGCCACTCCGCTGCCCTGCTCCGTGACCACGCCCACGCACGCATAGCCGTAGCTGATGGGATAGCCGCTGCTCCTCTCTCTCAAGCCGGGGATGGTGGCGTCTGCGTGCATGTCCGGCGGAACCTGGCCCCGATAGAAGAGCATCTCACTGCCGGGGCTGATGGCCGAGACCTCGGTGGTCACCAGCAACTCGTCCGCAGCCGGCGTGGGGCGGGCCCGCGGTTGGACTTGGACTTTATAGGGCGCGGTGAAGGTGACGATATAGCTGTCGGGGGTGGACGATTGGGCGTTCTGGCTCATGGTCGGGCGCCGTCCGTCTGTTGGGCCGGGGGATAGTGCAGCTCGCCCCAGAGGATGAGGTC
>JAJRVT010000304.1 GCA_024277175.1 Chloroflexota bacterium | reverse complement strand
GTGGTGGCGAACATGGCCAGGCCGTCGCTGCTCTGGATCACGCCGGTGTAGGTGAAGAGATAAGCGGCCAGTAAAAACCCGAAGATCAGGAAGGCGATGCTGCGGTCATTCGGTTGGATATCGCGATGTCGCGTTGCCGTCGCTTGCATAGGATTCGAGGTCCGGACGCCTACTCCCCGACCTCCACAGAAATCGTCAAATGATCGGTCGTCTCGCCGTCGGGCAGGGTCAGGGTGCGCCGCCCTTGAGCGTCATAGAGACCGAGATAAAGTTCGTAACCGCCGGGGGATGCGTCGGCCGGGATCATGAGCCGGTACGGATCGCGGATCACCGCGCCTGGCGTCCAGGTGTCGGTGGGCGCCAGGCCATTGACTGGCAAATTGTCCTGCTGCGCCGCCATCTTTCCCTCGGGATCGAAAAGCTGGGTGAAGACGGTATAGCTCTCCTCCACCGGCGCATCGGCCCTCCAGTATAACACCAAATTCAACTCTTCGCCCACTTTGGGGGCGTCTTCCCCGGCTGTAATCGTTACGTCGAGCAGGTGAATGGGACCACCGGCCACGTCAGCCGTGGCCAGCGGTTCATCGCCCAGCCGCACTACGCGCGCCACCGTGCATGCGCCCAACTGCCGGCCATCCAGCATATAAACGTCGTCGCGGGTGAAATAGGTCGCCTCGGCCAGGCTATCATCCCGCCACGTCACCCAGAAGACCTCCCGGGGACCCAGCAGTTCGTCCAGTTCGCCGGCCAGGACGTCGGCAGGCGGCTCATCGACAGGGCTATAGGTGTCCAGGACGCGGATGGCGTAGTCGCGCCGCAGCCAGGGATAAAAGTCCCGCCAGACGTCAAGCTCTTCGGTTAGGATGGTGGACGTAGGGCCGCCGGCCTGGGTTTCCAGATACTCGATGGCTTCCCGGCAGGGGTGCTCGGCCAGGCGGCGATCCTGGTAGGCCTGGGCCACCCGCGGCGTGGCGACCAGCGCGCCGATCAACGCCGCCAACATGACCCCCCAGGCCAGCGCGCCGCTCACCTTGCGCATCTGCACGCGGCGTTCCTCGCCCGGCCAGATCTGGGCCAGGAAGACTACGGCCAACAGGATCAGCAAAAGGGTGCGCGCGCCTGCGGTCCCCGCCAGCAGCCAGTGCTGATCCGGGACCAGGAGCAGGAAGACGTCGGCTTCCACAAAGTTGATCAAACTGAGGGCAATGGCCAGGGCCACGCCCAGCAGGTCGGGCGTCAAGATGACGATGAAGGCCAGGATCCAGAGCAGGAACTGGGGACTCCACCCCTTGGAATAGAGGAAAAGCCAGATGATGCTGACCGCGCTGAAGGCCACGGGCGTGCGCATCCGCTCCCAGTCATAGCGTCGTGTGTACAGCCAGAGGTAGAGGATCATAAATCCCAGGGTGATCCACAACCAGGGCAGGCGGCTGTCCCAGTGTCGGGTCTCCAGGGCCAGCATGTTGCGCATGTCGGCCTGCACCAGACCGAAGCCGTAGTAGCCGTCGATGACCGCCCACAGACTTTGCCAGGGCGGGCGCATGGCGTTGACTTTGAAGCTGCTCAGCGCCAACTCCACATTGCCCCGGGTCAGCCAGTAGCCCAGGCCCAGGACCGTCCCCAGGAAGACGGCCACGTAGCCAGTAGGTCGCAGCAGGTTGCCCGGCGACTCGCGGTTGAACCACTCCTCGCGCGCTGCACGCCAACTCAGCTTCGCGCCCAGCCAGCGGATGGCGATGGGGACGAGCAGCGCGGGCGTGAACTTGGTCAGGAAGCCCAGCCCCGCGGCCATGGCGCTGCCGATCCAGCCCCAGGCGCGCCCCACAAACATCAATTCCAGCCCCAGGAGCATGAAGAAGAGAGGCATGGATTCGAACCAGCCGATGAGGGTGTAGACCGGGACGAAGAGCAGGGCGTAAAGGATGGCGGCGGTCAGGCCGGGGGTGGGTGACAGGATGACAGAATGAGGGGGTGACGGGGTGAGGGCTGCGGTTTCAGTGTCCAGGCGGGCGGCCAGGCGGTAGATGAGGATCAGGTTGCCGGTCTCGAAGAGCAGGAGCCAGAAGCCGAAGAGCACATGAAAGAAAAGGCGCGGGTCGGTCCAGGGCGGGATGCGGCTGGCGAGTTCGAAGACCGGCGTCATCAGGGCCGGGAAGAGGGGCGGGTAGGTGGACCAGAGATTTTCGAAAGTGCGGTAGCCCATCGCGCCCAGTTGACCCCAGGCGTAATAGAAATCGTAGTCGGACGTGTCGGCGAAGAACCCGCCCGGACGCATGACCAAAATCGCCAGCATCCGAAAGCTGACGAAGAGCAGGAGGACCAGGATAAAGCCGCGATGGCGTTGATAGGCGTTGCGCAGACGGGTAAGCATAGTCCCGAATTTCGAATAAATTCCCCAATTGTGACCGTTGTTCGACCAAGCCTATTGTAGCCACCGGGGTGAAGATTCGCCAAACCGCGGTCTATCAGTACAGGAATTCGCGCACGTCGTAGTGAGAGACGCGCACGCCCCGCTCGCGCGCCCAGGGACGCAGGGCCTGGATGAATCGCTGCTCCTCCGCGCGCATGGCCTCATCGTCCAGCGGGGTGATGCCTGCGTTTTCCGCGTCTGCGACATAGGGCGAGTCGTCCGAAGCCACAAAAGGCGAGATGTAGATCAGGTCGTCGCCGGACAGGGGCATCTCTTTCAGCAGGGTGACCGTGTCCCGGAAATGATCCTCGCGATAGGCCTCACCGCCAATGCCGACCATGAAGATGAGGCCGACCTCCACGCCGCCGGCTTTGATGGCCCGGACCGCGGCCAGCGCGTCGTCGGCCGTCCCCTGTTTGCGCAGGAAGCGGCGCAGGGGATCATGGCCGCTTTCCAGCCCCACGTAAAGGCGGCGCACGTTGCGG
>JAJRVT010000303.1 GCA_024277175.1 Chloroflexota bacterium | reverse complement strand
GCCCTGGGCAGGCTGGCTGAAGCGTTAGAGGACAAACGCAGACAGAGCGAGGTGCTCATATGTCGAGCGCGCTATGCCGAAGCCCTTGGCAAGTACGACGATGCCGCGCGCGCCGCTCAAGCCGCGGTCGCCCTGGCGGAAGAGGCGCAGGCCAGCGATCTGTTGGCGCGCGGCAACCTGGCCTGGGGCGTTGCCCTGGGTCGTGACAACGCCTTCGATGCTGCACAGGAACGCTTGGAAGCCGCCGTGCGCTATGCTGAAGAAGCAGGTCTGCCGCTGGTCGCGGCGGATAGTCTGCGCAATTTAGGTATCGACGCCGCCTATCAAGACGAGTATGAACGGTCAAAGGGCTATTTTGAGCAGAACTTACAGATCTATCGGCGCATGGGAAACCGCCCCGGCGAGGCCGCCGGGTTGGGCAATCTGGGTGCGCTGGCGCTGCGTCAATGTGACTATCAGGACGCTCATCCTTACCTGGAACAGGCGGTGGCGATCTTTCGGCAAATAGGCGATCTGCGCAGCGAGGCCATCGGGCTGAATAATCTCGGCGTAATTGCGCACAAGTTGGGTGAGCATGCAGAAGCGCAACAGCGCTTCGAACAGGCGTTGTCCATCGCGCGTCTGATTGATGATCAGCAGAGTCGTCGCGAGGCGCATAACCTGCTGGGACATCTTTTCAGCGACCAGGCGCAAAACGAAAAGGCCAGAGAACAGTATGAAGAAGCGTTGCAGTTGGCGCAAGCGCTGAATTCACGCGGTCATGTACTGGAATCGCAGGTGGGATTGGCGGCAATCGCCTTTGCCGAAGGCGACGGGAGCAGCGCCCGCTCGTTGCTGCTTGAAGTGTTGGACGAGATCAATGAGCCCATTCTGGCGCAGGCCGAAGACCCACTACGCGTCTATTGGCGCGCCTATCAAATCCTGGCCGTCAACCAGAATGAACAAGCGGGCAGGATGCTCGAAACCGCCTTCACCCAACTACAGCAACAGGCGGCCCAAATCACTGACGAAGCGCTGCGCCAATCATTTTTGCAGGATGCGCCAATCCATCGTGAGGTGATTGCTGCATATGACCAGAATTCGTGAACTAAGGACGCGTCTAAAAATAACCTCCGGGAAGTCGTTTTTAGACACGTCACTAATCGCGGGACTTGTAGCCGTACAAACTGGAAAGCTGGCCAGCCGCAAGTAGGTGTGGGCTTGTAGCCGCACAACTTTTCTGACATAAAAACAAGAGGCGAGTTGCAGGCGGCGGGCGATTATCGCTCGCCGCCTGCAACTCGCCTCTTATCACCTGCACCCTGCTACTTTCCACTCGCCCCCAACGCAATCAGCGCGTCGCGCTGGGCCAGGCTCAGGCCGGTTGCACCGCCGATCTTCAGGCCGGCGTAGGGGCCGCGGGCCGCCAAGGTGTTGAGGAGTTCGCCGCTGGGCGCGTGCCAGATGCGAATGGTGGCGTCGTCCGCACTGCTGCACAGGGTCTCTTCATCCAGCCAGAAAAAGGAGCGCACCGCGCCCTGATGCCCCTCCATGCGCCGCAACAGGCGCCTGCCTGCCACGTCCCAGAGCGCGATGCCCTGGTCCACGCCGCCCGAAACGAGCATGCGCCCGCTGGGGCTGAAGGCGACGGCGCCGGGCGCGCTCGAATGGCCGTCCACCAATATGGCCACGTTCACCCCGCTGGCAACGTCCCAAAGCGCGACCTCCTGTGAAGTGGCGCCGACCACAGCGATCGTTGAATCGACCGGGCTGAAGGTCAGGGAGGTGATGAAGTCGATCTCCGCGCGGATGGTGCGCACCAGCCGGATCGCATCCGGACGGCTGACATCCCAAAGATAAAGATTATGATCGTAGCCGCCGGCCGCCAGCAGCGCGCCGTCAGCGCTAAAGGCCACTGTAGAGGCCCGGGCCTGGGGTTCAGTCAAGACCCGGACCTGCTTGCCGGTGTGCGGACGCCACAGACGGACTGTGTGGTCTCCACTGGCGCTGGCCAAAAGACGCCCGTCCGGGCTGAGGGCCAGACCAAAGACTGCTCGCTCATGACCGCGGAGGGTGCGCTGTAGGCGATGGGTCTCCACATCCCATAGCCGGATGTCCCGATCCACGCCCGCGCTGGCCAGCATACCCCCATCCGGGCTGACCGCCAAGGCGCGGATGGCCCCGGTGTGAACATCGGACAAGAGAAAGGTCGTTCCCGTCTCCCGGCTGTGAAGCCGAATCTGTCCATTGCCGCTGGCGCTGGCGATGGTGCGCCCTCCCTCCAGGGGGGCGATGGCCCAGAGTGGGGTGTTGTACCCCTGCAAGGCGTGGATGGCGTGGCCGGTCTCCACATCCCACAGGCGCAGCGAATCGTCGGTGCTGCCGGAGAGCAGGGTGGCTCCATCGGGACTGAAGGCCAGAGACCAGACCACGGCAGTGTGGGCGGCGATAGTTTGCTCGATGCGCTCCTTATCCATGTTCCACAGATAGATGAAACCGTCTTCGTCGCCCACGGCCAGCAAGGGACGCCTGGGATGCCAGGCCAGGGAGCGGATAACGGCGGCATGGGGCCGGAAAGTTTTCAGTTCCCGCCCGCTGGTCGCGTCCCAAAGACGCACGGTCTGATCAGCCCCTCCGCTGGCGAGCCTGCGTCCGTCCGCGACGAAGGTCAACGCGGTCACCGTCAATTCGTGACCGGGGAGCGTATGGAGGAGGGCGCCATCGGCTAATTCCCAAATCTGAATCGCACCATTTCGCCCGCCAGTGGCCAGCAACCCGTCGTTGCTGATAGCCATAGACAGGATGCGATCGTTCGCGGTCCACACATCCCGCTGCTCGCCTGTGTGAATGTCCCAAAAAAAGATCTGATGATCCAGGCCACCGCTGATCACCTGTCCGCGCTCGTCGTCAAAAAGGGTAGAGCGAACCATCCTTGTGTGGCCGCGGTAGGTATCCAGCAGCAGGCCCGTGCGGGCGTCGAAAAGATAAACTGCAAGATCTGCGCCACCGGTCGCCAATAGTTTGCCGTCAGCGCTGAAGGCCACAGACCAGAGCCAGGTGCGCGAGGCCCGGCGGATCAAATACGGCTGTAATGTATCGGCGTGCCAGAGTAGCACCTCGCCATCGGCGGTGATCGCGGCCAGATAGGCGCCGTCCGGGCTGAAAGCCACGCCCAGAACCGCGGTGAACGCGCCGGAGAAACGAGAACCCGTCAGGTCCGCCCCCGAAAAATCGACATCCACCAGAGGCATCCAGCGCAGATCGGCCTGACGCACCACCAGGCCCGAAAAATCCCACCCGGTCACGTCGACTTCCAACGCCCGGGTCAGGTGGAGTAAGTTGGCGGCTGCATAGCCGGCGGCTCGCGTCTTGGCCGCGCGCAGCCGATAGAGGATGGATTCCAGCGTCACAGCGATCCGGGCGGTCCCATATCGGGCGGCGAACCGCCGGGCCAGGGGGTTCAGGATCAACTCCTCCTGGACCAGGCGCACGTATTCCCGGGCCTGGGCTTTGACCAGGGCGAAACGATTGAACCAACTCTCATCCAGGGAAGGCTCGTTCGCCTGGCCAGGATCAGCGATTGCCCATTGAGCAAGCTCCTCCTCCACGGACTGAATCAGGCGTGCGGTCACATATTCTATGATCACGTTTTGGAGCTTGAAACGTTCCGTCTCCCCTTCTCCGAAGGTCGGGCGTTCGCCGCTCCGCTCCACCAGCGAACGCCGTTGCAGGGAAAGCAGCGCCTCCACCAACCGTAGACGAGCCGGTGGCTGAGCCCAGTTCTGGATCAACCGATCCAGGGGGACCGCCTCACGTTCGATGGCCAGCCAAACCAGGACCTCGGCCTCCAGGGACGACAGACGGGCGAACTGCTGGTCGAGCACGGCCCGGATGTCGTCAAAGACCGGCGCGCCGCTCTCCAAAAACCGTTCCACGTCCCCGCCAAAGAGGTCCAGGACCGTATCGGCCACCAGGGTCAGGGCCAGGGGATTGCCGGAATACCAGGCCACCAGTCGGGCCAGCGCGTCCGGGACGCAGGGGATGCCAGAACGCTCCAGCAAGGCCATGCCCGCACTGGCGTCCAGCCCTGACAGGGGCAACAGACGCACAGAGGAATGAGTGCGCGCCAGCCGGCTCACCGTCAGCGGCGCTTCGCGGCTGGTCAGCATCAAGCAGCTCTCATGGGTCAACTCCCCCATGCGCTGGATCAACAGGCCGTATTCCTGATGGCTTTCTCGAAACCGGCCGGCGCCTTCGCCCGCTTCCAGGATGCTCTCCATGTTGTCGAGCGCCAACAGGCAACGTTCCTTGCGCAGATGGTCGAAGAGAAGGGCCAGTTGTTCGTCCACCGTTTCGGGCAGGTGAACAGGCCCTCCGCCGGAGAGGACATGGAGCCAGAGGCGCATGGTGGCGCTGAAAGGCGGCGCGTTCACCAGCGACTGCCAGAGCACGCGTTCGACAGGCGCGATCGCGGGGCCCGGTCCCGGCGTCTGTTCGAACAGGGAGCGGACGTAGTGCGCGGTCAGGGTCGTCTTGCCCGCCCCCCCCACGCCCAGGATCGCGATCACCGACGCGCGATCCATCTGGTGCCACCGGCGAAGCTGGGTCAATTCTTCGCCGCGCCCGATGAAGAGGCTCTGGCGCGGGATATTATCCAGATCGCCGGCCAGGGGAAGGGCTGAATCAAGTTCGGGTACGGCAACCGGCAATGCGGCCAGGGGCCGGCCCACCTCGCCGGCTCGGATGCGTCGGTGGAGGGCGATGGTCTCCTCCGAGGGCGGCAGACCGAACTCTTTCGCCAGCATGGCGCGGCAGCGTTCGTATTGCTCCAGGGCCGCAGCCCGCTCTCCGCTGCAGGCCAGGAGCGCCATCTGTTGCCGGTAGGCGCTCTCATACCAAGGTTCCAGTTCGAGTAGCCGCCTGGTGGCCCGCAACCCGGCCTGGACATCTCCCCGCTGAAGGCACCGATCCGCCAACACGTCTAACCCGCGGATGGCCAGGCCGCGCAGATGTTCGCGCTCAAAGAGGACCCATTCCTCGAACGCGGGGACGCCAGAAACGTGAAAACCAGCCAGGAATTCATCGGTGTAGAGACTCAGCGCGGCCTCCAGCAGATCATCGTCCACGAACCCGGCCTCCCCCTCGTCGGGGAGGGCTTGTAGCGTATCCGTGAAAAAGTCCACATCCAGCCAATAATCGCTTTCGCGATCGAACGCCACCGTTTGCCGATCGATGATGAGATGATCGCCCAGCAATTTGCGTAGATTTGGCAGCACGCGGCGCAGGTTGTTTCTAGCGCTGCGATCCGACCCTTCGGGCCAGGCCATGGCGGCAAGGGCATCCCGGGAGACAGGGCGTTTAGCGCCGATCAGATAGATCAGCAACGCTTGGGCTTTGCGCGTGACGAAACCGTCGAGCGGCGCACCATCCAGATAGAATTGGGGCATTCCCAGCAGGTGGATCTCAAGTTTCGACATAGCAGGTGTAGCAGCAATGTATCGCATCGAGTAACGGCGCACAGGGGACAGAGGATCGCCATCATTGTACCCCATCTTTGACTTTTCTTTAAGATGTGCCAAATGAGTTGGGATCCCATTCCCGCAATCGGCCAGGTCATGTCCCGTTGCGGCGCGTTTTGTGGCCGAATCCCGGAATGTTTCTACTCTCCCCGGGCCCCCAAGGCGATAAGCGCATCTCGCTGGGCCAGACTCAGCCCGGTCGCGCCGCCGATCCTCAGACCGGCGTAGGGACCACGGGCCTGCAGGGTGTTGAGGAGTTCACCGCTGGGAGCGTGCCAGACGCGGGCGGTGGCGTCAGCCGCGCTGCTGCACAGAGTCTCCTCATCCAGCCAGAAAAGAGAGCGCACCGCACCCTGATGCCCCTCCATACGCCGTAACAGACGCTTCTCCGCCACATCCCAGAGGACGACGCCTTGGTCCATGCCGCCCGACGCCAGGAGGCGTCCGCTGGGACTGAAGGCGACGGCGTCGGGCGCGCCCGAATGGCCTCCCGTCAGGAGGCCCAGGCTGTCCCCGCTCGCCGCATCCCAGAGCGCGATATCGCGTGAAGTGGTGCCGACCACGGCAAGCGTCGAGTCAATCGGACTGAAGACCAGGTAGGTGATGAAGCCAGCCTCCACGTGGATGGTGCGCATCAGGCTGATCGCATCCGGTCGGCTGACGTCCCAGAGATAGAGGTGATGATCATAACCGCCGGCCGCCAGCAACGCACCATCCGCGCTAAAGGCCACAGAGGAGACCCGCCCTTGGGGTTCGGTCAGAACCTGATGCTGCTGGCCGGTGAGCGGACGCCACAGACGAACGGTGTGATCGCCGCCCGCGCTGGCCAGCATGCGCCCATCGGGGCTGAAGGCCAGGCCGAAGATCGCGCCTGTGTGACCGCTGAGCGTGCGTCGCAACAAATGGGCCCCAACGTCCCACAGGCGAATGGATTGGTCCATGCCCGCGCTGGCCAGCATGCGCCCATCCGGGTTGACCGCTAGGGCGCGGATGGCGCCTTCATGGACATCGGGCATTCGAAATGTGGTTCCCGCCTCCCGGTCGTGGAGCCGGATGCGCCCGTTTCCGCTGGCGCTGGCGATGACGCGCCCATCCTCCAGGGGGACAATGGCCCAGAGCTGGCTGTTGTATCCCTGTAAGGCGTGGATGGCGCGGCCCGTCTCCACATCCCACAGCCGGAGCGAATAGTCATTGCTGCCGGAGGCCAGGGTGGCTCCATCGGGGCTGAAAGCCAGGGACCAGACCACAGCGGTGTGGGCGGAGAGGGTCTGCTCGATACGGTCCTCTGCCGTATTCCAGAGATAGATGAAGCCGTCTTCATAGCCCACGGCCAACAAGGGGCGCCAGGGATGAAAGGCCAGGGAACGAATGATGGCGGCGCGGGGGTGGAAGACCTTCAACGTGCGCCGGGCGGACACATTCCAGAGACGCACCATATGGTCTGCGCCGCCGCTGGCGAGTAACCGTCCTCCTCCTGCAAACGCCAACGCCGTTACCGCGCGTTCATGACCGGCGAGTGCGTAGAGAGGCGCGCCGTCGACCAGCGCCCGCACCTGGACCATGCCATTCTCCTCGCCGGTGGCCAGCAAACCTTGATCGCTGGCCGCGGCCATGGTCAGGATGAAGGCGTCCGGTTCTTGAACGGCCCGGCGCTCACCCGTGTGAATATCCCAAAAACAGAGCTGCCGGTCCAGGCCGCCGCTGATCACCTGCCCATGCCCATCATCGAACAGGACGGAACGGATCACCCCTGTATGGCCGTGATAGACGTCCAACAAGAGCCCGGTGCGGGTGTCGAAGAGGTAGACCTCATGATTCGCGCCGCCGGCCGCCAGCAACGTTTCATCCTGGCTGAAGGCGATGGACCAAAGCCAGGTGCGGGACGTCCGGCAGATCAGGTGAGGCTGCAATCCGTCGGCGCGCCAGAGGACCGCCTCGCCGTTGGTGGTGGCCGCGGCCAGATAGGCTCCTCCAGAGCTGAAGGCCACGCCGAGAACGGCGGTGAACGCGCCGGCGAAACGAGACCCCGTCAGATCCGCCCCCGAGAAATCGACGTCGATCAGCGACATCCAGCGCAGGTCGGCCTGGCGGACGGCCAGACCCGAAAAATCCCAGCCAGTCACATTGACGGCCAAGGCCCGGGCCAACTGGAGCAGGTTAGCGGCCGCGTAGCCAGGCGAATGGACTTTCTCTGCGTGCAAACGCCGAAGAAGGGATTTCAAGATTACTTCGGCCCGCCCCGCGCCATACCGGGCGGCGAACCGTTGGACCAGCGGCTCCAGGATCAACGCCTCCTGGGCCAGGCGTACGTATTCCCGGGCCTGGGCTTTGACCAGAGCGAAGCGGTTGAACCAACCATCGGCCAGGCGCGGTCCGTCCACCTGATCGAATGCGAAGTCGGTGCATTGGGCCAATTCCTCATCCATGGTCTGGATCAAGCGCGCGGTCGTGTATTCCATGACCACATTCTGCAGCTTGAAGCGCTCGGCCGCTCCACCCTCTGAGGCCGCAAGATCGCCGCTCTGCTCCACCAGCGACCGCCGCTGGAGGGAGCGCAACGCTTCCATCAGTTGAGGATGGGCTGGCGGCTGGGCCCAGTTCTGCGCCAACTGCTCCAGGGAAACCGTCTCGCGCTCGATGGTCAGCCAAACCAGGACCTCGGTCTCCAGAGGCGACAGGCGGGCGAACTGCTGGTCGAGCACGGCCCGGATATCGTCAAAGACCGGCGCGCCGCTGCCAAGGAACTGTTCCACGTCCCCGCCAAAGAGGTCCAGGACCGTATCGGCCACCAGGGTCAGGGCCAGGGGATTGCCGGAATACCAGGCTACCAGTCGGGCCAACGCGTCCGGCGCATGGAGCATACCGGAGCGCTCCAGTAAGGCCACGCCCGCCCCCGTCTCCAAGCCCGGCAGGGGCAACAGACGCACGGAGGAATGGGTGCGCGCCAGCCGGCTCACCGTCAGCGGCGCTTCGCGGCTGGTCAGCATCAAGCAGCTCTCATGGGTCAACTCCCCCATGCGCTGGATCAACAGACCGTATTCCTGATGACTTTCTCGAAACCGGCCGGCCCGCTCCCCTTCCTGAAGAATGCTTTCTACATTGTCAAGCACCAGCAGGCAACGCTCTCTGCGCAGATGGTCGAAAAGGAGGGCCAGTTGTTCGTCCACCGTTTCGGGGAGATGAACAGGCCCTCCGCCGGAAAGGGCATGGAGCCAGAGGCGCATGGTGGCGCTGAAAGGCGGTGCGTTCACCAGCGACTGCCAGAGCACGCGTTCGACAGGCGCGGCCGCGGGGTCCGGCCCAGGCGTCTGTTCGAACAGGGAGCGGGCGTAATGCGCGGTCAGGGTCGTCTTGCCCGCCCCCCCCACGCCCAGGATCGCGATCACCGACGCGCGATCCACCTGGTGCCACTGGCGAAGCTGGGCCAATTCTTCGCCGCGTCCGATGAAAAGGCTCTGGCGCGGGATATTATCCAGATCGCAGGCAGGAGGAAAGGCTGAATCAGGTTCGGGTGCGGCAACCGGCAATGCGGCCAGGGGCCGGCCCACCTCGCCGGCTTGGATGCGCCGGTGGAGGGCGATGGTCTCCTCCGAGGGCGGCAGACCGAACTCTTTCGCCAGCATGGCGCGGCAGCGTTCGTATTGCTCCAGGGCCGCAGCCCGCTCTCCGCTGCGGGCCAGGAGCGCCATCTGTTGCCGGTGGGCGCTCTCATACCAGGGTTCCAGTTCGAGTAGCCGCCTGGTGGCCCGCAACCCGGCCTGGACATCTCCCCGCTGAAGGCATCGATCCGCCAGCACGCCTAACCCGCGGATGGCCAGGCCGCGCAGATGTTCGCGCTCAAAGAGGACCCATTCCTCGAACACGGGGACGCCGGAAACGTGAAAACCAGCCAGGAATTCATCGGTGTAGAGACTCAGCGCGGCCTCCAGCAGATCATCGTCCACAGGCCCAGCATCCGCATCCCCCCCTTCGTCGGGGAGGGCTTGCAGCGTATCCGTGAAAAAGTCCACATCCAGCCAATAATCGCTCTCGCGATCGAACGCCACTGTTCGTCGGTCGATGATGAGGTGGGACCCCACCAGTTTGCGTAGGTTTGGCAGCACGCGGCGCAGGTTATTGCTGGCGCTGTATTCCGATCCATCGGGCCAGAACATGGCCGCGAGGCTGTCCCGGAAAACGGGATGGTTGGCGCCGATCAGATAGATCAGCAACGCTTGGGCTTTGCGCGTGACGAAACCGTCGAGCGGCGCACCATCCAGATAGAATTGGGGCGTTCCCAGCAAGTGGATTTCAAGTTTCGACATGGCGGTTACGGCAACGTTTCGCATCGAACCGGTAAAGAATAGTGTTCCATGGACGAGCAGAAGTCACTTAAATTCGCTACTATTGTACCCTATCTTCAGCATATCGTTAAGGATTTGTAGCGTTCCTGTAGCGATAGCCTGTATAATCAGGCTCGGATGGTTGATTTCGGTTCGCCCAAACCAGAGAACAAAATTATGTCAATATCGTTATCACATTATCGCACCTGTATTATACGCGTTTGGATCGAAGAGGACGCGGACGAAGAGCGCTCGTGGCGTCTGACCATCGAGACGCCGTCGACGGGAGCGCGCGAGGGCTTCAGCAGCCGCGAAGAATTCGTCGACGCCCTCTTTCAACACCTCTTCGTCGATGATGTAGAGGACGATGTAACCGAAAGCCGATAGAACGCGGGCCATAGAACCATATACAAAGATATCCGGCGTAGAGTGGCGTCATCATAACAGAGGCGAAACCGGCAATTCACCTCACCAAATGGAGCAATCGACAATGAACAAACGAGATGCAGTTTTGAGCATTCTGGACAAGGGTGGGTCTCAAGAATACGTCCCGGCAGCTTTCTTCCTCCATTTCGATCCCCAATACCATCGGGGACAGCTCGCGATTGACAAACACCTGGCCTACTTCCATTATACGGGAATGGACTTCGTCAAGATCCAGTACGAGCGCAAATTCCCGCAGATACCGGCTATCCAGCGGCCGGAGGACTGGGCCAAGACGCCACTCTACAAAGAGGATTTCTTCGCCGAACCGTTGGCCGTGGTCAAAGGGATCGTTGAAGCGGCCAAGCCGGATGCGCTGGTGCTGGTCACGCTCTACTCACCGTTCATGTGCGCCGGCCACGCCACTTCCGGTGCACTCCTCACCCAGCACCTGTCGGAAGATCCGGAGAAGGTGAAACCAGGCCTGGAGATCATCACCGAAAGTCTGATGACATTCGTCAAGGGCTGCATCAAGCTAGGCGTGGACGGGTTCTACACGTCGACCCAGGGGGGCGAGGCAGGCCGATTCACTGACAGGACGATCTTCGAACAGTATATCAAACCCACCGACCTGGCGCTCATGGAAGAGGTCAACCGCTCGTGTCAATTCAACATCCTTCACGTCTGCGACTATCATCTCAGCTACGATGATCTGACGCCATTTCTGGACTATCCGGGCCACGTGGTGAACTGCGCGTTGGAGGTCGGCGGCAAGCCGGTGGACGGGGCCGAAATCTCTCGCCTCTTTGGACGGCCCTTTATGGGCGGCATGGATCGACACGGCGTCATCGCCGGGGACGACAGAGGGGCCATCGTGGCGGAAGTGGAGCGGCTGCTCGCCGCCGCGCCTGAACGCTATATCCTGGGGGCCGACTGCACCATCCCCAGCGACACGGATTGGGACAACATCCGGCTCGCCATCGACACGGCCCACGGCGCGTCAAGGTAATCGCTCGGCGAGCACCAGGGGAACGCGGATTGACGCAGATTCGAACAGATTTTCACGGATTTCTCGTATCTGCTCAATAAACCGGGGAAGCCCGTCGCACTGACCGGGTGTATCGAGGAAATTCGGCCTGGCTTGGGTCAGTGCAACGCACTCCGCCCCGAAATATTGAAGTGATACGATTCTTCCTGAAAAATCCGTGAAAATCCGACTCCATCCGGTGAAATCCGCGTTCCAACAAACCCCGGTTGAACAGGTGCAAGAAAGGACTCTATGGACGCTATATTCAATCTTTTTGTCGGCCAGCCGCTGGTGCAATTGGCCATCAGCGGTCTTTTTTTTCTGGTCTATTTTTTCACCTTCCACAACCCCAACCTGCGGGCCAAGGTGCTGTTGACGCCGGCCGTGCTCTGGCTGGTCTGGGGCGCGTGGGAAGGGATGCTCCTGCAGGTCTCGCCCGGGGCGAACATCCGAATCGATCTGCTGATCATCCTGCCGGTGGTCTTCATCGTCTCCACCGTCGCCGTCGTCGTGTTCTTCCAGAAACCCAAGGTCCTCCCTGACGATGAACATACTGACGACGAATTCGTTGACCACGAACGTTCTGACGATGGAGAAGACGCCTTTCCCAATGATGCAGGCTGAGTATCGATTCAGGCGGAATCTGTTGGAACGTTGAATCGCCACGACGCACCAACAGTCATGGAGAAAACATGTCATTTCTCATCGAGGCCAAAGGGCTGCACAAAGAGTACGGCGATTTTGTGGCCGTAAAGGACGCTACATTCAACATCAAGCCGGGTGAAGTGGTGGGTTTTCTGGGCCCCAATGGCGCGGGCAAGACAACCACCCTCAAGATACTCACCGGCCTGCTGGCGCCGGACGCGGGGCAAGCGCTCATGGCCGGCTTCGATATCCAGAAGGAACCCCTCAAGGCCAAGGCCCAGTTCGCCTATGTGCCGGACACCCCCAACCTCTACGGCAAGCTGAAAGCCATCGAGTATTTGCGCTTCATGGCCCGACTCTACCATGTGCCCTCGGACTTGGCGGAAGAGCGCATCAGCCGACTGCTAGACCTCTTCGAACTGACGGACAAGGCCGTCAGCTACCTGGACGGCTTCAGCCACGGCATGCAGCAGAAGACGGCCATCATCGGCGCGCTGCTGCACGATCCCCAGATCATTCTGATGGACGAGCCCACCGTGGGGCTGGACCCCCGCTCCGCCCGCCTGGTGAAAGACCTGCTGACCCAGCAGAGCGAGCAGGGCAACACCGTCTTCTTCTCCTCCCATATCCTGGAAATCGTCGAGAACATGTGCGACCGGGTCATCATCATCAACAAGGGCGAGATCCTGGCCGACGCGCCCGTGGACCAACTGCGCCAGATGGAAGGCGATCAGTCACTGGAGGATATCTTCCTGGATCTGACGGGTGGCAAGGATGTGGACGATCTGGTCAGGGAACTGGGCAATGCTGGCTGATACACGCTTATCCCTATCGGCGTTTACAGCCTGGTGGGGATGCTCCTGGCTGACACAGTCTATATTTTCGCCGTCCTGGCCCCGTCGGTGGCCATTCCCACCGTGATCCTGGGCCTCTCTCTGCTCGTGGGCGGCGCCTGCGTTTTTCGTACAATGGTCCGTCGATCGGGTGGAGAAGGCCTGGCCGCATATTAAGTAAAGGATAATATCTCCATGAGCAAAGTCTATCTCGCAGTCCCCCACGCCCCCGACCGTCTGTTGGGGCGCGTCAAGGAAAACGGAGACGTCTATCGCAGTGACGCCGGCCCGGACGACAAGATCGGCCACGTGGACCTGACGTCGGGCAAGGTCTATGCCCGGCGGGTAGGCCCGGATAAAAAGATCGGGCGTGTGGACCTGGACAGGGGTAAAGTCTACACCGCCAAGGCCGGCCCGGACAAGTACATAGGCCGGATGGAAGAGGACGGCGCAATATACCTCAACCGAACTCTGGCTCCAGACGACTATGTGGGCAGAATGAATCCGTTCATCTCCTATGCCCACGCAGGCGCGGCCATGCTCCTGCTGTTAATACCCACTTTGGACGAGCAAGATAAGGGGTAGCCATCATGAACACTGAACACAACCAACCCCTGGCTGACGGCATAGCGGCTGTATGCGCGCGGGTGGGGCTCGACGCGCTGACGGTGGACGCCGATGAAACGGAAGTGCGCAAACAAGAGGCCGACGCGGCCGTGGATTTTCTGGGAGCGCTGGAAACCGCTCTACACAGCCTGATCGAGCCGGGCCGCGATGAGAGCGAATATGACGGAGCGCCGTGGGACTATGTCACCGACGTCCCCGGCGCCTTTGGCCTGGAGTCGGATGCGGATGAGCAGGCTATCGCCGCGGTCGTGTGCGATGTCGTCAACCAGCCCGGTACGACGGTCTACCTGCTCGGCCCGGAAGACTATACTCCGGACGGCGGAGGACGGGACGTCTTTACGCCCGAGTACGGTGAAACGACCGACGCCAACTGGGTTTTCTACGTTCCCCTGGATGCGTTCGCCTCGTTGCAATGGATAATCGTTGACAAAGCGGGGAAGCGCGATGCATACTGTTACGGACACGATTGAAGAAGGAAGCGATACGGGCCAAACGCCCCCATTCAATGACAAAGGAGATGACAGGGATGAGTAGTGAAGGCGATGTGATGGACGAGGCGAAAAAAGCCGCCAAAAAAATCAACGAAGAGATCAATGAAACCGCCGATAAGGTCAGTGAAACGGTATCGAATGCGGTCGATGAGGCCAAAGAAGATGTAGCCGAAGCTATCGACGGCGCGGTCGATCAAGCCAGCGATGCGGTCAGCCAGGTCGGTGAAGACGTAGCCGAAGCCCTCAGCGACGCCGCTCAGGAGGCCGACGAGACGGCCGCCGACAAGATCGCCGAGATAACCGATGATGCGTCCCAGGCCGTGGGGGAGGCTGGCGAAGCGGTTGAGGAAGCCAGCCAGGTTGCGGCGGACAAGGTCTCAGAAGCCATCGCCGCAGGGGCCCCTGCGGATACGCAAAGCAACGAACTGGACGCGTTAGTGGAGAAATTACAAGCCGCCACACCTACAAACATTGCCGATTCCCAGTACTCGCCCGTGGGTCTGCTCACGCTGCTGCAGGAATACTTCCCCAAATTGCCCGCAGACCTCCAATCCCGGATTCTGGACCTCTTCCAAGGTATGGACGCCAAAGACCTGGTAAGTCTGGAAACCTGGAAGGGCGTGGTCATCATGGTGCTCAATTCCGCCAAGACCCAAGCCGAGCAGGTGGCGGGTATGGCGGACTCGGTCCTGCCTGACCCGTTGAAAAGCAGCAATCTGCTGGGGTTGTTCCAGAGCGCGGTGGACAAATTCACCCCCTCCATCGTCAAGGGCGCGGCCTCCAGCGCCAAGGACATAGCCGCCAATCTGGGTTCCATGGCCTCCAATCTGGAAGGCATGTCCGCTGAGGATTTGCTGGCCCCGGAAACATGGAAGGGCCTCTACTACATGCTGGACATGGGGTTGCGCTCCCAGGTCACACTGCTAAAAGAGCGGGTGACGGGCGGCGGAGAGGAAGAAGAAGGAGGAGGAGACGACGACTTCGACGATTGGGACGATTGGGAGGAATAATCCGCTCAGAGACTGAATCCAGCGGTTGGACCTCCAGCCAGCGCCCTACGCCAGCGGCTCCATCATCAGTGTAGCGCAGTAGAGATTTAAAAGATTGGAAGATTGGAGATTGGCTCTGCGTAGAGGAGACCAATCTCCAATCTTCCAATCTCCTCATGCAAAGGCCAGTCCCCACAAATTTTAGCCCACTCCCTTCACCGCCCCCTATCATTTGTAGCGTTCTTGTAGCGCTCTCCGCGTATAATCGACATCGTTCACGTATTTCGGATAACAATTCAGACAGGCGTTGTTGGAACGCCAATGATGTGGCTAAACCCTGGAGCCATCCAACCCGTTCGACGTTCCAATGGCCGTCCATGAAAGGAAAACAGTTCATGTCCGCATTCACAAACATTTTTGCCGGCCAGCCGCTGGTGCAACTGGTCATCGGTGTGATCTTTCTCATCGCCTACTACCTGACTAAGAACAACCCAAACCTGCGCGCCAAGGCGCTGTTGACGCCGGCTATCCTCTGGCTGGTCTGGGCTGCGTGGGAATGGGGCATTCTCCGTTTCACGCCCGAAGCGAATATCCGGGTCGATCTGCTGATCATCCTGCCGCTGGCCCTGATCGTTTCCATCGTCGCCGTCGTCATGCTCTTCCGTAAACCCTGATCTAACTCAAACGAAGTCTCACAAAGGAACATCCACATGCATCTCAAACGTATCACACTCGCTATGGCAACGATTGCGCTGGCGCTGACCGTAGGCGCTTTCGCCTTCCTGACGCCCATCAGCGCGCAAGAGGCCACGCCCATCACCGCAACAGAGTCCATGACCGACACAGGTGAGGCCGGGCCTATCCGCCTGGTCGGCAGTATCGACTACACCGATTTCTCCATTCCGATGGTTATGGAATTCCCCTCCCCAGCGCTGCTGGACATGGTCTACACCATCCAGGGCGACAAGACCCAATGGGCGCCCCTGGAAAGCCAGATCCTGGGCAAGATGACTTCCCCCGTCTTCCCGCCGCCCCTGAGCTACGAATTCGATCTGCCGGTGAAGCCAAGGGGCGCCTACCTGGACGTGGACAATGACGGCGAAGAGGATCAGGGCGTACAGATCTTCCGCCTGGCCATGGCCTCCAATATCAACGGCGATTCCTATCTGCAGCAACTCGACCAGAAGGCCGATCTCAACTCCTATCTCACCGACCCGATCAGCGGCGAAATAACTGAGGGCAATCTGCTTATCTACGCCGCCGACGACCAGCAGGCCTTCCCCACCGGCTTTGGCGACGACGGCGCGCTCTTCACCGAGGACGACCCGAGCGCGCCCGTGGCCCAGGGCTACACCGTGGTCCACTTCGGCCCCGACGGCTTCACCTTCGATCGTGCGGAAGAAGCCCAACTGAACGTGCTGGAGGCGGCCCAGGCGGCCTCTCCCGCCTTCTCGGATCAGGGCATCGTCGAGAGCTTCAACAGCCTCATCGATCACCTCTCCACCCACTATTCCTTCACCGAACTGCGCAACCTGGATTGGGAGGCCATCCGAGCCGAGTATCTGCCCGATGTGGAAAAGGCCGAAGAATTTGCGAAGGCCGGTCAGGAAGATCTGGGTATAGCCCTTTACGCAACCGCGCTGCACCGAATGGCGCAAAGCATCCATGACGCCCATGTTGAGGCGGTTATCGGCAATTCGGGGTCACCCCAGGCGCAGGGCATGGCCGAACAACTACGAAACCAGCCCATCGCCCTCAATATCGGCGTGAACACCGCAGAATTGGACGACGGGCGCATCATCGTCACTGACGTGGTCACGGGGACCCCGGCCGCGGAGGCGGGGATGGTCTTTGGCACAGAGGTCCTGGCCGTCAACGGCCGGCCCGTGGAAGAGGTGCTGCCCACCGTCGTCTACAACCAGAATACAGGGACGGATGCCGGCCAACGGCTCTACCAGGTGGCCAACCTGCTCAAATTCCCCATCCCCGATGACGACAGCGCGGCCGCGGATGTGATCATCGATGTGAAATTGCCCGGCAACGACGCGGTCCAGAGCCTGACCATGACCCCAGGACCCTATCCGCTGCCCGACCCGCTGACGTCGAAAAAGCATGAAATGCCCATCAGCTTCCGGTATGATGATCCGGCGTACGGCTATCTGACCTGGGACGGCTTCGAAGCCCCCACGGTGACCATGGCGGTGCTGGAAAAGTTCCTCTCCACCATGAAGCAACTGGGCCAG
>JAJRVT010000302.1 GCA_024277175.1 Chloroflexota bacterium | reverse complement strand
TGATGCCTGGGGACAACGTGACCATGAAGGTGGAGTTGATCATGCCGGTGGCGTTGGAAGTGGGTAGCCGCTTTGCGATTCGGGAAGGCGGGCGCACGGTTGGCGCTGGCGTCATCACCGAGATACTGAAGTAAGAGATGCAAAATCGGGGATTGGGACAGGTGAATTCGCCAGCTTCAATCCCCGATTCCTGTTCTCTGATTTTTTGAAAGGGCGTTTTTATGGCGAAGCAGCGAATTCGGATCAAGCTGAAGGCGTATGATCACCGGGTTCTGGACGCGTCGGTGCGGCAGATCGTTGACGCCGCCGAGCAGACGGGCGCTCAGGTCGTCGGCCCTGTGCCTCTGCCTACGCGAATCGAGAAGTTCACGGTCATGCGTTCGACATTCATCGACAAAGACAGCCGCGAACAGTTCGAGATTCGCACCCACAAACGGTTGATCGATGTGGTGGATCCGGGCAGTAAGACCATCGAGAATCTGACCCGTCTCAATCTCCCGGCCGGCGTGGATATCGAGATCAAGCTGTAAACGAGTGGTGAAATCATCAGTTGATCGTTGACGTCGGTTCGCCGCCAATGTGTGACGGCGGCTCGTCAACGAAACGGGATGATGTGGCGAGTCGGCGCCTAGTGCGTGACTGCCGTCAGTCCTAGGAGGACGCTATGCGTGGAATTTTAGGTAGGAAAGTGGGGATGACCCAGTTGTTTGATGACAGCGGGCAGGTCATTCCCGTCACAATTGTTGAAGCCGGGCCGTGCTATGTCACCCAGGTCAAGACAGTCGAGACCGACGGGTACAACGCGGTGCAGATCGGCTTCGAGGAAACTCCCGAACGTAAATTGACCAAGGGGCAGCGGGGCCACCTGGCTGCGGCCGGCGCGCCGAATCTGCGTCGTCTGGTCGAATTGCGCTATCAGGGCGCGCCGGACCTAGGCCTCGGCGACGAGATCAAGGCTGATGTGTTCGATCAGGGCGACTATGTTGATGTGACCGGCGTCTCGAAGGGTAAGGGGTTCGCAGGCGTGGTCAAGCGTCACGGATTCGCCGGCGGTCCCAAAACCCACGGCCAGTCCGATCGGCATCGCGCGCCCGGCTCCGCCGGCGCGGGCACGACGCCCGGCCATACTTTCCCCGGTATGAAGGGGCCTGGCCAGATGGGCAATAAGCGCGTGACGGTGCAGAATGTGCAGGTTGCGTTGGTGGACCCCGACCGTAACTTGCTGGCGATCAAAGGGTCTGTTCCCGGCCCGCGCGGCGGTCTTGTGCTCGTGCGCGAAGCAGTGAAGAAGCCGAGGGCTTAGGGCCTGACGACTTCCACCACGCTTTCGCCATCGAGTTGCGTGTGAGAACGTCGCAAGAATGAACGAGGAGAGCGATATTATGATGTTGTCGATCAATAATATGGCCGGGACGCAGGTTGGCGAGATTGAACTGAACGATACAGTTTTCGCCGCGCCGGTCAATAAGGCGTTGATGCACCAGGCGTTGGTTCGCCAGTTGGCCAATGCTCGTCTGGGCACCCATAAGACTAAGACCCGGAGTGAGGTCGCCGGCGGCGGTCGTAAGCCGTGGCGCCAGAAGGGGACGGGCCGCGCCCGTCAGGGATCGATCCGTGCGCCCCAGTGGGTTGGCGGCGGTTCTGTCTTTGGCCCCCGGCCGCGTAAGTACACCAAGCAGATGCCGCGCAAGATGCGCCGCACCGCCCTGCGCAGCGCCTTGAGCGTCAAAGCCAGCGCCGATCAGATCGTCGTCGTCGATGATCTGGCGGTGGATGCGCTCAAGACCAAGGAAATGGTCCAGGCCCTGAGTGCGTTGGGCGCTGAGGGCAAGAGCGTGCTGCTGGTGCCCGCCGAGAAAAATGAGGTGTTGTGGCGCAGCGCCCGCAACCTGCCCCAGGTGAAAATTTTGCTGAGCGGGTACCTCAACCTGCGCGATCTGCTGGGCTATGATCTGGTGATCATGTCTAAAGACGCGGTCGAGCATATCAACGGCTGGCTGGGTGTGGCGACGTCGGAAGACACTGTGCCTGAGGACGTCGCGTCGGAAGACGTTGCGCCCGAAGATGCTGCACCTGAAGCGGCAGCGACGACGGAGGAGTAACCCATGCATATTTATGAAGTGATTAAACGGCCGGTCGTCACTGAAAAGTCGATCGATCTGGTCGATTATGATAACCAGTATATCTTCGAAGTCGATATGCGCGCCAATAAGATCCAGGTGAAGGATGCCGTGGAGGAGGCGTTTGACGTCGAGGTCGTCAAGGTCAATATCGCCGTGATGCCCGCCAAGACTGCCATGAGCGGACGTCGTCAGCGTATCCGCAAGTCGAAGTGGAAGAAGGCGATTGTGACGTTGGCGCCGGGTGATAGCATCCAGTTGTTCGAAGGCGTCTAGTCGGAGGAGCAAGAATTATGGCTGTGAAAGTTTATCGACCGACCTCTACCGGACGCCGTAACATGACGGTTTCGACGTTCGAAGAGATCACGAAAACCAAACCGGAGCGTTCGTTACTGGCGCCGTTGAACAGGATCCATGGTCGCAACAATCGTGGCGTGGTGACAGTTCGTCATCGCGGTGGCGGCC
>JAJRVT010000301.1 GCA_024277175.1 Chloroflexota bacterium | reverse complement strand
TCTCCCCAGAAACTCCGCTGCTCTCCCCCGCCTGTTTCTCCATTCTCTCTGCGCCCCTCTGCGTCACCTCTGCGCCCCTCTGCGCTCCCCTCTTCCACACTCCCTACCGTCAGCCGCCTATGGGAGCCGTCTTTGCCCATGCGGCTGTCCTGGACGATGGCCAGGTTGCGGCTCATGAGGCGGGGCGTGGGGTTGCCGGCGCCAAAGGGGGCCAGCCGCTGCAACTCTTCGGCCAGCTCCATGCTTAGCTCCTCCAAGGTGACGACCGCGTCCACCTGCAAACCGGTGGGCGCGCCGGGGATGCGGTGGGCGTCGATCTGACGACTCAGCTCCCGGCGGAAGACGTCGATGTTCTCCGCTGGCAGGCTCAGTCCGGCTGCGCCCGGGTGGCCGCCGTGGCCAATAAGCAGGTGGCTGCACGCGGCGATGGACGCGCCGATGTCTACGCCGGGGACGCTGCGCGCGCTGCCCCGGGCCGGCTCTCCCGGGGGCGTCAGCAGGAGCACGGTGGGTTTGCCGAACTCCTCTACCAGCCGGGAGGCGACGATGCCCACGATGCCCGCGTGCCAGGCCGGATGGGCCAGCACCAGGCCGTTGAACTCCAACAGCCAGGGCTGCTTGTCGATCATCTCCATGGCCGCGGCCGTGATCTGGCTGGTGAGCAGGCGGCGTTGCTGGTTGAGCCGCTCCATTTTGGCGGCAAGCTGGGCTGCACGCATGGCGTCGTCGGTGGTGAGCAGTTCTACGGCCACGGTCGCGTCCTCCAGCCGGCCCAGCGCGTTCATGCGCGGGCCAAGCTGGAAGCCGATGGACTCCGCGTCCACCTTGGCCGGGTCCAGCCGGGCCACCTCCATGAGCGCCTTGAGGCCAATGCGCCGGGTGTTGCGCAGTTGCTCCAGCCCCAGTTGCAGCAGATAGCGGGCGTCATGGACCTGCTCGGCCACGTCAGCCACGATGCCCAGGGCCACCAGGTCCAGCAGGTTGGTTTCTTCCCCAGCGCGGCAGCTGAGCGCGTAGAGATGTTCGATGAGCTTGTAGGCCACGCCCACGCCGGGCAGGGTGCGCAGGGGATCGCCGGACGGCTGGAACTTGGGGTTGACGATGGCGTCGGCCCGGCGCACGCTCTCCTGACCCACGGTCGCGGCCTCCTGTCCCCAAGCCGGTTCGCCGGGCTGCATGGTTTGAAATTCGGGCGTCAGGTCATGGTGATCGGTGACCACGACGGTCAGCTCTCGATCCTTCGCGTAGCCGATGGCCGGGCCTTCGGCGATGCCCGTGTCACAGGTCAGCATCAGGCCGATGGGCGGCAGTTCGTCCAGCACCGTTTTCAGCTTTTCCGGCAGGATGCCGTGGCCCTCGTTGAAGCGGTTGGGCACATGGTAGTGAACCCGCTCTCGCCCGGCCAGCCGGCGCAGCGCATCCACCAGCAGGGAGGTGCTGGTCTGGCCGTCCACGTCGAAATCGCCCCAAACCAGGATGTGCTGGCCGTTGTCGATGGCAGCCTGCAAGAGGCGCGCGCTCTCGTCCACGCCCAGGAGAGCGGTGGGCGGCGCGGGCGTGTAGGCAGTCGGGTCCATGAAAGCGCGGGCTTGCGCCGGCGTGGCGATGCCCCGCTGGGCCAGCAGTTGCGCCACCAGCGGGTGACCGCCGACGGTTTCGATCAAGGCTGGCGAGGGCTCGGTTGGGGGGAGGAGGGTCCAGGGTTTGGGCATAAAGTGACCGGGTGGCAAGATGACAGGATGACCGGAGTGTATTCTACCGCACTCCGTTGCTCTGTCAATTTGGGCGGGGACGCGACTGTGTAGCCGCGTTCTGGCTATGCTTGCTGAAGGGTTGAGCGGGGCATTTACCTCTTCTGATGCGGGACTTGCCTGCAATGGTTTCGCGTATCACCTCAGTAAATAACAGAGCGAGTCCATCGTACTGACCGGGCGTGCCGGGAGAATCGGGCCTGTTCCTGGTCAGTGCGACGCACTCGCCCCGCCATGTCGAGCAGGTGCATCTCAATAGGATAAACGGCGCGTCTGTTCCGCCACCTGGTCGATGGATTCGGCATCCAGGACAAAGAGACTCAACGACTGAATCTGGTCCACAGTCAGGCGCTTGAGTCGCGCCAGCAGTTCAGCGTCCACAGAACCGAAGCGATGTTCCAGGAGGCCAACCAAGGTCTGCATCGCTCCCTGCTCTAAACCTTGTTCGCGGCCCTGTTCAAGACCCTGCTCAAGACCTTGTTCAAGACCTTGTTCGATGCCCTGTTCAACGCCCTGCTTCACACCTTTTTCGAAGCCTTGTTCGTACCATTTTTCAGCCAGTGTCGGCATGAGTTGACCTCCTTCGTCACTCAACGTTTCCTGAATCGCCCGTCGCACTTCCTCTTCGGTTAGGTGCGGGCTGGCGGCGGTCAGATAGACCAGCAGCGCCTGGATGTATTCTACCGCACTCTCTCCCAATGTCAACTCGATCAGCAAACCCAACAGCCGGGACAACATTTCCTGTCCCAGCCGCGGGTCGCGAACATTTTTCATGGCTTGCAAGGCCACCCGAAGAACGCTCTCCCGGATGTCATCGGGGTCCCAGTCGGAGAGGTCAAGCAACTGGCAACTGAAGCGGGGGCCGTATATGTGGAGCGCCTCGTCGCCTGCCAGCAGATCCACCATATCCACGGGCGCGTTCCAGGCCTGTTCGCCGTGATAGACCAGCAGCGGGAGGATGGGCGGAAGTTGGGTCAGCGACTTGTCCGCGCGCAGGGCCTGCTCCCAGATGCGCACGCAGTAGCGCAACATCTGAAAGATAGTCAGCGGGTCGGAGTAGCTCTTGTGCTCGAAAAGGAGATAGACGTAGCTCATCTCTTTCTCCACCGTTTCCACCTGGTAGAGCATATCCGAGAAATGTTGGCGCAGGTCCGGGTCCACGAAGGTGTCTTTTTGCAAGTTTAGCGTGGAAAGGTCCAGGCGGGCCAAGGTGGGTTCGGGCAAGAAGTTGAGCAGAAACTCGCGGACGACTTCCGGCCGCGCGAAGGTTTTCTTGAAATAGCGGTCATGGGGATTGAGGACAGTGGACATGGCGGGGGCTCCATGGGTGAGATGATTGAATAACCTGACAGGCAGTATGCTATCACCAATATAGACGGTCGTCAAACATCTTGAAAATGACCCTCAAAATTCAATCTCCACCACATCATCCAGCGTAAACTCCAGCGCCTCACCCGCATCCACCGCGAAGAACTCCTCGGGATCGTCCAGCTCATCCAGGTCGCCGGCTACGTCGCCCCGGTTGCAGCGGCTGCGGTAGACGCAATAGTTGCAGAAACGTCGCCGGTTGAGCTCGCTGTCAAGGACCTTGGGATAGTCGGCCTCATCCGCGCCGGCGAGGATGCTGGCCAGCATCGTCTGGAGCCGGCCGTGGTTGGCCGCGTGCTGGGCCCCATCGTAGCGGAAGACCAGGGGCTGGCTGGGCGCGGCCGTGAACCAGTAGCGCATCTCCACCTGCTCCGGACGCACGGGTCCCCAGGGCAGGCTGCGGCTGGCTTCCACCAGCACGTAGGGGTAGACGATGCTCTGCAAACGGCGGCGCAACACAGCTGGATCGGCCCGGCGGCGGGTGGTCTTCCAGTCCACGATCACCACGGGCCCGTCGGCTTCGGCCGCGATGAGATCGTACTTGGCCGCCAGCCGGTAGGCCCGAAGCGGAGAGCCGTCGTCACCCTCCACGCCGAAGGGGATGCTCAACACCTTCTCAATCTCCACCACCTCGGTGGGTAGGTCCGCGGGGCGGAAGCGGAGGTAGGCGTCGAACCAGTCGGAGAGGGGCGGCGTCAGCCCGGCGGCGATCAGGTCGGGAGCCATGCCGCTTTCGGCCCGCTCCACCAGGCGGTGGAAGATGGCCCCTTGGCGCATGTGCTCCTCGTACTCGCTCACGGGCGAGGCCTGGATGGCGGGCCAGGGCAGTTGCTCCACATAGGCCAGCCAGAAGCGGCGCGGGCAGTTTTCATAGGCCTGCAAGCTGGACTGGCTGAAGGCGAAGGTCTCCGGCAGGCGGTCGAATACGGTGGATTCGGGGCGAGAGGCTTCCTGTTCTGACATCATGGTTGGATGATAGCATGGGCGGCGGGCTGGATGCAATTGTCCGCGCCCGTTTCTGGTTGCATGCGTCGTATGATTGACACAAATTAAAAAACATGTATAATCTTTTTAGTGTTAACTAAACTTTTGTTTCTGAAGACGAAGACGTGAAGAGTGAAGGTAATGATGTGACGTCAAAAGCCTCGCAGCGACTTCACGTTTCACGTCTTTATGCTTCACTATCGAGGGGAACGTCCATGCCAGACCCGTTGATCGCTCTTTTATCCGCGACCTCTGCCATCGCTCTGCTGGCGCTCTTCTTCTGGCCCCAGCGGGGGATCGTCCCGCGCTGGAAGCAGGCCCGCAGCGCCACCGAGCGCGTGCTGACCGAGGACGCGCTCAAGCATCTCTACTTCTGTGAGGTAAACAACGAGCGGGTGACGATCCAGAGCACGGCCGGCAGACTTCAGATCTCTGAGAACAAGGCCGCCGATTTGTTGGAGAGCATGCAGGCGCGTGATCTGGTGGAACTGAGCGGCGGCGCGCTGCGCCTGACCCCGGCCGGCCATGAGTACGCGCTCCATATTATCCGCGCCCACCGGCTGTGGGAGCGCTATCTGGCCGATGAGACCGGCTATGGCGAAACCCAGTGGCATGATCAGGCCGAACAGGTTGAACATGAACTGACTCAGGCCGAAATC
>JAJRVT010000300.1 GCA_024277175.1 Chloroflexota bacterium | reverse complement strand
GTCTCCAGTAAGCGTATCCAGTTTGGTGAAATGAGGCAAGATGGACCTATCTACGAAGCAAGTTCGATTCATCTTCAGGTGCGGCTCGGCCTCTTCTTGCCTCATCTATAAGATACCAGGTGCGGCTTGCGGCCGCACGATCCCCGGTAGCGCAGGTCTCGTTCGTAGTGTACGCTTTAGCGCAGGTCCGCCCCGCCGTGAACGGACGGAGCTACAACAGAGACGCCCCATGAACTTACATTGAGTTGACCGAAAATCAGGTAAAATCAGACCTGAAAGAGGTCAACTCAATGTAAGTTCACGGGGCGTTGTCGTTATAGCCCGGCGGCTTCAGCCCCGGGCGGTCTCCGCCAACCGGACACCCGACCCGGCGTGCGCCCCACGCCCGCCCACCCGCCAATCCCGCAGGCGTGGGACGGACGGGTGGACCGGAGGGTTTCGGGTAAACGGCGAGTCCATCCCACGCCATGGAACGCGGCCGGTTGACGGGATTGGCCCATGGCGTGGGACGCACTCGCGGCGCCCCCCCAAAAAAGGCGTTTGAGTTTTCAGCAAAAACCCCTATAATAAAAGACAATCCCCCCGACCGAATCTGATCTCCCCCCACTGTCCACCTGATGTCGTCTGAAACCACGGGAGCACCTGCACTGTGACAGCCACCGTCGGCATCATCGCCAACCCCGCCTCTGGGAAGGACATCCGCCGCCTGGTGGCCCATGGTTCCGTGTTCGACAACAACGAAAAAGTCAACATCATCCAGCGCGCGCTGCGGGGGCTGGACAGCCTGGGCGTAGGCCGGGTGCTGGCCATGCCCGACGCCTTTGGCCTGGCCCTGGCCGCCTACGAAAAGGCACAGGTGGGGCTGGACTTCGAACTGCTCGACATGCCCCTCCAACACGCCCAGGAGGACTCCACCCAAGCGGCACGCCGGATGGCCGCGGCCGGCGTCGGCTGCATCGTCACCCTGGGCGGGGACGGCACCAACCGGGTCGTCGCCAAAGGCTGCGGCTACGTCCCCCTGGTCCCCATTTCTACGGGCACCAACAACGTCTTTCCCATCATGGTTGAAGGAACGTTGGCCGGCCTGGCCGCGGGTGTGGTGGCGTTGAAGGTCCCCGGCGTGCGCAAGGCCGCGGTGCGCATGGCCCGGCGGCTGGACATCCTGAGCGAGGGGCGGCTGGTGGACATCGCGCTGGTGGATGTGGTGGCCTACGATGAGCGTTTCACGGCCAGCCGCGCCATCTGGGAGGCCGACAAGATGCGCACGGTGATCCTGAGCCGGGTGCGGGCCGGCTCCATCGGTGCGTCGGCCGTGGCCGGCTACCTACCCCAGGCTGCGGATGCGCGCGGTCGCGGCGCGTGGCTGGAACTGGGGACGGGCGGCGAGGCCTGGCGGGTGCAGGCCCCCATCGCGCCTGGTCTCATCCGCCCGCTCTCCGTCCGCTCTCTGCGCTGGCTGGCGGTGGGCGAAGGCGGGACCATCGTCCACGCGCCCACCGTGCTCGCCCTGGACGGCGAGCGGGAGATCACGGTCCAGGCCGGGCGACCGCTGGAGGTGCGGCTCAGCCAGAATGGACCGCATGTGGTGGATGTGCTGGCGGCCCTGCGCGCGGCCGGCCAGGCGGGCGTTTTCGTGCACGAACGGTGATCCCTCAGCCGGCATTAGATGGCCCGCGGATTGGGCTGATTTAGCGGGTCAAACCGGATTTTTCTAAAAAATCCGATGGAATCAGCCTAATCCGCTCAATCCACGGGCTATCATGAATCGTTATGTTTGCAGTATATACCGGAAGGAGTCTGGATCATGGCATTGAACAGAGACGAATTGCTAGACTTGTACCGTATGATGGTCAAGATCCGCACCTTCGAGGAGCGGGTCGGCGAGATGTACTACGAGGACAAACTGCCCGCGTTCGACATCGCCGCCGGCCCCATCCCCGGGGAGATGCATCTCTACAGCGGACAGGAGGCGGTGGCCGCCGGCGTCTGCGCACACCTGCGCCCGGACGATCCGGTGACTAGCACCCACCGTCCCCACGGCCACCTGATCGCCAAGGGAGAGGACCTGAAGCCGCTGATGGCCGAGATCTTCGGCAAGAAGACCGGCCTCTGCGAGGGCAAAGGCGGGCACATGCACCTCTTCGACCCCAACCTGCACTTTGGCTGCGGCGGCATCGTCGGCGGCGGCATCCCCCACGCGGTGGGCGCGGCCCTGGCCATCAAGAAACGGGGCGAAGATCGGGTGGCCGTCTCCTTCTTCGGCGAAGGGGCCGCCAACATCGGCGCGTTTCACGAATCGCTGAACCTGGCCGCCGTCCTCCATCTGCCCGTGGTCTTCGTGGTGGAGGACAATCTTTACGCCATCTCCGTGCCCAAATCCGTCTCCACCGCCGTGCGCAGCAACGCCGAGCGCGGCGCGGCCTACGGCATCCCCGGCGTTCAGGTGGACGGCCAGGACGTGATCGCGGTCTATGAAGCCGCGCAGGAAGCTGTCGGCCGGGCCAGACGCGGCGAAGGACCCAGCATCATCGAGGCCGTCTGCTATCGCTATCGGGGCCATTTTGAGGGTGACGCCGAGGGCTATCTCAAGCCCGGCGAGAAGGAAAGCTGGAAGGAGAAGGATCCGATCCATATTTTGGGTGCACAACTCCAGGGACAAGGCTGGCTCAGCGAGGACGAGGTCGCCGAAATTCAGGGCGAAATGACTGCGCTGGTGGGCGAGGCCGAACGATTCGCCCGGGAAAGCCCCTACCCCGCGCCCGAGGAGGCGCTGGAGGGCGTGTTCGCCTGACCCGAACGTCAAGTCAACCGGGTTTCAGCCGAACGCGGATTTTACTGAATAGAACCAGATTTTCACGGATTTTCAGAAAAAATCTGTGGAAATCCGCTTTTGTCAACGCCAATCCGCGTTCCAACAGAGCCAACCTGAACAAGTATGAATTTGATGACCAATAAAGGAGTAAAGATACGATGGCGGAAAGACTATTGACCACATCGAAGGCGATCTCTGAAGCGATCGCCCAGGAAATGAAGCGGGATGACAGCGTCTTCGTCATGGGTGAGGACGTGGGCGCGTATGGCGGTATTTTCGGCGCAACCGAGGGCCTGCTGGATCAGTTCGGCCCGGAGCGGATCATGGACATGCCCATCTCGGAGATGGGCTTCATCGGCGCGGCCGTGGGCGCGGCCACCGAAGGCATGCGCCCCATCGCCGAGCTCATGTTCGTCGACTTCTTCGGCGCAGCTATGGACCAGATCTACAACCACATGGCCAAAATTCACTACATGTCAGGCGGCCATGTCAACGTGCCCATGGTGCTGATGACGGCCATCGGCGGCAGTTACAGCGACGCCGCCCAGCACTCCCAGTGCCTCTACGGCCTCTTCGCGCACGTACCCGGCATCAAGGTCGTGGTCCCGTCCACGCCCTATGACGCCAAAGGGCTCATGACCCAGGCCATCCGGGACGACAACCCGGTCATGTTCTTCTTCCACAAGGGTGTCATGGGTCTGGGCTGGATGACGCCCAACCCCCGGGCCACCGGCCCCGTGCCCGAGGAACCGTACACCGTGCCCTTTGGCCAGGCCGCAGTGCGCCGCGAAGGCTCGGACCTGACGATCCTGACCCTCTCGCTGATGGCCCACCGCAGCCTGGATGCGGCCGAAAAGCTGGCCGAGGAAGGGATCAACGCCGAGGTCATCGACCTGCGCACCCTGGTTCCCCTGGACCGGGAGGCCATCGTGGAATCAGTGAAGAAGACCCACCGGGTGATGATCGTGGACGAGGATTACAAGAGCTTCGGCATGTCCGGCGAGCTGGCGGCCATTGTGGCCGAGGACGCGCTGGACTACCTGGACGCCGCGCCCAAACGGCTGGCCGTGCCCGACGTCCCCATCCCCTACAGCCGCCCCATGGAGCAGTACGTCATCCCCAGCGTGGACCGGATCGCGGCCGCGGCTAAGGAGTTGGTCGCGGAGTAGGAGGAACTACTTTGACGCAGAGGCGCGGAGACGCAAAGGATCGCAGAGAAACACAACGCTTTTGTTTTTCCTCTGCGTTTCTTTGCGCCTTCGCGCCTCTGCGTCAAATATATCCGTTTTGAGAGAACTTCCTTTATGTCAAACATAGCCATCATCCTTCCCCCTGATCTGGAAGCCGAGACAGAGGAGTACGCCATCGTCACCTGGCTCAAGCGCCCCGGGGACCCGGTGCGCAAGGGCGAGACCCTGGTGATCGTGCAGGCGGAGAAGGTCTCCTTCGAGCTGCCCGCGCCCGCGGACGGCACACTCACGGATATCCTGGTTCCCCAGGGCGCGGTGGCGAAGGGCGGGGAGGTGCTGGCGCGCATGGACGCGGTGGAAACGTCGACCAAGGCGGAGGTGGAAGCGCCTCTGGCGGAATCAGCTCCCCCTGCGACGTCGACGCCGGTGCGCGCCTCCCCCATCGCCAAGCGGCTGGCCCGGGAGCACGGCGTCGATCTGGCCCGGATTCAGGGCAGCGGATCCGGTGGGCGCATCACCGAGAAGGATGTGCGCGCCGTTATCGGCGCCCGACCGGCGGTCCCGATCGAGGCTCCTCCTGCTGCGCCGAAGCCGGTGCGGGCTTCGCCCGTGGCCAAGCGGCTGGCCAGGGAGCAGGGCGTCGATCTGGCCCAGGTCCAGGGCAGCGGGGCCGGCGGGCGCATCACGGAGAAGGATGTGCGCGCGGCCATAGAGGCGCGTACGCCCGCGCCGCCGGTTGCCCCGGAGATCCGGCCCGCGGAAGAGGCGGAAGAAACGAGAGAGACCGGTGAAAGCCGTCCGCTGGCGGGCATGCGCGCCGCCATCGCCCGGCGGATGCACGCCAGCCTCCAGGAGATGGCCCAGCTCACCCTCTTCACCGAGGCCGACGTGACGGAACTGGTCGATCTGCGTCGACGGCTGAAGGCTGCGGCTGCGGAGACGGCTCCGGTGACCTACACAGACCTGCTGGTGCGGGCCGCGGCCCTGGCCCTCCGCCAGCATCCCAACGTCAACATCACCCTGGAGGACGGGCGCATTCGCCAACTGTCCCACGTTCACGTTGGCCTGGCCGTGGGGCTGGATGACGGGCTGGTGGTCCCCGTGCTGCGGGATGCGGACCGCAAGACGCCGGCCGAGTTGGCCCGGCTGCGCGTCCAGTTGGTGGAGCGGGCGCGCAGCGGTCAACTGACCAGCGAGGAGATGAACGGCGGCACCTTCACAGTGACCAACCTGGGCATGTTCGACATCGACGGCTTCACACCCATCGTTAACCCGCCGGAGGCCGCCATCCTGGGCGTGGGTCGGGTGGTGGAGAAGGTGGTGGTGCATCAGGGCAAGATTGCCCAGCGATGGATGATGACCCTGAGCCTCACCATCGATCATCGGCTGGTGGACGGCGCGCCCGGGGCCGCGTTCCTACAGACGATCAAGGGGTTGCTAGAGACGCCTGGGCCGTTGGCAGAGGGGATGGAGTAGGTCGTTGAAGACGTGAACAGTCAACAGGGAACGAACAACGCTCCGCATCCCGACCGTTAGCCGTTAATTGTTGACTGTCCCCCGTTGATTGTTGGCCGCCTGACCCGTCCATCCCACGCCATGGAACGCGGCGGGTGGGCGGGGTTGGCCCATGGCGTGGGACGCACTCGCAACGTTGGAACTCGTCCGTCCGTTCGTCGTTGGTCGTTGGTCGTTGGTCGTTCGTCGCCGGCCACGC
>JAJRVT010000299.1 GCA_024277175.1 Chloroflexota bacterium | reverse complement strand
CCCGTCAAAGCGTCCCTGCGCCTCGGCCAGCGTGGGCCAGGTGATACGGTCGTGCCAGTTGATCATCTCCATCGGATAGCCGGCGGCCAGGTCGAACATGATGTCCTCGCCGTGCACGTGGAACAGGTTGAACTCGCACGCCTCGCGCACCGCGTTGAGGATATACTGGTCGTAATGCGCGCCGAACTCCCGGTACTCGGCTTCGTTTAGGATGCGATAGCTCGCGCACTGGCTGGCGAGGAAGAAGCCGTGCGCGCCCGCCTCCAGGCACGCTCGCGCAAAGTCAATCGTCACGTCGGCGATGGTCTGCAAGCCGGCCTTGAGCGCATCGGGATGCTGGCGCAGGTCCGCGTAGACCTTGTCGCCGGCCAGCTTCACCGCGGTCGTCATGGGGCTGAAGATGGTCTGCAAAATGGGCACGCTGTTATCCAGCTCCGCCGCGGCCAGCCGAATGGCCTCCACCTCCTGGCCCAGCGCGCCCGCGCCCGAATCGAGGCGGGGCAGTTCGGGCCACTGGTCCGTCTCCGTGAGGCCGAACTTGGTCACGATGCGGTTGCCGCGATAGCCGGGGGCGTATACTGTCTCCGCGCCCCAATCGTGCACGCCGTAGGTTCCCGTGGGCATAAACTTGACCGCGTCGAAATCGTACTCCCGCTGCCAGCGGACCATTGCCGCGGCCAGGCCCTGGGCCGTCTCGTCGTCGCCCGGCCAGTGACGCCACAGGCTGATCGGCACGCGGTCCACTTCCTCGCCTTTGATCGCGGCGCGCACCCGTTCCCAGTGGTTCATTTCAGATGGCATGGATATGCGAATTTCCTTTCGTTTACGGGTTGGTTCAAATAACTTCCGGGAAGCTGGCAGCTTCCCGGAAGATCGGCATTCTGAATCGCCAAACGCTACATGATCGTCTTCTGCCGGCGCGGGTCCAGCACATCGCGCAGCCCGTCGCCCAGCAGATAGACGCCGAGCACCAGCAGCATGATGGCCAGGCCGGGGAAGATGGGATACCAGGGCGCATAGGCCATGAAGCCGCGGCCGATGCTCAGCATGGAGCCCCACGACGGGGCCGGCAACGGCACGCCCAGCCCCAGAAAACTGAGCGACGATTCCAGCAGCACCGCCGCCGCGAAGGAGACCGTCACCTGCACGATGATGGTGGCGACGCTGTTGGGCAGGATGGTGCGGAAGAGGATGCGGGCCGGTCTCGCGCCGATGGCGCGCGCCGCGTCCACATAATCCTTGTGCTTTTCGGCCAGCACGTTGGCGCGCGCCAGCCTCGCGAAGATAGGCACATTGACGATGGCGACGGCCAGGCTGGCGTTGATGATGCCGGCGCCGAGAATCGCCAGAATCACAATAGCAAGCAGCATGGCGGGAAACGCCAGCAGCGCGTCGAAAAAACGCATGGCCACGGTGTCGAATATGGCGGATTCATAGCCGGCGATCAGACCAATCGTCACGCCGACAATGGTTGCCAACAGAATGGAGACGCCGCCGACCTTGAAGGCCACGCGCCCGCCGTACAGCACACGGCTGAGAATGTCGCGGCCGAACTCATCGGTGCCCAGCGGGTAGGTCGCGGACGGCGGCGCCAGCCTGTCGACCGTGTGCATTTCCAGCGGGTCATAGGGGGCCAGGGCCGGGGCCATCAGCGCAACCGCAAACAGCACAACGGTGATGGTCAGCCCGACCATGCCGGATCGATGGCGCAGCAAGGCGCGCATCGCCGCGCCGGTCAGGCTTTCATGGCCACGGGCGGGCGCAAGCGCGTTCTGCTGGCTTGTGTCTTGAAGGCTGAGATTAGCAGTAGACATGGATTCTCAACAATCACCTGTTGTCATAGCGGATGCGCGGGTCCAGCCAGCCGTAGGTCAGGTCGGTGAGCAGATTCACCAGCAGGAAGGCCAGGACGATAAAGAGGACATTGGCCTGCAGGATCGAATAATCCCGCCACTCGATGGCCTGAATGGTCAGACGACCCACACCCGGCCAGGCGTAGATGGTCTCGATGATGATGGCCCCGCTGAGCAGGTCGCCCAACTGCAGCCCCAGGATCGTGACCACCGGGATCAGGGCGTTGGGGATGGCGTGCCGCGTGACCACAACGCTGCTGCGCAGCCCTTTGGATCGGGCGGTGCGCACGTAGTCCTGGTCCAGCACTTCCAGCAGGGAGGAACGCAGATAGCGCATCAGCTTGGCCGCCACGCCAACGCCCAGGGTGAAGGCTGGCAAGAAAAGCGACTGCAAGTGCAGCCAGGGCTCCTCGAAGAAGTCGGGCCGGCCCGACGGCGGCAATATCTTCCATTGCAGGCTGAACAACAGGATCAACAGGATCAGCAGGAAAAAGCCGGGGATGGCGAAAGAAAGCGCGGAAAGCGCCGTAGTAATCAGGTCAAAAATGGAGCCGGGGCGCAGTGCGGCCAGGATGCCCAGCGGAAACGCGATCAGCACGCCGATGATGGCCGCGGCCAGGGCCAACTCCAATGTGGCCGGGATGCGCTGCGCCATCAGCTTGCTGACCGGATACTTGTTGATAAACGATTCGCCGAGATCGCCGGACAGGACGCCTTTCAGCCAGATCACATATTGTACGTAGATCGGCTTGTCCAGCCCCATGCGCGCTTCCAGGATCGCCAACTGCTCCGGGGTGGCGTTGGGCCCGGCGAGATTCTGGGCAGGGTTGCCCGGTATCAAATGAATAATGGAAAAGACGGCGATAGAGACCAGAAACAACACCGGGATCATCTGCCAGAGCCGTCTCAGCGCATATTGACCCAAGAGCCGTAAATTCTCCTCTGTTATCTAGAATTTCACTACAAAGAATTTCACCACAAAGATCACAAAGGACACGAAGAAAAACAGAACGCTGATAACGCCGATTTAACGGATTCACGCAGATCAACCGCCCTAATCGGCCTTGAATCCCTCCAATCTGCGTTCCATCAATCCGTGTCCATCCGTGAGCCATAATTCGTAGGTCACGTCTCCGGCGTGACACGGTAGGGGCGAGATATATCTCGCCCCTACATCCGACACGTTACCCGGGGCCGTATCGTGCCGGGAGAACCGACGAACGCGCTACTGCGAAACCGTGATGCCGCCCGGCCAGATCAGGCCGTCCATATCCACACGGAAGTTCTGGATGGTATCGCGATGCGCGTAGACTTCCTGTCGCCAGGCAGTCGGGATCGTCCAGCCCTGTTCAAGCAGGATCTCCACGGCCCGATGGTAGAGTTCCTTGCGCTTGTCCTGGTCGATCTCGCCGCGAGCCTTCAGGATCACCTCCTCGTATTCGGGGAACCAGGTGTCATTCTCGGTGATGCCGAAGAAGTTGCGGAAAGGTCGGCAGCAGGCCGCGCCCTCGAACAGGCCGCTGGGGTCGACCGTGGCGTCGCCCGTGGCGTGCGACACGATTTTGAAGTCGCGCTTGTCGATCAGGATCGGCCAGTATTGGGGCAGCTCCGTGGGCAGCAGCTCCATCTCCACGCCGATGGCGGCCAGGTCCTGTTGGAAGACCTGCGCCTGGTCCAGGT
>JAJRVT010000298.1 GCA_024277175.1 Chloroflexota bacterium | reverse complement strand
CATAGAGTCGATTCAGGTACGCTTCGAATCCGATCCGTGCTTCGTTGTTATTCATCGTTGACCCCTTTCCGGTTTCATTGTACCCGGTTGTTGGTCAACTCAATGTAAGTTCCTGGGGGAGAGGTCGGCCTGTCAGCCCCCCGGCCCCCAATCTTGGGGGAGAGGTCAGCCTGTCAGCCCCCCGGCCCCCAATCTTGGGGGAGACAGTCATCTTGTCACCCCTCCATCTCCCGCGCCGTCCGCTTCAGCACCGCCAGCGTCTCGTCGATATCACCCAGATGGGTGCGGAAACAACTGACGGCCAGCCGCAGCATGAAGCGTCCGTCGATGCGCGTACTGCTGACAAAGATGCGTCCTTCATCCTGGATGCGCCGGATGAGCCGACGGTTGAATTCGTCGGCGTCGCCCCGGGACGGTCGGTAGCGGTAGATAACCACTGACAGGTCGGGATGGGGACCGACCTCGAAGCCGTCGATCCGTTGTATCTCCCGGTGGAAATAGCGGGCGAGCTGGATCTTCTCTGAGAGCGCGGCCCGGAACGGCCTGACGCCTGCCAGTTTCAGGGGTAGCCACATGCGTAGGCCGCGAAAATGGCGGCTCAACTCGGGCGAGATGTCGGCCGGCGACACCTCCTCATAGCTCCCGCGCGCGTCCTGCATGTAGTCGGCCTCCACGTCGTAGGACGCGAAGAGGTCCCGACGGTTGCGCACCAGCACCGCGCCCGTGCCATAGGGCAGGAAGAGGGTCTTGTGGGGATCCATGATGATGGAGTCGGACTCGCCCATGCCGCGCAGAACCGCCTTTCCTTCCGGGCAGAGGGCGAAGAACGCACCGTACGCACCGTCCACATGAAACCAGACCCCGTGGCTGGTGGCGATCTGGCGGATGTCGGCCAGGGGATCCACGGAACCGGTGTTGGTCGTGCCCGCGGCCGCGATGATGAGCCATGGCTGGAGCCCCGCTTCTTGGTCGCGAGTGATGGCCGCGTCCAGCGCGGCCGCGTCCATGCGGTAGCGCTCGTCCACGGGCACGGTGCGGTGGACGGCCTGGTCTACGCCGGCGATGTGCAGGGCTTTTTTGATGCTGTGATGCGCGTGCTCGGTCATGTAGACCACGGCTCTGGGGATGACGTCGCCGACGATGCCGTGGGCGTCGCGCGCGGTGACGATCGCGGTCAGGTTGGCCATGCTGCCGCCCGATGAGAGGTGCCCGGCCGCGTCCTCCGGGTAGCCCACCACCCCCGCCATCCAGCGCAGGAGCATGTTCTCCATACGCACCGCGCCGGGGTTGGCGTAGTAGATGCCGGTGTAGCGGTTGGTGACCGCGGCCAGGTAGTCGCCCAAGGCCGCGGGATAGACGCCGCCGCCGGGGATATAGCCCAGGTAGCGCCCGGACGGCGGGTTGAGGCCCACCGTGTCCACGTTGTCGTGCAGCAGGGCCAGGGCCTCCCGGATGTCGATTCCCTCTTCGGTGACGGGGGAGTCATAGAGCCCGCGTCCGCCGTCGGGGCGCGGGCTCCGGGCCGGGGCGTCGTCGATACCCGCCAGATAGGCTTCGGCGTAGGCCGCCACCTGGCTCTGTAAACGGCTGCGCTCGCTCGCGTCGGGTTCCAGTCGCCGGGCGACCGCTTCCAGTTCTGCTATTTCTTCGCGCATGGTTTCTCTGATTTCTTTTTGTGGTGTGCTCCGTAGACGCGGCTTGCAGCCGCACGAATCCGTTGATCTGAAACAAGGAGAACATGCGGCTGCAAGCCGCGCCTACATTTTAATTGTTGACATAAAAGTTTGGCCGAAAATCCTCTGCGACCCTTTGCGTCCCTGCGCTTTTGCGTCAAATTTTCCCGTTTCGTCTCACAATCCGCCCGCGTTTGATGACCGTCCGGACCAGGTTGCCGCCAAATTCGTAGGCCAGGTGGCGGTAGTCGGCCGCATCCAGGATCAGCAGATCGGCCTGCTTGCCCGCTTCGATGGAGCCGATCCGGTCGCCCAGGGCCAGGGCGTGGGCCGCGTTGATGGTGGCCGCGTTGAGGGCTTCAGCGGGCAGCAGCTTCTGGTAGCGACAGGCCATGGCCATGACCAGGGGCATGGAGGGGCAGGGCGCGGAGCCGGGGTTGATGTCCGTGGCCAGGGCCAGGGCCGCGCCGGCGTCGATCAGGCTGCGCGCGTCCGCGAAGTGGGCGCTGCCCAGGTTGAAGTTGACCGCGGGCAGGACCACGCCCACGGTCCCGGAAGCGGCCAGGCGCGCGCCCTCCTCCGGCGTGGTCGCGTCCAGGTGATCGGCTGAGACCGCGCCCAGTTCCACGGCCAGGCTCAGCCCGCCCAGGGGGGTGAACTCGTCCACGTGGGCCTTGACCGGCAGCCCGCGGGCCAGCCCGGCCTCCAGCACCCGCCGGGACTGGGCCACATCGAAGGCGTTCTGCTCGCAGAAGACGTCGTTGAAGAGGGGGACGCCGCGCGCGGCGAAGTCGGAGCCTTCATACCATGCCGCCGCGGCCGGGATCATCTCTTCGACAACCAAATTCGCGTAGTCGTCCGTCCGCCCCGCGTACTCGGGCGGGACCGCGTGCGCGCCCAGGAAGGTGGGGACGATGTCCATGGGATGGCGTGCGTCCAGCTCGGCCGCGGCCTGGAGCATGCGCAGCTCGGCCCCGGTTTCCAGGCCATAGCCGCTCTTGATCTCCGCGGTAGTCGTGCCCAGGGCCAGCATGGCATCCAGCCGCGGCAGGGCCGACGCCACCAGTTCCTCCACCGACGCCGCGCGGGTGGCCTTCATGGTGCTGACGATGCCGCCGCCCGCGGCCATGATCTCCATGTAGCTCGCGCCCTGGATGCGCAACTCGAACTCGCCCACCCGGTCGCCGGCGTAGACCACGTGGGTGTGGGGGTCCACCAGCCCGGGGATGACGGCCCGCCCATTTGCGTCCACGGTTTCGTCGGCCTGGTAGCGCGCGGCCAGCGCGTCCGTGGGACCGACGTCCACGATGAGGCCGTCCTTGCAGGCCACCGCGCCGTGATCGATGAGGCCCGGATCGCGCAAAGCCGGGCCCCGCTTGGGCCCGTCCTGGCTGGCGCAGGTCGCGACCTGGCCGGCGTTGATGATGAGGAGATCGACTGGTGTTTTCATGGTGGTTTTCCTGTTGGAACGTGCCGGGGACGGACCAGGAGATCCCCGGTTAACGGAATTGCTGTGGTCCGTCCCCGGCACGTGGATGATGCCGGCACGTGGATGATGCCGTCGGAACGTCCCCGGCACGGGCCACCGCCAGTCCGGTCAGCGAAAAATTCCTGGCCCGTGCCGGGGACGTTAAGATCGCATCAATAATACTGTCGAATATATCCGTATGCTTTGTCGAACAGTTCCATATCCTGGTGAAGTTTATATTTGAACAGGGTCTTACGCAAGGCTTTGCGCACCTCGCGTTCGCCTGCGCTGGTGGATTGCCAGCCGGGAAAGCGCACGTAACGCACGATTTCGTCGATATCGTTGACCACCCGCTCCACGACGATGGGCGTGTCCTAGTTGCGCACCTCCTCGAAGAGTTCGGTGAGCGCCGCTTTGCCCCGGTCTTCATCCTCCTCGGGCGGGGTCTCCTTCTCCGTCTGCACCAGATCGGTGGCCAGGTCCAGCAGGGCCTTGAGGAATTCCAGGCTGTGCAATTGCCCGCGCTCATGGCGCTCCTTCAGGTCTTCCAGCCGTTCGGAGAGATCCCGATAGCGGGGATCATGCATGTGTCGGCGCAGGCGGGCCACTATCTTGATCTCGATCTCCTTGGATTTGCGCGCCGGATCGGGCGTGGTCAGCACCGCCTCCAGCAATTCGGCGTCCAGCACGATCTCTTCCAGATCATCGTGGATGGCCTCGACCCGGACGTTCTGGTGAATGAGTTCGATGGTCTTTGCGCCCAGCGCGTGCCAGATGAGTTGACCCTGGCCCGTGGTGGGCTGTACAGAGACATACACCTGGGAGAGCCAGCGATAGTCGGTTTCATATGGCTGGAGGACGGGATCGGGGGAAAGGGCTTCCCATAGCTTGGAGAGTACGCTGTAGTCGGCGGCGAACGCGTCCCGCACGTCGTTGTTGGGCAGACATTCCTGGGCTGCGATCAGGCCCTCGTAGCCGCTGATATTGCGGTCCACGCCCGGGAAATAGGCCAGGCATTTCTGCATGGCTTCCGGCAACTGATTTTTGAGATTTTCGATGCCTGAAACGACCTGACGAAAACCTTCTTCATCAAACTCCAGGGATTTGGCTACGTCATCGAATACACCCAGATAATCGACGATGAGACCGTGGGTTTTACGGTCACCATAGGTGCGGTTGGTGCGGGTGATGGCCTGGAGCAAGGTGTGATCCCGCAGGGGCTTGTCCAGATACATGGCCTGCAAAATCGGGGCGTCGAAGCCGGTGAGCAATTTGGCGGTGACGATAAGCAGTTCCAGCGGATCATCGGGGTCCCGGAAGCGGTCCAGCAGCTTTTCCTCTTCGTCCCGACTGCGCTTGTAAGGGCGATAGCGTTTATCCTCCCGCTCTTTGCCTGAGACCGAGATCACGATCTCGCTGGCTTCAGGTGGCAGATATTTATCCAGTTCAGCCTTGTAGAGCAGACAGCTTTCCTGATCGAAGGTGACCACCATGCCCTTGAAGCCGTTGGGCGCGACTTTCGTCTGAAAATGGTGGGCAATGTCCGCGCAGATGGCCCGGATGCGGTCGGGCGTCTTCACCAGCACGGCCATGCGGGAAGCGGCTTTGGTCAGGGTCTCCCGATCCAGGTCAGAGAGACCGCCGGTGAGCTCCGCGTAGGCCTCGTCGATGGCTTCCTTGTCGATATGCAGGTCGATGAGGCGAGGCTCGAAGTGCAGGGGCAGGGTGGCTCCGTCGCGGATGGATTCCTCAAAGCCATAGCGACTCATGTAGCCGTTGCTGTCCTCGTCCGCCCCGAAGGCGTAGAATGTGTTGCGATCGCGGCGGTTGATGGGGGTGCCCGTGAGGCCGAAGAGGAAGGCGTTGGGGAGCGCCGCCCGCATCTTCATGCCCAGATCGCCCTCCTGGGTGCGATGGGCTTCATCCACCAGAACGATGATGTTTTCTCGTTCGTTGAGGACGCCTTCGGCTTCGCCAAATTTGAAAATGGTGGTGATGATGATCTTGCGGGTGTCCTGACGCAACAGCCGCTCTAGTTCGGCCCGGCTTTTGGCTTTGACCAGGTTGGGGATGTCAGAGGCGTGGAAGGTGGCGCTGATCTGCGTGTCCAGGTCCCGGCGATCCACCACAATGATGACGGTGGGGTTGCGCAGGGCCGGTTGCAGGCGCAGTTTCTGCGCGGCGAAGACCATGAGCAACGATTTGCCCGACCCCTGAAAGTGCCAGATGAGTCCCTTGCGCGGATAGCCGGCCAGCACCCGCTGTACGATCTGGTTGGCGGCCTCGTATTGCTGATAGCGGCTGACGATCTTGATGCGACGGTTGCGTTTGTCGGTGGCGAAAAGGGTGAAGTTGGCCAGGATGTCAAGGATGACATGGGGACGCAACAGGGATTCGATCTGACGCCCCACGTCGGCCAGAGAAGTTGGGGGGATGTCTTCTTTCAGCCGCCAGGGACCCCACTGCTCCACGGGTGCGCCGATGGCCCCGTAGCGCATTTCCTTGCCTTCGGTGGCGACGCTGAATACATTGCAGACAAAGAGTTCGGGGACGAAGCGTTCGTAGTCATTGTGGACCTGCATGGCCCCGTCCACCCAACTGATGGCGTCCCGCACGGGCGTTTTGGCCTCCACCAGCACCAGGGGAAAGCCGTTGACCAACAGCACGACATCGGCTCGACGTTCGGCGGCCCCGGCCCGAAAGGTGTACTGGGACGCGACAACGTAGGTGTTTTGGTCCAGGTCATCGAAGTCGATCAGTTTGACGGTGACATGCTCGTTGTTGTGGCCGAAGGGCATGGAGCGTTCGCCCCGCAGCCAGGCGGTGAACTCTTCGTTGGCCCCGATCAGGCCGTCGCTGCGCACTGAGAGCGCGATGGCTCGCAGTTTGTATAGCACCTCGTCAGCCCGTTCGGGTTGATCGGCGATGGTCGGGTTGAGGCGAATGAGGGCTTCCGTTGCATACTTTTCGACGAAAGCGTCCTTGGGCTGGCGGGGCAGGGCGATGGCAGGGACAAACTGCCAGCCCGCCCCCCGACTTCCCCGGCCCGCGGTGACATAGGGAGCGCCGGCTTCGATCACGAGCAGTTCCGATTTGGCCGGCTTGCCGCAGAGCAAGTCACGGACGAAATCTTCGACTGCGTTTTCTTCGTTGAAGCGGTTCATGGGTTCCTCTGATGTCGGATTTAACGTCCCCAGTTAAACGTCCCCGGCACGGGCGGAGTAACGTCCCCGGCACGGGCCACGAATTTTTACGTTACCCAGAGTGCGTCTGGCCCGTGCCGGGGACGTTTAACCTGCCCACATCCTACAACTCATCCAGATAATTCTGCAAGCCGCCCGGCAGCGGAACCCGCCCATTCAAGTAAGCGTGCAGGCGGGCGGTGTATCGATCCGCAGAGCCGAAATGCGCGGGCATGAATTCCGGATCGAGCATGGTCCCCGGCCGTTTGCCGATCCAGTCCAGGTAGTTGGAATAGGGCCAGAGCTCCGGCGCGGCCGCGATGCCATGGCGCACCGGGTTGCCGTGGATGTAGCAGCAGAGATGGCGCAGGTACTCGTCTGATTCCACCCGGATGGCCTTGTACCGGTCTTCGAAGAGCGTGCCCGTGCGCCCATAGGCGTTGTTGAAGGCTTTGACATAGGCGTTGAAAACCCGCTGTGGAAAGAGCCCCGCGGGTGTCTCCCCGCCCTGTCGGATCAGCCAGTGATAGTGGTTGGGCAGGATGCAATAGGCGATGACTGTCACTTGCAGCGGTTGCAGGTAACGTTTCATCAATGTGAGCAGGAAACGATAGTTCTCTTCACTGCGGCAGATGGAGATACGGTCGGCGCCCCGGTTGTACATGTGATAGATTGCGCCTTTGGTGAATTGGATTTTGCGTCTTGGCATGGGGGAATCCTTTCTGATGTAAACGTCCCCGGCACGGGCCAGGGGAATCTTCGCTGACGGGAGTGGCGGCGGCCCGTGCCGGGGACGTCCGCAACCCCTGCCCGCGCCCGGGCGGCGGCCCGCTGCGCAGGTTCCGGACGTAATTCTCGACCGCGTTCTCTTCGTTAAACATGGCTACGTTCCTATCACTTCGTCAAGATATCTTTTGAATAACTTACGCAACCGTATTTTTCTCATTCCAAATGCTGTTTCACTTGAGAGAAGCGTTATCACTTCATTTGCAAAGGAGTTAAATTCTTCAGGTGAACAAGCAGGAAATGGCCCTTTAAGAAATTTTGATTGTGAAATGTTTTTTGCATCCGTTCCAGATAAGTGTTTCAGGATATGACTTCGGAATGGAGGACTTTTTGTCCAAGCGAGTATTCCAATTTCAGAATACGGATTGTTCATCTTGAAAACAATGCGCCATGTTTTGTCCGAAAGCATTAGTCCTACAGGAGTCTCCGTAACGATACATGTACGACCAACAGAATGAGGATCGGCATTCGCTCTAGTAGCCAAAAAATCGCCTTTCTTGACCTCAAATTGACTCATATAGTCAGATACATCAATACTCTTATTCTCTACAGAAATGAACCTCCAATCACTTACTGCACTAACCTTTAAAACACCATATTCTCCTTCTTTGGCTGGCTCAGGCCGGGCGCTAGGACTTTTGCCTGACTCAATCCGGTTTACAATAGATTGAAACTCTACGAAACCACTTCGTCCAAATTTCTCACTTCGTTCCTGAATGAGAGAATTTTTCATTATGGAAAGGTTCTCCAAGGCTGTTTGGATCGCCTCAATCGTTTTTAGCATGCTTTGCAACACCTCCGCAATCCGCCGTTGCTCGGCCAGCGGGGGCAGGGCGAATTCGTACCACGCCAGGTCCGTAAAATTGACGTAGGGGTTCACCGATCCTTTCGACTGTTTGATGGAGTGCTGAACAAAACTTTCCGTCTGCATGATGAAGGGAAGCAGCTCCGGAAGCAGAGCCTTCGGGTCTTTTGCTTCCAGCACAAAGGTTGTGTTGGCGCAGACGCCCTCGAAATCTGGCACAGCCACTTTGCGCAGATAAGTGCGGCGGGAGCCGTAAAGAACCTGTCCCGGCTTGAAGCGCATGTGAAAAGCCGGACCCAGGTAATCATCAGTGACTTCGCCCCAGGTGCGGATGCGGAGGTCATCGGTTTTCATGTGCTCACCGGCGACATAGCGTTTGATCCCGGCAGCGCGGGGATCGACCTTGTCTTTGATCTGTTTGACGACGTCACCAAAGCGAACGCGCGACCAGTTCTTTTTGTCAATCATTGTTCGAAAGGATAATCCAAATCTCTGAGTCGTTTTTCGGCGATGGCAATCTCTTCAGGGGTGAACAGCGGGCGGAATTCAGGCTTGATCACATGCGCCTCCACTGTTAAATCGAGACGGTCACGCAAATAAAGTTCTGTGAAACCATCTGAAAGCTCATCTTTGGTCAGTAATCGACGTGCTGTTTCCAAACCACCCAATTCCGAAACCATTTGTATGACGTAAGATGCCGTATAGTGTAGTTCGTTCTTTGCCGTTTGATAAATGTCAATCATCGCCTGGTGGAAACGCAGTTCAAGATCACTGATCTCATCATGGACTTCCTTCCGTTGTTCTTCTTCCTTCTCCCCGATTTCATCTTGCCGGGAAATCAGGGTATTGTTCGAATCGTCCATTTCAACCAGTTCTTCGTTCTCCTCCTCGTCTTCCTCCGCCCATTCGGGAATTTCCTCAAGGTATTCTTCGTTAGGAGTATCTGCCAAAAAATCAGCGCCTTCTTGCGCAACGGTTTTGCCCATTGCTTTCTCGATTAACCCGACTAAAAAGGAGCCTCGTTGAGCGAAGAATTGTTCAAAATTGTCGGCATAAGCCAGTTTGGGATCGATGCCATGCGTTTTCAGAATGGATGAGAGTTCGTCGCGACTCAACTCTGCATCCGCCTCGATCTTGGGAAGATAATTCGATGGCGCTTGTCCACCGATGATGCGATTGGTGCGGGATGAAATGGCTGTTTTGTTGATGATGCTATTGTATTTTTCAGGCGCTATACCCGCAGACTTACACCATTTCTGAGGGAAAATGTGATGAATATCAATGCTGTCATCGAAAAAAGTCTGCATGGTGATGGAATCACCCGTGCGAAAATCTCGGCAACCTGATTTCATCAATAGGGCGTGAATGCCTTTGTAAGCAGCGCTGTTGCGCGTGCGCAGCGTCAAAAGGCGCGTGGCGTCGAAATTAGCGTCCTGAACAGTTTTAGGCTCCGGAGCGCCGTAACGCACATATTCAATCAGCTCCGGCACATCACGGGCAAAACGGCTTTCTACAGCCCCGCCGTAAAGCTCACCCAGGACACCGCTCCAATACCAACGGGCAATGCGTTTTTGCGCTCCGACAGGTTCGGCTTCCTGGCCGAGCACAACCAGGGCTGCGGCCAGGGGAACCAGTTGCGTGCGATAGGGCAAGTCCTTGGAACGATAGATATGCTGGCTGTGAAGAAAACGAGCCGCCCGACCAAATCCCTG
>JAJRVT010000297.1 GCA_024277175.1 Chloroflexota bacterium | reverse complement strand
TGGATAATCGTAATATTTCAGCCTGGGTCTGATCCCATTTGGCAAAATCCGGACGGAGCATGCTCGCTTTCCTTTCGGGTGCATTCACTGGTTTTCACTTTTCTATAGTGTACCATCACTTCCGAAATAAGTTGTGTTTTCATTCTAACTTCAGTTTAAAGTCTGGTTGGTGCGGCTCTTTTACAGGAACCGCGGATTACGCAGATTAGCACGGGTTATGTTCGTCTCGGTCTCATGGCGACTGTTTGGCTTGTTCCGGGCGGGCCTCGAGGGGTGTCGTTCAGTGTACTCGATTTTAAGCAAACTGTCACTTGTGGGAGTGGAGCGATAACAACCAATTCACCGCGATTGTGGGGGGAATGTAGGGTGAGTGTATGCGAGTTTGAGTTTTCGCGTCAAATCCTTTACAATAGCCCTGATGCACCCCTCTCTGTAAGGAGGCCGCCAACGGCCTCGCGCCTTGTCATGTCATCGACAGTGGATTCCAAGTCTGAATCCGGCTGTCGTTGCTGGTGGCGTATAACGCGTATCCCACAGGCAGTTCTGACGTCATGGTAGATGCAGTCGGATCAGCAGCGCGCGCTTGCTGCGTCCGTGTCCGGCGGCGTTGATTCGCCATACCATTGGGGGGCATCCTATGCACATCTCTTTTCTTGGCGCCGACCGCGAGGTGACCGGCAGCAGGCACATGATCGAGGTCAACGGCCAGCGTATCCTGCTGGATTGCGGACTCTATCAGGGTCATCGCGCGGACACCTACGAACGCAACCTGAACTTTCCCTTTGATCCAACTTCCATCGACGTGGTGGTGCTGAGCCACGCCCACATCGATCATTCAGGCAACCTGCCGAACCTGGTCAAGCAGGGGTTCACGGGCAACATCTGGTGCACGTCGGCCACCCGGGACCTGAGCGCATACATGTTGCTGGATAGCGGCCACATCCAGGAGCAGGACGTCTACTACCTGAACAAAAAACGGCGGCGCAAGGGGGAGCCAGAGGTCGATCCCATCTACACCCGCCTTGACGCGGAGCAGTGCCTGCCCCAGTTCATCAGCATGGGTTTCCATCGCACGGTGACCATCGCCGATGGCGTCAAGCTGACCTTTTTCAACGCCGGCCATATCCTGGGCGCGGCCTTTGTGCAACTGGAGATCGAAGAACGCGCCAGCGGTGGGAAATGGCGGCTGGTCTTCAGTGGCGATATTGGACGCAAGGAGGTCGCCATCCTGAAGCCGCCGGAAGCCATGCATGACGCGGACATCCTCATCATGGAGAGCACCTATGGCGACCGCTTACACGGGAAGTACGCCGAAGCCCGTAAGAAGCTGCGCAAGGTGGTCAACGAAACCGTAGGGCGGGGTGGTAAGGTCATCATCCCCTCCTTCGCGGTGGGGCGCACCCAGGAGATCGTCTACGCATTGAACCAGTTGGACGCGGCCGGCGAGATCCCGCCCGTGCCCGTCTTTGTGGACAGCCCCCTGGCCGTCAACGCCACCGACGTCTTCCGCATGCACCCGGAATCCTGGAACAGCGAGGTGCGCGACTTCGTCGTCGAGGGCAGGCGACACAGCCCCTTCGATTATAACCGGGTGGAGTATGTGCGCAATGTGGAGCGCAGCAAGCAGTTGAACAGCCTGTCCGAGCCTGCCATCATCATCAGCGCCAGTGGCATGGCTGAGAACGGGCGTATCCTTCACCACCTAAAAAACAACATCGGCGACCCCCGCAACACCATTCTGCTCGTCAGTTTCATGGCCGAGAACACCCTGGGGCGGCGTTTGAAGGACGGCGACAAACGGGTGCGCATCTTTGGTGAGGAATATGATGTGCGCGCCCAGGTGACCTCCATCGACGGCTACAGCGCCCACGCCGATCAGCGGGGTCTGCTTTCCTTCGCCCGGGGGTTCGACCGCCACCGTCTGCAGAAGCTTTTCCTGGTTCATGGCGAATCAAAAGCCATCGACGCCTTGGCGGGAAAACTGCGAGACGCCCATTACGATCAGGTCGAAATTCCGGTGCGGGGTCAGAAGTTCACGTTTTGAGCAACCAGTCGTTCAATCGGCCTGCAAGCTGAAAATTTGTAGGTAGATGATGTCATTGTTATCGCTATCTTTGGCGATCATGAAAGGAGCCAACAAATGAATCGAATGAAAACAGGCGTGCGCTTAACCGTTGTAGCGCTGACGCTAGCCTTGATCCTGGTCGGACTCTTCACACCGGCCACGGTCCAGGCTGCGCCCAATGCCGATGTCACCAATGCCCCGGCCTATAACGGCGGCGGCTGTCGCACCTATCATTACGTCCGCTACGGTCAGACCCTCTCTCAAATCGGCGTGTCCTACGGCGTCTCCGTGCGGGCCCTGATGCAGGCCAACGGTATCCGCAACCCGAACCAAATTTACGCCGGGCAGAAGCTTTGCATCCCCAGCGGCGGGATGCAACCCATGCCGCCCATGGCGCCGGGCTATCCATCCTGCCAAACCCAGCACACGGTCCGCTGGGGAGAGACTCTATCGGGCATCGCCTATCGCTACGGCATCTCCCCCTACGCCATTATGCAGGCAAATGGCATCTGGAACGCGCACCTGATCTACGCCGGACAGACCCTCTGCATCCCAGGCGGTGAAATGCAACCCATGCCACCGAAGCCCATGCCACCGAAGCCCATGCCACCGAAGCCCATGCCGCCTAAGCCCATGCCCCCCGTCTACCCGCCCATGCCGCCGTGCGGCCAGCCATGCCCGCAGCCGCCCATGCCACCGTCTGATTCCTACTGGACGGGCTATTACTATAACAACAAGTACTTTGAGGGTTCGCCCGTTTTCACCCGCCAGGACCCGGAAGTCCGGTTCAACTGGTATACGGGCAGTCCGGGCGAGGGCGTTCCCAACGATCGCTTCAGCGTGCGCTGGGAGCGGACGGTCAATTTCCAGCAGGGTAGCTACCGCGTCCTGGCCACGTCAGACGACGGCGTGCGCGTCTACATCGATGACATTCAGGTCATCGATGGCTGGGGCGAGCATCCTGCGACTGAATACGCCGCGGACGTCTATATCTACGGCGGGCCGCATAAAGTCGTGGTGGAATACTATGAAGAGGCCGGCGAGGCCAGTATCTACGTGCGTTGGGGAATGAAGCAATAAAATCTGACCGAACAATAGAACGCGGATTTGGCGGAAACAGCCGGATTTTCTTTTGAAGAATCCGTGCAGATCCGCTCAATCCGTCAAATCCGCGTTCTATTGCTTTTGTCGTTCTATTACCCTGTTTTCGCTGACAGCCTGGCAGACGGTTGATCCGCCGTCGTCTCCAGGCGCGCGTCTTCCAGTGCATCTTCCAGGCGCGCGACGGAATAGACCATACCGGCCCTGCGCAGGTGATCCAACGACTCGCGCAGCAACTGCTGCACCGGCGCATTGGCCGGGCGCAGGCGCGCGATCTCCAGCACCACCTCCACATATTCCTCGATCAAGCTACGTTGCCCCGCAAACCGCAACGCCCGCCGCAGCAGAGAACGACTGAGCGTCAAATCATCCTCCCGAGCCGCGATATCGGCCAGCCCCAACAGCCCTTGGACATGGGTGTAGGGGTAGAGGTTGATAGGATCGGACAGCGCCTCTGTGATCAACTGTTTGGCCCGCCTCACATTTCCCTTGCCCAGAGCCACCAGCCCCAGGCCAATCTTGGCGCTGTTGCGGTGGTTGCGGAAGGCGTCGCTGCTGTCCAGGAAATCGGTCACCCGCTGCAACCGGCGTTCGGCCTCGTCCGGGCGGCCAGCGTGGAGGGACTGGAAAGCGCTGGCGATCCGCGGCCAGAGGCTGACCAGTTCGCCCGTGGTGTCGCCTTGACGATTGAGGGCCATGCTGCGCTCGTTCAACTCCTGGCTGCGCTCCAGATCGCCCTGCATGCGTGCGGTGACGGCCAGTTGGAAGTAGGCGATGCTGGCCAGGGGGCGTTGTCCGGTTTTTATGGCCAGATCGATGGCTGCTTCCAGGCATTCGCTGGCCAGGTCCAGTTGCCCCTGGACGCGCAATGTCCACCCATAGGCGAGCAGCGGCATCACTGCATGCACGGGTTCCAACAGCGAACGCACATCCTCTACAGGGGCGGTGGGCGCGGGCGGCGGCGGGATGAAGGCGTCCCAACTGTTGCGGTCATCGGTCTCGTAGGGGCTGTAAATACGCCGGCGGCGCTCCAGCAGATCGGTGATGGTGGGCGAGCGGACGATGATGTCGTTGCTTCTGAGCGCATCCACCAGCATCAGCAGCATTTGGTTGCTTTCCCGCTGCTGCCCCACCAACTCCAACATGGAAGCCAGGCGCGTGTTCGCGGTCAGCATGAGTTGTAGATCGTTTTGCCGGCGGGCCCAGCGATGAAGACGCCGGTAGGTGTCGGTCACGCCGTCCGGGTCGAGCAGGCTTTCATAGGCCAGGCCCCGCCCTTGCAGGGCGCGGCCAATGTAGTCGGCGCTCTCTTCGTTATCCAGGCTTTCCAACGCGGCCAGGGCGTTGTCGAAATGTTCGATGGCCTGGTGAAAGCCAAAGCTACCCAGCACCTGTTCGCCGGCCAGCACGCTGTAACGGCCATAGTAGGGCTTCGCCCCGGTCCCGGACTGGCTGAAATGGAAGGCCGCATCGCTGGGATTCGTACGCGCGCGGCCCAACTTGACCAGCGCATCCGCCACCTGGCGATGCAGGCGACGGCGCTGGAGTGAATTCAGCCGCGCATAGACGGCCTGACGCACGATCTGGTGGCTGAAATCAAGCCGTTCATCTGCGCGTTCCAACAGGAAACGGCGTTCCAGGAGCACCTCCACGCCCTCGAGCGGGTCCTCTGCGGATGCGGTCTCCAGCAAATCCAGGCTGAAATCGCGACCGATGACCGCGCAAAGCTGTAGCACCTTGAGTGCGCTGGCGGGCAGGCGATCAATGCGTTCCTGGATGATCTCGTGGATGCGCTGGTTGTGACGCATGCTCAGCACCCGCTGGTACTGGCTGGACCAATCCTCGGTCAACGCATCGGATCCCTGGCTTTGCATGGCCTGATAGCGCTCCTGCAGATCGCGCAACGCCTCGCTCACGAAGAGGGGATTGCCCTGGGTGGCTTCGTAGAGAAAATCGGCCAGCTCGGATCCATCATGGATATCCTGACCGGTGAACTGGTCCACATAGGCGTGAACCGCGGCCTGCGAGAGGCGCGGGACCTGGATCAGACTGTCCTGCTGCACCCGATTGAAGGCGTGCAGGAGCGTAATTAGCGCCTCGTTTTCGGGCAGGTCGCCGCTGCGATAGGCCAGCAGTGTGAGCATGGGTAGATCGGGCAGCCGCTGGGAAAGGCGGCTCAACACGGCCAGCGTGTCTGCGTCCGCCCAGTGTAGGTCGTCCAGGAAGAGGATCAGCGGACGCATGCGCGCTAACTCGGACAGGAAAGCGACGATGCCTTCGATCAGCCGTTGGCGATGTTCGTCGGGGTTGCTGAGGCCATCCGCAACCGGCAGGGACAGGCCCGGCAACAGGTCTTGCAAACTGGGAATGATCTGAGCCATCTGCGCCAGGCTGGCTGCGGGCAGGGAGTCCAGGACCGGCTGGGGCAGGTTATGCAGATAGTGGCCAATGCTGTCGGCCAGGGGCGCAAAAGGGAACTTGCGTTCGATCCGCTGGCAGCTTGCGCTGATCACCGTGTTTCCCTCTTCGACGGCCTGCTGAAGGATGGCGTAGGCCAGCCGGGTTTTGCCGATGCCGGCTTCGCCTTCCAGAATGACCAACCGCCCTTGTCCCTGCTGGACTTCCTCCAGGGCGGACGTCAACTGCCGGAGTTCATCCTCACGCCCTACGAAGATGTCGATCAGACTATCCCCCATGGCCGGCAGGAGCGTAGCCTGGGGCAGGGGCGTGCGTCGGCGCGGGTGAGCAAACTCATGCTCATCCATGATTGTCGGCGCGGTGGTCTGGGCTACGTGGGTCAGGAGATCGGGCGCAGCCAGGGAGATCTCGCCGTTGAGGATGCGTCGGTGTAACTGTTGGGTCAACGGGCTGGGGTCTGCGCCCAACTCTTCAGCCAGGATGGTGCGGCAACGTTCGTAGGTGAGCAGGGCCGATGCGCTGTCGCCAGATTCGGCCTGGAAGCGCATAAGCAACTGGTAGGCGTTCTCCCGCACCTCATCCCGGGCGAGGATGAGACGGCAGGCGGAGATGGCCGCGGCGTAGGACCCTTCGGCCGCCTGCAACTCCGAAAGCTCCATCAAGGCGTTGAAATAGCGCTCCCGCAGCCGGTCTCGCTCCTCCCGGGCCCAGTCTGCATAGGGATCGCTGATCAGGTAGTCATCGGTGTAGAGTTCGATGGCGGCCTCTAGCCGCGCCCGCCGCTCGCGCCCGACCGGCAGGCGGTGAGCCTGATCGAGTTCGGTTTCGAAAGCTTCCACGTCGAGCCAGATATCAGGATGACGGTGAAAGGCGTAGCCCGGATTTTGGGTGATGATATAGTGGGAAGGGGCGCGATTGGGCCGATTCGGCTCCAGGACGTTCCGCAGCGCGTTAATTGCGCTGCGGAGGGTGGTGGCGGCCGCGCTGGGCGCACTCTTGGGCCATAGGATCTCGATCAACCGATCCGTGGAGACCGGCCGCGGGCGTTCCGTGATCAGAATTTTGAGCAACTGGCGCGCCTGCCGGGTGTGCCAGTCTCCCTCCGTCACGGCCTGCCCCTCTCGGACCACCTGGAGGGCGCCGAAGGTGCGAATTTCGATTTTGGGGAGCATCTTCATGCCTATTCCGGTCACGACCATCCGGTGGGAATGGGCGTCACCTCAACAGAACTCAACGCATACAAAACAAGAACGCAATCACCTCATTACGTCCTATTTTACCCTACGTTGGCCTGTTTGACAACATTTATAACGCACTGCGGCATGAACGTTGAACAGATGCGAAATCCGGGCGGAATGCGTACTTGAGGAGATGGGGAGATTGGCCGCCAATCTCCCCATCTCCTCAATCTCTCAACACTAGAACCCCTGCAACTTGCTCAGATCCGCCACCTCCGCAGGCAACGCCGCGATCTGCTGCACCAGGGCCAAGCGCGCTTGGCGCAGGGTCTCATCCTCGGCGTTGACCAGCACGTTCTCGAAGAAATCGTCGATGGGTCCCCGCAACATCCGCAGTTGTTCGCCCAGAACCGTGGCCGGATCGTCGGCCTCGTCCAGCGCGGCCGCGGCCACTGAATAGGCGTCGTGGAGGGGCTGCTCCACCAGCTCCAGATAGGCGTCCGGGTTGAGATCGAACTGCGCCTTCAGGTTGCGGGTGATGCGGGCGCAGCGGGCGTAGGCCGTGAAAGTCTGTTCCCACCAGGGCTGCTGCACCAGGGCTGCCAGCGCGTCGCAGGCCCGCTTGGCCGCGTAGGGGTTGTCCCCGCGCGCGGCCAGGACCGCCTCCACCACGTCGTGGGGATAGCCCATCTCCCGCAGGACGCCCTGGAGACGGCGGGTGACGAAGCGTTCGGTTTCGGCCAGCGCATCCGCGCTCACGTCCACCGGCTGCAACACCGCGGCCTCGGCCAGCCCTCGGCGGACACTGAAGTCGGTTCCGGTTTCGATCAGGTTGTTGACGATCCCCAGCGCGGCCCGGCGCAGCCCAAAGGGGTCGGCGCTGCCGGTGGGGATGGCGCCCACGGCGAAGAGGCCGGCCAGGCTGTCCAACTTGTCGGCCAGGGCCAGGGCCAGGCCCGGCAGGCTGGCCGGGACCGCATCGCCGGCGGTGCGGGGCAGGTAGTGCTCACGGATGGCCTGGGCCACGGCCTCGCTCTCGCCGCTCTTCTTCGCGTAAATTTCGCCCATGATCCCCTGAAGGCTGGTCATCTCCACCACCATGTTGGTGACCAGGTCAGACTTGCTCAGCTCTGCGGCCCGGATCGCGGTGGCGATTTCGTCCGGGTTCGCGCCGAGCATGGGCGCGATCTTCGGGGTCAGTTGGGTCAGACGTTCCACCTTGTCCAGCATGGAGCCCAGCTTGGCGTGGAAGGTGAGGGTGGCCAGTCGGGGCGTGAAACTCTCCAGCGGGCGCTCGGTGTCGTGGCGATAGAAGAAGGCCGCGTCCGCGTAGCGGGCGCGGATGACGCCCTCGTTGCCGGCCCGCACCACGTCTGGCTGGGCTAATTGGTTGCTGTTGGCCACGGTGACAAAGTAGGGCAGCAAGTCGTCCTGGCCGAAGTCCCTGCCCTGGCGGAAGACGGGGAAATAGCGCTGGTGTTTCTTCATGACCGCGATCAGCACGGGCATGGGCAGATCCAGGTAACGCTCCTCGAAATGGCCGAGCAAGGCTTGGGGCGCTTCCACCAGATCCGTCACCTCATCCAGCAGGCCGGGGTCATCGGGCGTGACGCCGTTCACATCGGCCATAGCCTGGGCCACCAGTTCGGCGATCAGTTGGCGACGCTCCTCCCGGTCGATAACCACGCCCTCGGAGGTCACGGCCTCGAAGTAGACGCTGCTTTCCGGGATTTCGAAAGTGGTGAAGCCGCCCGCGGGCAGGTGCGCGGCCGCGTCCGCAAAGCGGGGACCCCGGCTGACCCGTCCGCTGACCACATTGGCCCAGGTGAAGGGGATGACCACATCGCCGTAGAGGGCCACGATCCAGCGCAGGGGGCGGGGATAGCCGGTGTTACTGGCGTTCCAGCGCATGGTTTTGCGCCAGCGCAGGCCGTCCAGCAGGCGGACGCTCAGGTCGGGCAGCACCTCCAGTGTGGGTTTGCCGGCCACCCGCTTGACCGCGTAGACGTACTCGTCCCGGATCTCCAGGTCGCTCACGGCCACGCCCTGGCCCCGGGCGAAGCCCTGCGCGGCCCGGGTTGGCTGGTTGTCAGCATCGAAAGCCCGGTCCACCTTGGGTCCCCGTTTTTCCACCACCTCGTCCCGCTGGCGGGGGGCCAGATCGGTCACGTAGGCCACCAAGCGGCGGGTGGAACCGGTGACCCGCAGGTCGGCGTAGCTGAGCTTGAATTCATCCAGCAGCGTCCGCATGCTCGCCTCGATCTGGGCGATGCCGTCCACCACGTCCTGGGGCGGCAGCTCTTCCGACCCTAGTTCCAGCACGAAGTCCTGGGGTTCGTCCACGGTGACGTCCTCAGCCACGCCTTCGATCGCGGACGTTTCTTGGGTCCTGGCCGGCGCGTTGTCGCCCAGCCAGGGAAACCCTTCCTCCTCTCGCTGGGCCACGTAGAGTTCGGAGATAGAGCGGGCCTGGCGGCGCATATCGGCGAAGAACTTAGCCCGCTCGGTGACGCCGATGGCCCCGCGCGCGTCCAGCAGGTTGAAGGTGTGGCTCTGGCGCAGGACGAAGTCATAGGCCGGGATCACCAATTTCCGTTGAATGCAGGCTTGCGCTTCGGCGTTGTAGATATCGTAAAGCTGTTTGAGCCGCTCCACATCGGCCAGCTCGAAGTTGTAGACGCAATGCTCGACCTCCGGCTGGCGGTAGAGTTCGTCGTAGGTGTGGGTCTCATCCACCTGGATGTCCCAGACCGCGCGCTTGCCCTGGAGATACATGATGATGCGGTCCAGGCCGTAGGTGATCTCCACGCTGACCGGGTCCAGGGTCAGGCTGCCCGCCTGCTGGAAGTAGGTGAACTGGGTGATCTCCTGGCCGTCCAGCCAGACCTCCCACCCCAGCCCCCATGCGCCCAGCGCTGGCGATTCCCAGTTGTCCTCCACAAAGCGCACATCATGCTTGGTCAGGTCCAGGCCGATGGCCTCCAGGCTACCCAGGAAGAGTTCCTGAGGATTGCCGGGGTCCGGTTTGAGGATGACCTGATACTGGTGGTGCATTTGCATGCGGTTGGGATTTTCGGCGTAGCGCCCGTCGTCGGCCCGGAAGGAAGGCTCCAGATAGCCGACGTTCCATGGCTCCGGTCCGAGGACTCGTAGTACGGTGGCCGGGTTCATGGTGCCAGCCCCGACCTTCTCGCTGTAGGGCCGCCAGATCAGGCAGCCATGGGCCGCCCAGTAGTCGTCAAAGCGTCTGATCACGTCTTGCATGGTTGGGATGTTGTTGGTCATGGTGAACTCTGTTTATGGAATTAAAAATCAAAGATTGAAGATTGGCCGCCACCCATGTTAGATTATGGGTGGGGTGAAATCGATCAAAGAACTCTTCTGTCCTCTGCGCCCATTTTCGCGGCCCTCTGCGTTCCTGCTCGCTCACATGATGATGCGCATGGGCACGGGCACAAAGGTGATGAGAAAGATGGCCAGCACCAGCCAGCCGATCATGCGCCGCCGTCGGTCCAATTCGGTGACGTCGTCCAGAGCCGGCGGATGATAGGGACCGATGACCAGCAGGATCAGCAGCAGCCAGATGAACCAGCCGTTGAAGCCCACGTGGGAGAGCCAGGGGAGGAACTGCTGGACCACACCCAGGCTGGCGAAGGCCAGGAAGGCCATGACGCCCAGGGTGACGCGGTTGATATAGCGGGCCTTCTCACCGAACATGGCGAAGACCGTGTGGCCGCCGTCGAGCTGGCCCAGGGGCAGCAGGTTGAGCGCGGTGACCAGCAGGCCGGCCCAGGCGGCGGTGGTCACCTGGTTCATGAAGACGTCGGCGCCGGTGACCGGGTTAGGCAACTGTTGACCGAAGACCAACAGCTTGGCTGTATAGTAGAGGAGGCTGTTGCCCTCCACCCAGTAGCCGCTGAGGCTGGTCGGTATCTCCACCGGGCTGGTGCTCAGGCCCAGAAAAAGCAGGGGTACGGCCAGCACCAGCCCCGCCAGGGGACCGGCCACGCCGATGTCGAAGAGCTTGCGTCGGTCGGGAATGGGGGCCTTCATCTGGATGACCGCGCCCAGGGTGCCGAAAGGCGGCATGGGCACAGGGATGAAATAGGGCAGGGTGACCGCCACCCGGTGAAAGCGGGCCATGAAATAGTGGCCGAACTCGTGCGCGCCCAGGATGCTCAACAAGGTGAGGGCGAAGGGCCAGCCCTGGATGAAGTTCTGGGGCAGAAAGAGATCGCCGGCCGACTGTAGATCGGCATTGGCCGCGGCGTATTGGGCGCCCACGAAGAGGGTGCTGAGCACGGTCAACACAAAGAGCAGCCCGTTGATCCAGAGCCGGGGGTGGGCTTCCGGCGCAACGCCGGCGATGACATGCAGGGCCACCATATCCTTGTCCCGGCCTTCCTGGGGACGGAGCAAGGGCGTGTAGCCCTCTTTTCCCAGGGTTTCCATCCAGCGAGGGAAGAGATTGGCGCTGGGCTTGAGCAGCCGGCCGCGCACGATCACCACGCCCTCGTTCTGCTGATCCCGGCCCAACTGAACCGACTCGATTTCCATATCCCCTTCGACGAGCGCGCGAAGATAGTCGGCCAGCGCTTCGGCTTCGACCGCAGGCACATCACTCGTCTGACCCACTACGGGCAAGGACATCCGATCTTCCATGAAAGTCTCTTTCGACAATTTCTCTGGTTCTGGCGAATTCCGTGGTTGCGGGGACCGCTCCGTCTCACTTTACGAACAGCCTGGGGTGGTCACTGCAAACCACAAAAATCATAGAATTGACGTTCGCTGATCCTATCCACCAGGCGACAGGCCGCCTCCAGGACCGCATTGAAGGATTTTACCGCAAAACCCCGATTAATGGTATAAATCGTGAAACGTGATGACGTGAAGCGGAAGACGTGAAACGTAGAGCGTAATGCGTGAGGCGTGAAAAGCAGGGACGCGGGGAAAATCCCAGCGCGATGATCTTACGTTTCACTCTCTATACAAGGAGAACCCACCCACCATGCACCCCTTTTTGAAGAAACTACAGCAAGGCCCGTTGCTTTTCGACGGCGGCATGGGCACGTTGCTCTACGCCCGCGGGGCCAGCAGCGAACAATGCCTGGAGGAATTGGTCGTCACCCGCCCCGGCTGGGTGATGGAAATCCATCAGTCCTACGCGGCTGCGGGCGCGGATATCGTCAAGACCCACACCTTCGGGGCCAATCGACCGCGCCTGGAGCGCTATGGCCTGGGCGACCGGGTGCGGGCGTTCAACTTCGCCGCGGTCAAGCTGGTGCGGGACGTGCGCGAGGTGGCCGGTCGCGCCATCTTCATCGCCGGCGACATCGGCCCCCTGGGGTTCCGCCTACCCGCGCCGGAGACGCCGGGCTATCAGCGCGCGGAGGAGGCCTTCCGGGAGCAGATCTCCGTCCTCTGGGAGGCGGGCGCGGACCTGCTGCTTTTCGAGACCTTCGGCGATCTGGAGGAACTGGCCCTGGGCGTGCAGGTGGCTAAAGAGATCTGCGACCTGCCCGTGGTGGCTTCCGTCACCTACACCGAGGACGGGCGCACGCCGGCCGGCCAGGCCCCGGCCCAGGTGGTGGCTCGCCTCCAGGCCGTGGGCGCGGACGTGATCAGCACCAACTGCTCGGTGGGTCCGTCCCAGATGTTGCGCACCCTCAAGGCGGCCCACGACGCCGCGCCCGAAGCCATGCTCTGCGCCATGCCCAACGCCGGCTTCCCCCAGCGGTTGGAGGGGCGGCTCTCCTTCCCGGCCAGCCCCGAATACTTCGCCCGCCATGTGCCCCTCTTCCTGGACCAGGGCGCGCAGTTGGTGGGCGGCTGCTGCGGCACCACACCCATGCACACCCGCCTCATGCGCACCGCGCTGGACAAGACTCTGGCCGGGGAACGCTACGGCGGCGTGATCGTGCTTTCCCCGCCCGCGGAGGCCACGCCCGACCTCCAGATCAGCTCGGCTACGGACTACGCGGAGGAAGGCGCGGGGCCGACCTCCCTGCTGCGCAAGCTCCAGGCCGGCAAATTCGTGATCAGCGTGGAGGTGGATCCGCCCCGGGGCTTCACCGCGCGCAAGCAGATCGAGGGTGCCAAGCACGCCAAGGCCATGGGCGCGGACGCGGTCAACGTGGCCGACAGCCCCATGGCCCGGGTGCGCATGGGCGCGCTCTCCCTCTGCGTTCAGATCCAGCAGCAGGCCGAGATCGAGACCATCCTCCACTTCACCACCCGGGACCGCTCGCTCATGGGCTTGCAGGCCGACCTGATCGGCGCGCGGGCGCTGGGCGTGCGCAATATCCTGGCCCTGACCGGCGATCCCCCGGGGCTGGGGGACAACCAGAGCAGCACCCCCGTCTACGACGTGGACAGCATCGGCCTGGTGCGCATCATCGACAAGTATAACCAGGGCGTGGATATCGGCGGCCGGGAGATGGGTGAGAAAGGCGACTTCACCATTGCCGTGGCCTGCGACCCCACCCGCGACGACCTGGCGGACGAGGTGGATCGTTTCCAGCGCAAGGTGGGCGGCGGCGCGCACTTCACCATGACCCAGCCCATCTTCGATCCTCAGCGCTGGTTGGATTTTCTGGCCGTCTACCGGGAACGGCACGGCGAGTTCCCGGTCCCGGTGCTCATCGGCGTGCTGCCCTTGCAGAGCCACCGCCACGCCAGCTTTCTTCACAACGAGGTGCCGGGCATCACCCTGAGCGAGGAGGCTCTGGAGCGCATGCGCAAGGCCGGCTCCGAAGGCCGGCAGGAGGGGGTGCGCATGGCCCAGGAACTGATGCTCCAGTTGAAGGAGTCGCCCCACGTTCAGGGCGTCTATCTCATGCCCAGCTTCGGCCGCTATGAGTTGGCGTGCCAGGTGTTGGAGGCGCTGACGCCGGAGGAGCGGGGGGGCTAGGAATCATCTATGAAGCAATCTACATACTTCGTCGGGTATAAACAGAAAGCCAATCTGTATCCTGTCCACATGGTAATACTCGTGAAGCTTCTCAATTAGGCCCTTCCTGGGAATTAACGTCCCCGGCACTTGTCACGAGTTTGGCGCTGACCAGAGTGCGACTGGAAAGTGCCGGGGACATGATGTGTATTTATTTTCTTGAAGTAGCCTTAACGCCGCTCAACAAGGGGATGAGAGACAATTTTTCTGGAAGATCGCCCGCACCCCTACAAAATGGGAAAACGCATGAAACCACGAATACTGACCGACGCTGAGATCGAAGCCAACCTGGACTTTGCTGTCCCGCAGGCCATCGAGGCTGTGGAGCGGGCGCTGCTGGCCAAGGCCGAAGGCGGGCTGATGGCCCCGCCCCGCTTTTCGCTGGCCGTAGACAACGGTGCGCTCGTCTTCACCACGGGCGCGGAGACCCGATACGCCAGGGCCATCGGTTTCCGCGTCTACGACACCTTCCCCGCCAACACGCCGGAACACACCCAGATGGTGGCGGTCTATGACGCCGAGGATGGACGTCTCAAGGGGCTGGCCCTGGGGGACTGGGTGGGAGGACTGCGCACGGCCGCGATCAATGCCGTCGCGATCAAACAGATGGCCCGGCCGGACGCGGCCGTCCTGGGGCTGTTGGGTGCAGGGTTCCAGGCCCGGTTCCACCTTCTCGCAGCCATGGCCGCGCATCCATTTCGGCGCGTGTCGATCTATAGCCGCACCCGTGATCGTCTGGAGACCTTCGCCCGCGCTATGGAGCCCCTCATCGACCATCCCCTGCACCTGGCTGCATCGGCCCGGGAGGTGGTGAGCGAAGCGGATGTGCTCGTCTGCGCCACGAATAGCCGTTCGCCCATCTTCGACGCCGGCTGGCTGCGGCCCGGCGTGCATATCAATACCATCGGCCCGAAATTCGTGGATGCACACGAACTGCCTGTGGACGCGGCCCGGCGCGCTGAAACGATCGTCACCGATTCCCTGGCCCAGGTGGACGCCTACGCCAGGCCCTTCTTTCTGCCCGATCCCGACCGGGCGCGTATGGGGGAATTGAGCGAGGTGGTGGCGGGTCGCTTAGCTGGACGTCTGTCGGATGAAGGCGTCACCCTCTTCTGTTCTGTGGGGCTGGCCGGCACCGAGGTGGTGGTGGCCGACCGTTTGCTCACCTTGATCGGGTAAATGGGACGTATGTAAGACCGTTCCCGGAAAATAAATACCCGTAACGTCCCCGGCACTGGCCAGACGCACTCTGGTCAACGCCAAAATTCGTGGCCAGTGCCGGGGACGTTAATTAATGTTTTTCTTCTGCTCAGGACAACGGAGATCATCTGTATGAATTCTCACCTGGAAGTCATCGTCCGCAAATCGGAATCTCCGACGGACAGACCGCCGCTCCTGTTCATTCATGGCATGTGGCACGCAGCCTGGTATTGGGATGTGCACTTTCTCCCCTATTTTGCCCAAAACGGCTATGACGCCTACGCGATGAGTTTGCGCGGCCATGGCGAAAGTGAAGGCCGTGAGCGGCTTCGTTGGACATCATTGGCTGATTATGTGGCGGATGTGGCGACAGTGGTGGATGAACTGGAGGCTCTTCCGGTCTTGATCGGCCATTCTATGGGAGGCATGATTCTCCAAAAATATCTGGAGACGCACCCTGCCGCCGGCGTGGTCCTGTTAGCCTCCGAACCGCCGGGCGGATTGATACCGGCTACGTTGCGGATAATCCGCCGCCATCCTCTCGCCTTTTTGAAGGCAAATCTTACGCTGAGCCTCTATCCGGTGGTCGATACACCGGAAAAGTGTCGGGATCTGCTTTTTTCGAAACATCTGGATGAAGCGCGTTTGATGACCTATTTCGAGCGAATACAGGATGAATCGTATCGGGTGTATCTCGACACGCTTTTTCTGAATCTTCCCCGGGCCAGACCGATGGAAACGCCCATGCTCGTGTTGGGCGCGACCGAGGACAAGGCGATTTCTGTGAAAGAAGTGCATGCCACCGCCCGGGCGTACGACGTCGAGGCGGAGATTTTTCCGGACATGGGCCACAACATGATGCTGGAACCCGGTTGGAGGCAGGTGGCCGAGCGAATTTTGCGCTGGCTTAGAAATGAAGTCAACGATGTCGATCGATTCACTTCATGACGAAGAGGTAGGCTGACACCGGTTACGGCGAGGGGGTCCGCCGCCCCAATTCGATCTTTAGCCATTTGCCCTCCGCTCCCGCATCACCAAAATCAGCGCGCCAAAACCCCGCAGCACGTCGTTAACTGTGGGGTGAATATCGAACCGGGGCGCCTTGAACTGCAAGTTCAGGCTGACAGCGAAAGTCGGCTCAAGCCGACTGGCGGGGACGGCGCCTCTCCGCGGCCAGTCCGCTTCAGCGGACTCGAGCTATCAGCCGCCGGTTTCAACCGGTGGTTGGCGTGGCCGCTGGCCGGGACCGAGGTGGTGGTGGCCGACCGTTTGCTCGCCCTGGCTGAGTAGGTTCAATCCCAGGAACGTAAGCATGAAGATCCCCTGGAGGGATCAATAGGCCGCGTGCGTCTCTTCACTTCATCTTCCGGATCACCTCAATATTTCGGGGCGAGTGCGTCCCATGGACCAATAACAAGCCGAATCTTTCCCAGTAGGCCCAGTCAATGGGATGGACTCCTCGGTTTATTGAGCAGATGCCACCTTCCGGCTGTAGTAAATATCGATCCAGCCTTCCTCGTGGATGACCGCCGCACCCGGCTCGCCCGTGGGGTAAACCTCTCTCGGCGCGGGTGTGGTGGGCGGCGCGGGTGTGGACGTGGGGATGGGCAGGGACGTGGCCTCGCCGCCGCAGGCCGCCAGCAACTCGGCGAAGAGAAGTGCGAAGAAGGGTGGAATTTTGCGCATGGTTTGGTCCTCTCATTTTTCGTTGAGATTGGAAGATTAGGAGATTGGCGCATTCCCTCGATCGATCTCTTCAATCTCCTCAATCTCCCACTCCAAGGTTGACTCCATCAGGTAGACCACATACGGCTGCCAGGGGGAGAGCAGCCAGTAGAGCTTGATCCGCCCGTCGGGCAGGACCCGGGCGAAACGGGGCAGGACATAGGGTCCGTACAGTTCCCCTTGGCCGCCCAGGCGCTCGGTGCGGTCGTCGCCAATGTAGCGCCCATAGGCCGGGCCGCGCCCATAGTCCGCGGCCGGGTCGAAGAGGACCAGGGACGCGCTCCAGGGACCCCATGGCTGCTCGGCCGTGCGCAGGCGGATGGTGGTCCGGGCCGCGTTGTAGGTCGCGATCCACAGCCCCAATTGCTCTTCAAAATAGACGAGCGGCTCGCCAAAGCCCCAGCCGTGGGGAACCTCGGACATGATCCCCGGCCCTTTGCCATGTTCGATGATGAAGATGGGCGTGGAATCCCTTTCTGCCGCGGACCAGGTCAGGTTCGGGGAGCCGTCCGCGGCGAAGTCAATGGCCGCCAGGAAACGCACCGCGTCCCGGTCCCCCGTTCGCAGGCTCTGCAAGGGTGCGGCCGCCAGGTAGACTTGGTTGTGCTCCCGGTCGCCGCTGCCGAAGATGAGCGCCCATGGTCCGTCGCCTCCCAGCCCAGGCAGGGGGCCTTCGAATCGCTGAACAAAGACGTCGATGAAATGGGTGTTCCCGAAGTCATAGACCTTCTGAAAGATGCGGCCATCGTCATCGGAGCGGGCTAGCAGGGAGCGGTTGGCCGCGTCAGCCGTGAACCAGACGAACATGCTTGCGCCGTCGCTCAGGCCGGCCACAGGCACGTTGACCGCGCCCAGGTCCACGCAGTCGGGATTGTTCTCCTGGGGACAGGTGATGACCGGGTTGACGATCCCGCGCCCCCGGCCCGGATCGGTGAGGAAGGTGAGCCAGAAATCTTCGGCAGACTGGGCTTCGGTGTAGGCGATGGCGTCGTCGTGATACTCGTCCCAGCCGGGGGATTCGGGATCGGTGTCGCCGAAGAGCAGCCAGAGCTTGCCCTTGTGCTCGAAGGGGGAGCCCAGGTCGGTGAAGAAGACGTTGAAACGTTCGCCCGTGCGCTGGCGGGTGAGTCCTTGGCTCTCGAAGTCGAAGTCGCCGATGATCTGTTCCACCTTGCGCGTCTCCAGCAGGGTGAGGGGCGGCGGTCGTTTGCCCGGATCCAGGGTCAGTTCCATACGACCGATGTTCAGGTTGTAGGTCACCGGTCCGCCCCCGGCCGCGGTGAAGTAGAAGCCGGTCTCGTCGGCCCCTTTGGTCAGAACGCCGGGGATGTAGCCCGCGGGCAGGTCGTTCACCTTGTACCAGGGTCCCCAGGGATTGGGCGCGGCGAAGAGCGCACCCAGTCCCGCGGGATCGAGGAAACCGGAGAAGAAGAGATATTGCCCCACACCTTCGTGATAGAGGGCCGCGCCTTGGGCGATGGTCTCCAGCCCCTCCAGAGGAACGGCTGCGGTCGGGTCGGGCGACCAGCGGGGCGCGCCCTGCCCATCCAAGCCGGCGAAGTAGGTGTAGGCGTTGTAATCCAGAACCGGATCGGGGCCGCGGCCGTCGGGGCGGGGGACGCGGGTCAGGTAGACGGATTGGCGGCGGGCGCGGCCGGGTAACTCGTCCTCAATGCCCAGGCCGTAGAGATAGCCGTCCTGATTTAACTCGTAATTGCGCCCCATGTTGATGAACATGAGCACCTGAAACGGGCTGTCGTCTTGCCAGGGCGAATCAGGGATCTGGCTCCACGTGCGGCCCCGGTCGTCTGAATAGGCCATGTAGCCGTAGGTGGCGTCGCCGGGCGGATAGTGCATGGGCATGTAGAGCCGGTCGTTCACGGCCAGGAGGCTGGAGGGCTTGTCCGAGTGTTCGAAGACGTCATATCCGCCGTAGGGAATGTGGCGGCCAACCACGCACTGGTCAGGCCCCTCACACGGTTCGAAATCGGGGACCGGCCCGCTGAGCGCGAGCAGCCCGGCCGGGGTGTAGGGGCAGAGGGGCAGGGGAGTCTCACAGCCGAACACCTGGCAATACTCGTTATTTTCGTCCGGGACGGTGTAGAGACCGGGCGCGACTTCGGTGTATGCCCGGTCGAACTCGTCCGGCTCGTCCATGAGCAGGGTGGGCAGGCACTTGTTCATGCCCGTGCCGTCGCCAAAGGCCGCGTAGAGGACGTCGTCCGCGGCCCAGGTCGCGGCCCACAGATCGCCCACGTAGGGGAAGGAGG
>JAJRVT010000018.1 GCA_024277175.1 Chloroflexota bacterium | reverse complement strand
GGGATATTGGAACACATCCTGGGGCGTCAGTTGCAAACCGGCTTGATTGGCCCGCGAGACCAGTTGAATGCTGAGAATGGAATCGCCGCCCAACTCGAAGAAATTATCGTGCACGCCCACCCGCTCGACGCCGAGCACGCTCCGCCACACCTCGGCCAGGATTTTCTCCTGGTCAGTGGTCGGAGCCACGAATTCAGTTTCGATTTCAGGGCTCGACTGATCGGGCGCGGGTAGAGCGCGGCGGTTGACCTTGCCGCTGGGCGTGAGAGGCAGATGGTCGAGCGCCACAAAAAAGGCCGGGACCATGTAGCCTGGCAGGCGGGACTGCAAATAACGGCGCAACTCGCCAGTGCTTGGCGGCGGCTCTAAACGGGCGACGTAATACGCCGCCAGACGCAAAGCGTCGGATCCCGCATCCCCGTCATGGCGGGCGGTGACCACGGCCTCGCTGATCTGTTCATGCGTTCGCAGTATGGCTTCGATCTCGCCCAATTCCACGCGGAAGCCCCGCACCTTCACCTGATCGTCCAGACGCCCTAGGTATTCGATGTCGCCGTTGGCCTTCGTGCGCACCAGATCGCCGGTGCGATACATGCGCGCGCCCGCCTCCGGGCTGTACGGGTCGGGAACGAAGACGTTGGCCGTGAGATCGGGACGATGGAGATAACCTCTGGCCACAGCTACGCCGCCGATGCAGAGTTCGCCCGGCGCGCCGGTGGGCGTGGGCTCCAGGCCCGCATCCAGCACGTAGCATGTGACATTGGGCAGCGGGACGCCGATGGGCACTTCGGCGCCAGGCATGCGCGCCGGGTCATCAAGCGGATCATAGCTGGTGGTGACGATGGTGGCTTCGGTGGGGCCATACGTGTTCAGCCACCGCACCTGGTCGCCCACCAAACGCCGCCATTCCTCGTATCGCTCCGGCAGAGCCTTCTCGCCCCCGACGATCACCAATCGCAGGGATGCGGGCAAGGATTGGCGCGTTTCCGCCAGGGTCTGCACCCACTGATGCCAGTAGGCGGTGGGGAGATCGAGCACGGTAATGTTATACTCGGCGACGAGCGCCGTCAGGGCGTCGGTGGCGATCAAACCGGGTTGCTGGCGCAACACCAGCGCGCCCCCGCGCAGCCAGGTCGGGAAAATCTCCTCCAGGGCGGCGTCGAAGTTGATGGTGGCGAATTGGAGCATCCTGTCGCTGGCCGTCAAATCGAACAGTTCCGCCGTCGCCAGGTTGTGGTTCACAACCGATTCGTGATTCACAACCACGCCCTTGGGCCGACCGGTGGAGCCGGAGGTGTAGATCACGTAAGCGGCGTTGATCGCCGTGACAGCGACGGCGGGATTCGTGACAGGCTGCCGGGCCATCGCCGTCTGGTCGGCGTCCAGCAAAATGGTCGCTTGCAGATCGTCGGCCGGGAACCGGTCCAGCAGGTGGGATTGGGTGACCAGCAGGTCGATGCCGGCATCCTCCACCATAAAAGCCAGGCGGTCGGCCGGATAATTGGGATCGAGGGGCAGATAAGCGCCCCCCGCCTTGAGTATGCCGAGCAAGCCCACCAGCATGTCTGGCGAGGGCGGGACGCTGAGCCCCACCAGCGTTTCTGGCCCCACCCCCAGCTCTCGGAGATGATGGGCGAGTTGGTTGGCGCGGCGGTTCAGTTCGTCGTAGCTGATAGCCTCGCGCCCGGCAATCAGAGCGGGCGCTTGCGGTGAACGCTCGACCTGCGCTTCGAACAGGTGGTGCAGGCGCTGCCGTGGCCGCTCGATGCTGGTTTGCCGCCATCCCTGCAATAGCCGCTGTCGCTCGTCCGGAGCCAGCAGGGGCAAAGCGCTGATAGGCGTATCGGGATTGGCGACCATCGCCTCCAGCAGACGCCGGAAGTGCAGCATCATGCGTTCGATGGTGTCGGCGTCGAAGAGATCGGCGTTGTACTCGACGCCCCCCGAGATCTCATCCGGCCCCTCGTTGAGGATGAGCGTCATATCGAAGAGAGCGATGCCGGTGTCGGTTTGCAGGCGGGAGAATTCCAGGTCGGGCAGCCTCGTCACGGCCGAATTCGCCGCAGGGTTGAGCATGAACATGACCTGGAACAAAGGAGACTGGCTGAGATTCCGGTCGGGCTGCAGGGCATCCACCAACATCTCAAACGGCAGATCCTGGTGGGCATACGCGCCCAGGGCGTTCTCCCGCACCTCGGTCAGTAGCGTCCGAAAGCTGGGATTGCCGGAAAGATCAGCGCGCAGCACCAGCGTATTGACAAAGAAACCGATCAACGGCTCGATTTCGGGATGATTGCGGTTGGCGATGGGCGTGCCCACGCCAAAATCATCCTGGCCGCTGTAACGGAAGAGGAAGGCCTGGAAAGCGGCCAACAGCGTCATGAAAAGCGTGGCATCCGCTGCGCGGCTCAGCGATTTCAGGGCGGCGCTGAGCGATTCGGAAAGGCCGAAGGTGTGATAGCGTCCGCTGCTGGACTGGAGTTCAGGGCGAGGGCGGTCGGTGGGCAGACGCAGGGCGGTGGGCATGCCGGCCAGAGCCTG
>JAJRVT010000296.1 GCA_024277175.1 Chloroflexota bacterium | reverse complement strand
TATGTCTCCAGTAAGCGTATCCAGTTTGGTGAAATGAGGCAAGATGGACCTATCTACGAAGCAAGTTCGATTCATCTTCAGGTGCGGCTCGGCCTCTTCTTGCCTCATCTATAAGATACCAGGCGCGGCTTGCAGCCGCACAATTTTCGTTCACCAGACAATCACAGCAAGCATGCCGCGCGGATTGATCCACGGAGGTCTACCCGCCGTATGACCACCCTGTGGAGCGCAACTCCAGCGGCTTGGCGTCATCGTCACGCACGCCGGCGTTGATCACCTCGGCCACCACCACCGTGTGATCGCCGCGCTCGATCCGGTCCGTCACCCGGGCCTCGAACCAGGCGGGCAGATCCAGCAGCAGGGGCGCGCCCGTCTCCGGTCCCGGCTCGAAGGCGTAGCCGTTGATGCGCCCTTCCTCCACCTCTGACGGGCGGAAGAAGGCGGCGGCGATGTCCTTCTGCCCCTCGCCCAAAATGCTCACCGCGAACATCCCGGTCCGTTTCACCACCGCGTGGATGCCGCTGTCCACCTTCATGCCCACCATGATCAACGGCGGTTCGAAGGAGGCCTGGGAGAGCCAACTGACCGTGGCCGCGGCCACATCGTCGCCGTCCTGTGCGGTCAACACGTGGAGGCCATAGGTGAGGAGACGCATGGTCTGTTTCTTTAACTTTGGATCCATCATTTTCCCTTTCTTGTGATAATGCAAGCTGGCATACAGCCCTGACGCCGCTTTCAGGCGAGTATCTGGTAAGTTAACGGAGCGGAGATGGATAACCCAGAAAGCGTCATCATGAACTTCAACCCACTACATCGGACAACCGGGCGGCCCGCGGTCTTACGTCTTACCGCGGGCGTCGCCAGCGTATGGATGGTAGCCGCGCTGCTGGCTGCTTGTCAAACGCCGGCCCAGTCCCCAGCAACTGCTACTGTCACAGAAGCGGAGCCAGCACTGATTTCAGCGTCCGCTACACAAGCCGCCACAAAACCTATCACAGAATCCATCACAACCACAAACCCGGTGACCGGGACGACGACGGCCGGCTTGGCCGCGCCCGCCCCTGCCCGGCTGGGCATGACCCAGCAGCGGGCCGACGGCAACCGTCTGGCCGCGGGGCGGGGATCCCTGCCCGCGCTCACGCTCCTGGACATCCCCCTGGACGGGCCGCCCGCGTGGGTGGTGGCCGCGCCCCTGGATGACGGCGCGCTGTGGGTGGTTGCGCTGGCGGACGGTGCGATCCAGGCGTTCATGGTGAAGGACAATGTAGCCACGCCGTCGTCCATCACGCCCGCGAGCCTGCCGCCCGGCGCGCCGCCCCTGCTGGTGGTGGAAGACGGTCAGGCCAGGCTGGTTCAGCCCGCGGGCGCTTCACCCCTGACCGCACCGGTTCTCTTTGGCGCGGACGGCCTGGCCTTCATCGACAAACAGGGTGCGCTGGTCATCCAGCAGGGCGGCGAGACCACCACCCTGGACGTGAACGCGTTGCCCGACGCCCGCATCCTGGTGGACGAAGCGGATCGGCTGCTCCTGCTCACCGACCCCACGCCCCGCTACGATCACGGCGTCCTGGGCGACGGGCTGGAGGCCGGGGCCATCGCGCTGGTGGAGACCCGGCCCGCGCCCCGGCTGGCCCGGACCATCGTCATCCCTGAGCCCCGGGTGGTGGAGGGCATTGCGCCTATCTGGGCCGATCTGGACGGCGACGGCCGGCGCGAGATCATCGTCACCCTCTCCGGCTATGAGACGGGCGCGCAGGTCGTGGCCTATAACGAAGATGGAACGGTGAGAGCAACCGGGCCGGCCATCGGCCAGGGCTACCGCTGGCGACACCAGCTTGCGGTCGCGCCCTTTGGCCCGGACGGTGAAACGGAACTGGTGGATGTGCTCACGCCCCACATCGGCGGCGTGGTGGAGTTCTATGCCCTGGAGGGGGATACGTTGACCGTCGTAGCCCAACAGCCCGGCTACACCTCCCACGTCATCAACACCCGCAACCTGGACATGGCCGTGGCCGGCGATTTTGACGGTGACGGGCGGGTGGAACTGCTCCTGCCCGACCAGGTTCGAGGAGAATTGGGCGCGGTCCGTCACCAGGACGGCGGTGCGACCGTGGCCTGGACTTTGCCTGTGGATGGTCAGGTCGCGACCAACGTGGCTGCGGTCACCCTGGCGGACGGCGGGCTGGCCGCGGCCGTGGGCCGGGCGGATGGGGTGCTGCGGGTTTGGCAGCCGTGACAAACTGCGCAAAGGCGTTGTCTTTGATGCTCTCTCTGTGCTATACTGGGCATGCATGAATCGTAAGGCATAAGGAGGCCCGTTTATGGTGCGTGACAACGTAGACGTTCCCGAATCGATCATCGCCGATTTTTGTCGTCGTCATCACATCCACAAGCTGGCGTTTTTCGGATCGGTGCTGGGCGAGCAATTCAGACCCGACAGCGACGTCGATGTGCTGGTGGAATTCGAACCAGGGCATACGCCTGGCCTCGCTTTTTTCGCCATGCAGGATGAACTTTCGCAAATCATTGGGCGCGATGTGGAGTTGCACACGCCCGGTTTCCTGAGTCGCTACTTTCGTGACAGCGTTCTATCCGAAGCTGAGGTCCAATATGGCGAAGGGTGAGATCGCCGACTAAAACCCCAAAGCTGTCTTGACCTCGGCCAGCGTGTAACGCTGTGACTCCTGCGCTTTGACGCGCTGCGCGTGAAGATAATCGAGGTAGTCCGCTCGCTTCTCCTCGTCAGACAACAGCTCTCGGAGCGCTACATATTCGTCGAAAGGGATGACGGCAAATTTGGCGTCTCCATTCTCTTCGATAATCTGAACTTGCTCCAGCATATTATCTCCTCCAGTAGGCCCGACTGCGGGGCAAAACATCAATCTCCCAATCTCTAATCTCCACAATTTCCCCCGTTACCGAAACGACTCCAACAACCCAAACAACTTCCCCGGACTCAAACTGCGCATAACATGCCCCTCCCCCGGCACACTCTCCAGGGTGACCTCGCGGCCCTGCGCGGCCAGGGCGTCGGCCGTCTCCTGCATGGGCGGGATCCAGGTGGTGTCCTGCTCGCCCACGAACATAGCCACGGGGATGTCGGCGCTTTCCAGCAGGTTGCGCCGGTCCTCTGCGCTGAAGGGATAGCCGGGCGCGACCAGCAGGGAGTGGACCAGTTCCGGGTGATCCGCGACCAAGCGGAAGGCGCTGATGCCGCCGTTGCTGATGCCGGCCACGTGATACTTGCCCCCCTCCGGCGTCAGCTGGGCTGCGATCCCGGCCAGGAATTCGGGCAGATAGCGCTCCGCCCCCTGGAAGTAGAGTGTTCCGTCCGGCGACGCAGGACTGACGACCACCCAGTCGTTGTCGATGGCCCCCTGTCGCCAGTAGATATCCAGGCCAAACTGCACCATCTCCCGGGTCTGGGGACCTGGCGGCAGGGCCAGCAGGACGGGATAGGTCCGGCCGGCGTCGAACCCGGCCGGCAACACCAGTGCGTACTCGATCACCGCACCGTCGGCCAGGGTCATGCTTTCGTAGCGCACCACCGGCTCGCTGTTGATTTCCGCGCCTTGTTTCACGGTATTCTCCTTATCCTGAATTTTGTTCACCTCTTCGGCCGGAGTTTCGCCCTGCTTATCTGGGGGCAGAACCACAGGCGCGCAGGCCGCCAGCGCCAAAGCCAGCATCACCAGCCCCGCCAGCAAGCGAAGGCCGGGCGGACCCAATCCGGGTGTGAGATTGCGTCTGTTCAGTTTCATAGCGTTGCGCTCCCGATGATAAAGTCGCCAGTTGAAACCGCAGCGGCGTCACGAGTTTGGCAAGGGGCTTGTGCATGGTGCATGCAGCATTGATCTGCCGGGGAGTTCAGAACTCCCCGGCAGGTGCATGCGAAACTCATAATTGCAATCAGATTGCGCCCCCAGTATACGCGCCCGGAAGCGCCATGCCTGTAAGATGGTTCACCAGCTGTGACAGGATGACAAGATGACCGGATGAGGGGGGGGCGGTCATCTTGTCATCTTGTCATCCTGTCACAATGAACCCGCGCCCCTCAAAACACGTTCTATCCCGGCGTCTTTTGAACTTGACGTTCACAGGCGCTTGCATGAAAATAGATGGGTTATGGATAAAGTTCGACCCCGATTCAAGTAGGAGATATCTATTCAGCGGCCACCGTTGGAACGCGGATCATCGCTGATCAAAACAGATTTTCACAGGTTTTCAGAGAAAATCCGTGAAAATCTGGCTCCATCTGGTAAAATCAGCGTTCCAATAATACCCGCCTGAATAGGTAGTTACGATAGGAGTTCAAAATGAAAGAAAAACGCAGTTTTACCATCCAATCCTTGCTGACGGTTCTGATCATGAACGTCATTATACTGGGCGCTCTGTATCACTTCTTCGTCCAGGGGAACCCGTTGCCGGGAAACATGGACCCGACTCTCTTCTATTGGCTCGTCGGCGGGGTGGGGAGCGCGCTCCTCTGGCTGCTGGTGTGGATGATGGGCGGCAAGGCCATCGAGGGCGCGGCGGCTTCGGCCTCAGCCGCGGCCATGGAGCAGGCCCGCAGCCAGGCCAAGCCGGCCCCGGCCGTCCAGGCCAAACCCGAACCGATCAAAAAGGCAGAATTCGTGGTCGCGCCCGAAGCGTCGGCCATCCAGTTGCTCTCCATCCTGCAACGCAAAGGGCGGCTGATCGACTTCCTTCAGGAAGACCTGAGTCTGTTCGATGACGCCCAGATTGGCGCGGCCGTGCGCAATATCCACGACAGCAGCCGCCAGGCCCTGGCCGAGTATGTGGACCTGGAACCCATCTACGACGAGGCCGAGGGCAGCCGGGTGACGGTGGAACAGGGCTTCGACGCCTACGCCGTGCGCCTGAGCGGCGACGTGGCCGGCAACCCTCCCTTCACCGGCGTCCTGCGCCATCGCGGCTGGCGGGTGGTAAGCATGCGCCTGCCCGAACAGTCCAAAGAGCAGGCCGAATCCAAGGTCGTGGCCGCGGCCGAAGTGGAAGTTGGGGCGTGAGGCGGAGATTGAAGAGAGTCAAGCGATTGGAGATCGGTTGCAATCCCGGCAGAGTCAGTCTCCAATCTCCTCAATCTCTCCGCATCGTACAGTGAAAAAGGAGCAAATCCCTTGACCGAACCCAAATACATCATCGGTATCGACCTGGGCACCACCCATTCGGTGCTCGCTTACACCCGGGCCGATGTGGGCGAAGATGAAAAACCTGAAATCGAATTATTGGCCATTCCCCAGTTGGTGAATATGGGCGAGGTGGAGGCCCAGCCCTTGCTGCCCTCCTTCCTCTTCCTGCCCGCGGAGCACGAGGCTTCGTCGGGCGGGCTGGCCCTGCCCTGGGATGGGGCGATCGACTACGCGGTGGGCGAGTTCGCCCGCAGCCGGGGTGCGGAGCAGCCGGCGCGCCTGGTGGCGTCGGCCAAGTCCTGGCTGGTGAACAGCGGCGTGGATCGCACCGCCGACGTCCTGCCCTGGGACGCGCCGGCCGATGACCGCAAGGTCTCGCCCGTGGAGGCCATGGCCCGCTATCTGCGCCACATGCGCGACGCCTGGAACTACGTCATGGCCGGGGATGACCCCGCGGACCGGCTGGAGAACCAGACCATCTACCTGACCGTGCCCGCGTCCTTCGACGCCGTGGCCCGGGAATTGACCGTCCAGGCTGCCCAGCGCGCGGGGTTGGAAAATTTCACCCTGCTGGAGGAGCCACAGGCCGCGTTCTACGCCTGGCTGGCCGCGCACAACGACGAGTGGCGCGACAAGGTCACCGTGGGCGAGTCGATCCTGGTCTGCGATGTGGGCGGCGGCACCACCGACCTCAGCCTGATCCAGGTCACAGAGGAGGACGGCAACCTGGGCTTGCAGCGGGTGGCCGTTGGCGATCACATCTTACTCGGCGGCGACAACATGGACCTGACCCTGGCCTATGCGGTGCGCGCCAAGCTGGCCCAGCAGGGGACCCAACTGGACAACTGGCAGTTCCGGGGGCTGGTCCACTCCTGCCGCAAGGCCAAGGAGCGCCTGCTCTCCAACCCGGACCTGGAAAGCGAACCCATCGTCATCCTGGGCCGGGGATCCTCCCTCATCGGCGGGACCATCCGCTCCGAACTGACCCGGGGTGAGATCGAATCCATCCTGCTGGAGGGCTTCTTTCCCCTGGTGGGGACGGACGAATATCCCCAGCGCAAGCCCCAGTCGGGCGTGCGCGAGATGGGGCTGCCCTACGAGGCCGACCCGGCCATCACCCGCCATCTGGCCCAGTTCCTGGGTCGCCAGGTCTCCCAGGCCGGGGACGGGGGCGATGTGGCCTTCCCGTCGACCGTGCTTTTCAACGGCGGCGTCATGAAAGCCGATCCCCTGCGCGGGCGGGTGCTGAACGCGCTGCGGAGTTGGAGCGGCAACCACGACTTCCGGGAGCTGACCTCCGTGGACCTGGACCAGGCCGTCTCCCTGGGTGCAGCCTACTATGGCCTGGCGCGTAAGGGACGGGGCATCCGTATCCGCGCCGGCGTGGCCCGCACCTACTACATCGGCATCGAGAGCAGCATGCCGGCGGTGCCCGGCGTGCCCACGCCCATGAAAGCCCTCTGCGTGGTGCCCTTTGGCGCGGAGGAGGGCGGCGAGGCGGAGATCATTCCCAAGGAATTCGGCCTGGTGGTGGGCGAGCCTGCGCTCTTCCACTTCCTGGCCTCCACCATCCGCAAGCACGACCGCATCGGCCAGGAGGTGGAGGACTGGAGCGGCGAAATCGCCGAAGTCGCCACCCTGGAGACCCTGTTGCCGGCCACCGAAGCCGAGCAGAGCGGCGCGCTCATCCCTGTCTTCCTGCAGACGCGCGTCACCGAGATCGGCACCGTCGAGCTCTACTGCGTGGCCCGGGACGACTACCGCCAGTGGAAGTTGGAGTTTAATATCCGGGAAGAGGGAGAGGAATGATGGGGTGACAAGGTGACAAGATGAAGGGGGAGGAGCGCTGCCGTAGAAGCGAATTCTGCCTCCTCCCCCGGTTGCGGTCCCGGCCAGGATGTTGTCCTTCTATGGATGCCCAACGATTTATTCACCGACTTAAACTGAAGTTAGAATGAAAACACAACTTATTTCGGAAGTGATGGTACACTATAGAAAAGTGAAAACCAGTGAATGCACCCGAAAGGAAAGCGAGCATGCTCCGTCCGGATTTTGCCAAATGGGATCAGACCC
>JAJRVT010000295.1 GCA_024277175.1 Chloroflexota bacterium | reverse complement strand
TGAGATCAACGTGTAGAACTTTTTCCAGATACATGCAATCTCCATTCTCAATCAGGCCAACGTTTGCTTTGCCTTTTCCAGATCATCCACCTTCAACACGACGATCGCCGTTTCCGAAAGACGGCCGCCGTAGGCGTACATGTACTCGATGTTGACGCCGGCTTCGGCCAGCGGCTCGACCACCGCCCGTTCCAGCGCGCCCGGCTCATCGGGCACCTCGACGCGCAGCACCTGAGTGATCCGGGCCGTCATGTCCCCGGCGTGAATGGCCTTCATGGCGGCGTCAGGGTCATCGACGATCAGGCGCACAATGCCAAAGTCGGCGGAATCGGCCACCGACAGCGCGCGCATGTTGACCTCGGCGGCCGCCAACACTTGCAGCAGATGGGCCAGGCGGCCGGGTCTGTTCTCCAAAAAGACTGATATCTGAGGTGCATTCATGGTTATGATCCTTATGCGTTGATTGGTGACAAATAGACCCAAATCCGCGTTCCATCTCACGCCGTCTCTCCATAGACCTGTCGCCGGTCGAAGACGCGCTTGGCTTTCCCTTCGCTGCGCTGGATGGAACGCGGCTCGACCAGCTTGACCCGGGCCGAGATGCCCAGCGCATTGTGCAGTTCATTGTGAAGCTCGCGCTCCAGCATTTCCAGCCGGCGGATCTCGTCGGTGAAAATTTCCTCCGAAACTTCGACCCAGATCTCCAGATCATCCAGGATGCGTTGGCGGTCGACGATGATCTGGTAGTGGGGCTGGATGCCCTCCACCCGCAAGAGCACGGTCTCGATCTGCGAGGGGAAGATGTTGATGCCGCGCACGATGAGCATGTCATCGGTGCGGCCGCTGATCTTTTCCATGCGCACCATGGTGCGGCCACAGGCGCAGGTCTCCGGGTGCAGCGCGGTGATGTCGCCGGTGCGATAGCGCAGGACGGGCAAAGCCTCCTTGGTCAGCGTCGTCAGCACCAGTTCGCCGGACTCGCCGTAGGGCAGGACCTCGCCGCTCTTCGGATCGATGATTTCAGGCAGGAAGTGGTCCTCGAAGATGTGCAGCCCGGTCTGGTGTTCGCACTCCACCGAGACGCCGGGGCCGATGATTTCGCTCAGCCCGTAGATATCCAGCGCCAGCAGCCCGGTCTTGGCCTCGACCTCCTGGCGCATCTCCTGGGTCCACGGCTCGGCCCCGAAGATGCCGATGTGCAGCTTGGTGGCGCGCAGGTCCACGCCCATCTCTTCCGCGGCCTCGGCCAGGTAGAGCGCGTACGACGGCGTGCAGCAGATGACCGTGCTCCCCAGGTCCTGCAAGAGCATGATCTGACGTTTGGTCTGCCCGCCCGACATGGGAATGACGGTGGCTCCGACCCGTTCGGCTCCATAGTGGAACCCCAGGCCGCCGGTGAAGAGGCCATAGCCGTAGGCGTTGTGGACCACATCGTTGCTGGAGACGCCGGCCGCGGTGAGCGTGCGCGCCATCACCTCGGACCAGAGATCGATGTCGTTGGCGGTGTAGGCCACGACCGTGGGCTTGCCCGTGGTGCCGCTGGACGCGTGCAGGCGCACGATCTGCTCGGTCGGCACAGCGGTCAGGCCTAGCGGGTAATTGTCGCGAAAATCGCGCTTGAGCGTGAACGGAATCTTGGGCAGATCCGCCAGCGTGCGGATGTCCGCCGGCGTGATCCCCTTCTCCAGAAAGGCCTGGCGGTAGAAGGGGACCTGCTCATAGACCCTGTTCACTTGAGCCTGTAGGCGCTGCAATTGCAGTGCTTGCAGCGCGCCCCGTTCCATGGTTTCGTGTTCTCTGTCCCAGATCATTTATTGCCCTCCCTGGGTGGTGGTGCGTGAGCTTTTTGTTTTAATTTCATTATCCCAAATAGGCCTTCTGAATTCGGTCTGAGTTCAGCAACTCGCTCGCCGTCCCCTCGGCCACGATGCGACCCGTCTCCAGCACGTATCCCCGCTCGGCCACCTTGAGCGCGGCGCGCGCGTCCTGCTCCACCAGCAGGATGGTCAGGCCCAGATCGCGCATCCGCCCCAGCAGGCCCAGCAACTGTCGCGCCAGGTTGGGGGCCAGGCCCATGGACAGCTCGTCCACCAGCAGAAGCCGGGGCGATGACATGAGCGCGCGGCCAATGGCCAGCATCTGCTGCTCGCCGCCGCTGAGGTTGCCGCCGTCCTGGGATTGGCGTTCCTCCAGGATGGGGAAGAGATCATAGACGGTGGCCAGCCGTTCGCGGACCGAATCGTCGTTGGCGATGCGCTTGATGTTTCCGAGCAGATCGCGCCAGTGGCCGGCGTAGTCCACGTAAGCGCCGAGCAGGAGGTTGTCGAGCACGCTCAACGTGCCGAAAATCTGCCGCCCCTCCGGCGTCAGGCCAATGCCCAGCCGCGCCGTCCGTTCCGGCGACATGCCGTTGAGCGCCTGACCCTGGTACTCGATGCGTCCGCTGCTGATGGGCAACGAACCGGCGATGGCGTAGAGCAGGGTCGACTTGCCGGCCCCGTTGGCCCCCACCAGCGAGACGATCTCGCCTTCATCCACGTGCAGGGTCACCTCGCGCAGGGCCTGCACGCCGCCGCGCTTGACGGAGAGACCTTCGATGGTGAGCATCACGCCTCCTCCTCGCCCAGGTAGGCGGCGATGACCTGGCGGTTGCGCCGGATCTCGGCCGGCGTTCCCTCGGCGATCTTTCTACCGGCGTCGAGCACCGCGATCCACTCGGCCAGTTGCATGACCAGCGTCATGTCATGCTCCACCAACAGCACGGTGACGCCCATTTCCTGGATGCGACGCACCAGGTCGATCAGGTCCATCTTCTCCAGGGCGTTGAGGCCTGCGGCCGGTTCGTCCAGCAACAACAGCCGCGGTTCGGCGGCCAGGGAGCGGGCGATGGCGACGAGCCGCTGTTGGCCAAAGGGCAGGTTGGAGGCTAGCTCGTCGGTGTGCAGTCCCAGCCCCACCAGGTTGAGATACTTCATGGCTTCAAGGTAGATGAATTCTTCCTCGCGGCGCATGGCGGGCAGGCGTAGCCCGCAGGCCACAATGCCGGTGTGGCTGCGCGGATGGCAGCCGACCATCACGTTTTCGAGCACGGTCATGTTGTCGAAGAGCAGCGCGTTCTGAAACGTGCGCCCGATGCCGAGTTGCACCCGTTCGTGGGCCTGCATGCCGTTCAGCAGTTGACCGGCCAGCCGGACTGCGCCCGCGGTGGGCGGAAAGGTTCCGGCCACAATGTTGAAGAGCGTGGTCTTGCCTGCTCCGTTGGGACCGATGAGCGCGGTGATGCGATGCTCTTCCACATCCAGGCTCACATCCTTGAGTGCGGCCACGCCGCCAAACTGTTTGCTTATTTTTTCGATCTGAAGGATGGCCATCGTCGTCTCTTGAGGAGGCCGCTGGTCAGCCCCTCGGGCATGAAAATCATGATGAGCACCAGGATCACTCCGTAGACGATCACGGTGTGTTCGCCTGATGCGTTTTTGATAAAGAACGGCAACGTATCGCGCAGCAGCACGGTCAGCAGGATGACGGCGGCCGCGCCAAAGGGCGCGCCCCAGACGCTGGCCAGCCCGCCCACCGCGGCCATCACCACCAGCCGCACCGATGCATTGAAATCGAAGGGCTGCGGGCTGACGAAGCGCATGTAGTGAACGTAGAGGCTGCCGGCGAGGCTGGCGTAGACCGCGCTCAGAACGAGCACGCGCAGTTTGAAGCGGCTGGCGTCGACGCCGACGCTTTCGGCCGCGATCTCGCTGGCGTGGATGGCGCGCAGCGCCCGCCCGATGCGCGAGTTGACCACGTTGAGCGAGAAGGCCAGCAGGAGCCAGAAGACCGCCCAGACCAGGTAGTAGTACTTGACGTCGTTGTCAAAGCTGAAGCCGCCTATGGTGAGTTGGGGCACGCCGGGCAGCCCGCTGGGGCCGCCGGTCAACCCGCGGAATTCGCCCAGCGCCAGGAAGACGATGACGCCCAACGCCAATGTCGCTAACGCCAGGTAGTGGCCGCTCAGGCGGAAGATCACCTTGCCGATCAGGTAGGCCAGGGTCCCGGTGATGAGCACGCCCAGCGCCATGGCCAGCCACGGCGAGTAGGCGAACTTGACGGTGAGGATGGCTGACGTATAGGCGCCCATGGCGTAGAAGGCGGCGTGACCCAGCGAAATCTGGCCGGCATAGCCCATGAGCAGGGCCAGGCCCAGCGTCAGAATGGCGGCGATGCCAATGAAGATGGCGGTGCTCAACAGGTAGTTGCTCTGCACCCAGAGCGGCGTTATCGCCAGAAAGATCGCGAAGAGGATCAGCCCGAAGACATTGGGCGCGCGATGCCAGAATCGACCGATGTTCATCCCTCCACCTCGCTTTGCCTGCGGAGCAAGGAACGCAGCCGCGGCGTCACCTCTTCGGCGCGCCAGAGCAGCACGACGAAGAGCGCCAGAAAGGCGATGGCGTCCTTCATCCCGGAGGAGATCAGGCCGGCCGAGAGCGACTCGATCACGCCAAGCAACAGGCCGCCGATGACCGCGCCCGGCGCGCTCACCAAGCCGCCGATGACCGCGGCCACGAAGCCCTTCAGCCCCAGCATCAGCCCCATGTTGTAGCTGACCAGCGTCAACGGGGCGATGACGATGCCTGCGACCGCGCCCAGGGCCGCGCTCAACGCGAACGAGAGCAGCGACATCTGGCCAGGGCTGACGCCCATGAAGCTGGCGGCGGTCTGGTTGATGGCGCAGGCGCGCAGGGCCTTGCCCAGCAACGTGCGTTCCAGCAGATAGTAGAGCAGGGCCAGCACCAGCGCGGTCACGCCCATGATCCAGAGTCGCTGTCTGCTCAGGATGGCCCCGAAGAGGGTCAGCGGCGCGCCCGGCGTAAACTCCGGCAAGGAGTAGGGCGTCGCTCCCCAGATCAGCAGGGCGACGCCGCGGATGATGATGCTCACGCCCACGGTGATGATGATCAGCGTCACTGGCGAGGCCGAGCGCACCGGTTTGACGGTCAGCCGCTCGATGAGCATGCCGATGAGGATGACGACGATGACCGAGGCCGCGAAGGCGAGCGGCAAGGGGAGGCCCCATTTGTAAAACGTGACGGCGAACATGGCCCCCAGCATGGTGTATTCGCCCTGCGCCAGGTTGATGATCCCCGTCACGCTATAGATGATGACGATGCCAAGCGCCACCAACGCATAGATGCTGCCCGTGCTCAAACCCGACAGCACGAACTGTAAGTAATCGCCGAAGCCGTAATCAGGCACAGAAACTCCCCTCGGCCTACCAGTCTTCGGGCGGGAAGTATTGCCACTCGCCGTCTACGATGCGCACGGTCACGACATCATCGGGAGAGAGGCCGACGTGGTCTTCAGGGGAGAAGTGGAAAACGCCGCCTGTGCCGACGAACTCCATGTTCTCGACCGCATCGCGGATATATGCGCGCTGCTCTTCAAGCGAAAGCCCGGCGGGCATGGTCTTGATGGCGGCCAGCGCGATCTGCAGGCCGTCCCAGGCATGGCCGGCGAAGGTGCTCGCCGGGTTGCCTGTAAAGGCTTCGTAGTCCTTGATGAACCCCTGGAGCACGGCCTTCTGGGGGTCATCGTCAGCCAGCGAGTCGACGGCGATCATCTTGCCGATGGGGAAGACGACGCCTTCAGCGTTCTCGACGCCGGCCAGGTCGATGAAGGGTTTCATGCCGATGCCGTGGTTGTGCACCAGCGGCATGTCCAGGCCCAACTCACGGAACTGTTTGGTGAGAATGGAGGCGGCGGGCGGCAGTCCGGTGACCAGCAGCGCGCCGGCGTCGCTGGCCTTGACCTTGGTCAACTGTGATGTCATATCGGTGTCGGACGATTCGAAGGTCTCCTCCAGCACGATCTCCACGCCGGCCTCCTCTGCGGCCTGGCGGATGGCGTCGCGGCCGTCCTCGCCGTAGGCGTTGTTGACATAAAGGCTGGCCACTTTGTCGATGCCCTGCTCCTTGACGTAGCGGACCTGCCACGGCGCGGTGTGGATGTTGCTCTGCGGCGTTTTGAAGACCCAGTAACGCTCCTCCACCGGCTCGACGATAGCGCTGCTGGAGGCCATGGAGATAAAGGGGACCTTGGCCTCCTGGATGACGGGAATCAGCGCTAGGCTTACAGGGCTGCGCGTGGCGCCGACGATGACGGCGACCTGGTCGTCTTCAATGAGTTTCTTGGCCAGGGGGATGGCCGCATCGCCGCTGCCTTCGGTGTCATACATGATGATTTCGACGTCAATGGGTTCGCCGTCAGGACCGGTGATCCCTTCTTCGGCAAGCTGGGCTTGCACCATCAACGCTGCTTCCTGCTCCGGCTCGCCCAGGAAAGCGGCCCCGCCGGTCACCGCCGCCATGAAGCCGATCTTGACCGTTTCGCCCGCGCTCTCATCCGCCGGCGCGGCGGCTTCGGGCGCAGCCGCCGGCGCCGCGCATCCGGCGAACAACAGCGCACTTAAACATAGTAGCAGAATGCCTGTCCATCGCCCATTCCATGAATTCATGCCCCTTCCTCCTTATGTGTTAGGGTTGCTTGATAAGTAGTGCTCGGTGGTAATAGCGAATTATACGAAGATCGCGATGATCTTCGGTGTAGTCAGGGTGATAGATTATGTGCATCGTCGGAGGAAGCATTCCTCCCGGGGTGCGCTACATCAGGAAGAAAGGGCGTCGCTGCCCATCGGCCAGAATGACCAAGCCACCAATAGTAAGCAAACATACCATACTAATCTGTGACAGTCAATCTCGAAATTAGCCTATTGGCGAGATAATGGGAAACGCCTGAATATTTCCTGAAATTCACGAAATTCTCACATTGGCTTTATTATATCGACACAAAAGCGAATTAAAATCAGGGCGAATTCGGAAGGAAGAACCGATCTGCGACCGGCGCTTTTCGACAATTATCAACTGTTTTTCCCACTCCCATATGCAGGAGCATGTCTATGAACTCATCCCATCCCGACAGGCCAGCCCTCAGCCGCCGAGATTTTTTGCGCCTTTCCGCCCTGGGCGCGGCCGGTGTTGGAGCCGCCAGTATGCTGGGGTTTCCTCCGGTCGCCGCTGCCCTGGGACGACCCCGCGACGACCAGGCCGAACTCGACGTGGAGATTAACCTGGAAGCGGTCATCAGCCAAGCGTCGATCTTACCCGGCGCTGAAACCCAGGTCTGGCGCTACCAGGCCGAACTGGTGAGCGGCCCGTCCGATACCGTGCAGCCGATTCCGAACACGTATCTCGGTCCCAGCCTGCTCTTCCGCCCCGGCCAGAACGTGCGCATCAACTTCACCAACCGCCTGCAAGAGGAGACCATCGTCCACTGGCATGGCCTGCACGTGCCCGAGGCTGCTGACGGCCACCCTCGCCTGGCCATCGGCCCCGACGAGACCTACATCTACGATTTTCAGATACTGGACCGGCCCGGCATGTACTGGTACCATCCCCATCCCCACGGGCGCACCGGCCCCCAGGCATACTACGGGCTGGCCGGCCTCATCCTGATCTCGGACGGAACCGAGGCCCAGGAGGGGCTGCCCACCGGGGCCTATGAACTGCCCCTGGTCATCCAGGACCGCATCTTCGACGGCCAGAATCAGTTGTACTACGAGACGCCCATGGGCGGTTTTCTGGGCGATACGATCCTGGTCAACGGGCGGCCCGGCGTCACCCTGGAGGTGGAGCGTGCAGTCTATCGTCTTCGCATCCTCAACGGCTCGAATTCACGCATCTACAAGCTGGCCTGGCCGGACGCCACGCC
>JAJRVT010000017.1 GCA_024277175.1 Chloroflexota bacterium | reverse complement strand
GTCCGTTGAGTGATGTCCGTCTCACGCAGGCGGGGACGGTAACGCCGGTGGCCGGTTGGCGAGGGGATCTCCTCGCCGGCGATGGTGCGCCCGTAATCGGCCAGGACCACGTTGCCCAGGGCCGCGCTGACCGGCTGCTTGGCCGGATCGCCAGGATTCAATTCCTCTGATGGAACCTCCACCAGGCCCAGGCAGAGGGGGAACGGGATGGCGTCTTCGGCCATCCACGCGATCTCCGTGACGGCTACCGGGTCCCCGGTCGGCGGCTCCAGAATCTGCCCGCCCAGGGGATCCTCAGCCAACGTCACCTCCGTCAGCCGCACCGCGTGCCGGTGCGACAAGTCCTTGTCCGCGGCCTTGCCTGTTTCCACGCCTCGCTCCTCGACGAAAATGAGCACATCCCCAGGCTTCAGGTTCGGGAAATGCCCGGCCAGGGTTGCCCGGGTGGCGCCGATGGACAGGCAGCACGTTTCGTCGCCCCAGGTGTAGAATGCCATGCGGTTGTGCTCCGGGAAGAGCGCGGCCCGGTGCATGGTCTCGAAGACAATGGGCTGTTGGGCCAGGGCCTGGGCGTAGGCCGACGAGCCGGGCGCGATGCGTGTGGGCTGTCCGCTGACGCGGGTGAACACTTGCGTCCCCTGTTTCAGCGTGGCGTCCGCGCCCACCTGAAACTGGACCCAGGTGCGGGCGTTGCAGCCGTCGTGCATGGGGTAGTCCAGCAGGCGGGCGTGGCGGCGGATGGAGGTGCGGCGGCGGGCCGTGTCCAGATAGGCCTCGGTGGCGACCGCGTCCTGGTAATAGCTCAGGTGGTCGGCGGCGTAGGCCATCACCTCCACCAGGGCGACGCCCATGTCCGCGGGATTGCGCTCCCGCCAATCAGGCAGGATCACCGACAGCCGGTCCAACATGAGCTGGCGGAAGCTGGCGTAGTCCTTGGTCAGGTAGTCGATAGCCGGTTCATCCACGGGTTCGGGCGGACACGTCCCCTCGGTTTCGCAGTCGAATTCGCTGGGGCACTCCACCTTGAACGAGAAGTCCACCTTCGACAGGATGGGATCGAAATCCGTGGGCGGTTCCTGGCTGGTGGGGGAGAGGACCAAACGCAGGGTGTACACAGAATAGTCCCCGTCCCCATTCGTCCGCACCACCAGGACGTGGTCCGGTTCGGGCAGCCCCAGAAAGAGATTTTTCTCGTTTTCGGTGATCATCCCCGCGGTCACCAGCGCGTCCGAGGCCTCCGACGCCCGCAGCGCCCACACCACCTGAACGCCCTTGACCCGGACGCCGCCCTCGATGCGCACGTTGCCGGCGCTCAGGCCCCAGGGCGTCCCTTTCAACATGCGCACCAGCAGCGTGCGCTGAGGCAGGGTCCCGGAAGGCGCGTCATGGTCCAGGACTTCCAGGTAGTCGATGCCGTTCAAGGCGACAGCGGCGTCCCGTAGAATCCGGCTGCGTTTTTGATTTTTGCAGAAGTATCGAGCGCCCATGGGTTGGCTTTAGACCTCCTGGCTGAACTGAGCCACAGCCCGCTGCTGGTTGCGCCGTATAACATATTGCACGGTGATGCCCAGGGTGGACTCCTGGCTTTCCACGTTTACCGCCTCCACCTGGATCACATCCCCCAGCCACTGCTGCAACGCCCCCTGGATGGTGAACTCGGTGGCCGCGGCCAGCTCCGGGCTATTGGGCGCGAAGATCAGCTGCATGACGCCTGTGCCGAAGTCCGGCCGGTTCACCCGCTCGCCCGGCGCGGTGAATAGCACCTGCTCGATCATCTGGCGGATATGATCCTCGTCCGAGGCGCCGGCTGTGCGGCCCCGGCCATCGATTTGGAAAGGGTAGTGGATGTTCATATCACGTTCCTTTGACCCGCACCTGGGTGACGAGTACATTCAGCGGCACGCCGTTGGGAACCGTCACCGCCTGGCTGTCCTGGAGCAGCACCGGCAACCCGCCGGCCCGGACGCGCACCGCGGCCGTCACCCAGTTGGCGGTGACGCAGGGCAACGGGTTGCCTGCCGGCGTGACGAATGGACACCCCGCCACTGTGTACGGCGCGCCCTGGGTAACGACGGGCTGTCCCGCCACCCGTACGCGTGGATTGGTGACGGTAGGCTGGGCCTGGCCCCCGTGGCTGCAGATGACCGTCGCGCCTGCGTGCAGCAGAAATCCAGCCATCAGGTCACCTCCAGCGCGCCGTTGTTGACGGACACCTGCGGCCCTGTGAGTTTGATGACGCCGCCCATGCCATTGTTGATCTCAATGCCCTGGACAGTGATCTCGATCTTGGCTCCTGTCGCGGTCTCGATCTTGACGCCGCCCACACCGGGCAGGTCGTTGATGGTGATGGTGGCTGTGTCCGTCTTCAGCACTTTCATCTGCTCGATGGCCGGCGTGACCGGAGCCTCTCCCTGTCCCCAAAAACAGCCGCTCCAGATTGGATAGTCGGGATCGCCGCCCTCGAACTCCACCCAGACGTTGGCCCCGACAGGGGGGATCATGAATAAGCCCACGCCCGGCCCGGCGAAGGAAACGCAGGGCATGGCCCAGCTCAGACGTCCGTCCCCCAGGACGGCGGGGACGCTCACCTGGAGGCGGCCCATCTGCTGGGGATCCACGTTGTTGGTGACCGTGCCGCGATATTTGCCGAAAAATTGGGGCATGACGTTCTTCCTTCTCCTTATGGAACAATCATGGGCGAGATGGCCCCCTGTCCCTCCCGGGTGAGGGTGAAACGCTGCCGATACTCGCCCCGCTGAATCAGGTGGGTGACGCGCTTCACGTAGTAGAAGCCGTCGTAGCTCAGGCCCGCGCCCCGCAGCCCCACCAGCCCCCGCGGGGTGAGCAGCGCTTCGTAACGGGCGGCGTCTAACTCGCCGGTGGCGGTGAGCACCTTATCCGTGGAGCGGTCGGTCTCGGCCTGGGCCCGGGCATAGGCCTGGACCGTGCTGAGTCCGCTCTGGCGGAAACGACGGGTGCGCACATGGGCCTGGGTCTGCAAGGCTGGTTGGCTGGCCAGGGGAATCCGGGTGCTGGTCCGGGTCTGGACCGGGACATCCTGGCCGGTCTGGCGGTCCTGGATCTTGCCATCTATGAGAGTGGGTTCCAGGCTGTTGTACTGAAAATTCACATCCCCCAGCACATTGGTGAAAGGCCCCATGTTCACGGAGAGGGCCTTCTGGGGTAAGCCCAGGCGGGGAGGCGGCCCCCAGTAAGCCGTGTTGGTCAGGGGAGCAGGGCCGGGCGTCACGTAAAAAACGTAGGCGAAACGGGTCGCCATCTCTCGCAGGTAGTCCAGGTCAGTGGCCTGCTGCACGGGGACGCGTTCTGTGGGCAGGGGGATGTCCACCGTGGGCGGCGGGATCACCGTGGGAATCAGGCCGTACTGGGCGTAGCCGGCGATGATCTTCAGGGCGATGACCGCTTCGGGCTGGGCCGGGTGCTCCACCGATTTCTCCTCCAGGTCCATCATCACGCTCACGTCCTCACCGGTCACTGTCAGGCGTCCCTGCCCCGGATCCGCCCCGGGCGACAACTGCTGATGGGTGATGACGCCGTCCATCAGAACCTGAGGCATGGCCTTGAAGGTGACCAGGAGAACCACCCGGCTGAAGGGCTGGAGGAGGGGGCTGCTCAACTGGGCGTAGTCCAGCACATCCATTCGCCCGCGGCCCACCTTGAACGTGAGCTGGAAACCGGAGCGCTCGTCGTTCTGGGTGACCTCTACGCTGTCCAGGGCTTCTGCGAAGGAAGCCGGCGCGGGAACCGGGACGGTGGGGCCTATGAGCAGGGTGAGATGCGTGCCAGCCAGATTCATGCGTTCACCTGTGGGATGGTCACTCTCAACACGTCACCGGGTTCGGCCGCCAGATCGAAGGGGTCCATGGCGTTGTTGCCGTCGCAGATGCGCCAGAACTGTTCCGGATCGCCGATGGTGCGGGCCGCGATCAGGTCCAGGCGGTCGCCATCGGTGACGGTCACCTCCACCAGCAGGGGCAGACGTTCGCCCTGGGGCAGGAAGCGCCGGCGCACAAAGGCGATCTTGTCGCCGTCCGCATCCGTGTAGGTCGCCGTTTCCAAGTTGGCGTATCGGCTTGTCGGTTCGAACATGGTCACTCTCCAATCTCTATAAAAGACTGATGTCGCCGCCGGCCACTGCGGACAGGTTGTTCACGCTGCCGATGACGGCCATGGTCTCCTTGACCACCTGATGGGCCAGGAACAGGTAATAGCCCGGATGGGTCACGGAGAAATCGCTGTAGCTCAGGACCTTCAACGTCAGGGGCACGGACGCTCGGATTGGATTCAGGTCGGGGTCGAAGGCCTGCTCCGTGATGGTGAAATTCGTAATGCGCACAGGCAGCACCCGCTTGACGCCCCAGACGAAGAGGGTGAACGGCGCTTCCGGTTGGGCGATCTCGATGGTCCCGGCGGCCAGCAGGGCCGTGTTGAGAATCACGTCTACGCTCTTCGGGTAGAGCAGCATCTCCAGAGCCGACAGTTGCGGGTAAATGCCCATGCTGCCGGCGATGGGGTCCCCCTTTTCCAACTGATCCGTGGCGTCGATCTCGATGGTCAGGCTGATGGTTTCCTTGGGCGGCCCTTTGAGACGGGTCACCTCCGGGCCCGCGCCTCCGTCTGCGCTCATCTGCCCCTGGACGCTGCGGCGCACCTCCTTCGGGTTGTACTGGAAGATGATGACGCTGGCCAGCGGATTGAGCAGATCGAAGCCGATGATGGCGCCTTTGAGCAGTTTTGGTGATCCTGGGAAGGTGGTCATGGCAGTCTATCCTCGATTAGCGGAATCCGAGCGAGCGTGGCAACAGCGCGCCCACGTTTAGGTCAAAGCGGATCATTTGGTTCGGCCCGGTCACGTTAAACTGGAAGGTCAGGCCGGGCACGCCTGGGATGGGAACGATCCGGCGCTGAATCAGCCCCAGGATGCACTGGTGAACCACCGGATCGATCGACACCAGGCCGGCTTCGGTGTGGTGGATGGATTGGCTTTTTCCGGTCATCGTATATTTTCTGGATACTGAACCATTTTTCAATTTGAACAACCCACAATTTATGGTGCTCTTCATTTCCGCGGTGGTGCTTACTTGAGCACAAAGATTTTGTAAAAATATCCGGCCTCATTGACCAGAGTCCAGTTGACATGCCTTGCAGCCCCCGAGGCTCTCCCGGGGTCGTTTACTATGATCCCCTTATCGTCAACATCGATCAGATGAAGGAAATGGCCGGTCAAATTTTTACCATGCACTCGAAGATGTTCCGTATCGCAACGGCGATGACCCGTCATCGATTTATGATACCCAGCCTTAAGGCCTTTTTTGTTAAATATAGACGCGCCCATAACGTTATCGCTGATTGCTCTCAAGATTATCACTTGGTACCCTTTGGTTAAATAGTTCTGTTTTATGGATTTAGCCTTATTCTCACATGACGACACTGACCCGCTTATTCCAGCCTGTTTTACCGCATCTCTGACCTTATATTTACATGGTTTTTGGCTATCCCTGTTGCATCGAGTGCATAGATCTTTTATTTGAGCATTTATCCCATTTTTCTTTGTCCACGCCTTGAAGGATTTTATTTTGCAGCCTATTCCAGGTGCACTTGTACTAATAAGGGATAAAGTCAATGTGCTTCGGCTTGCCGATCCTGTCTTTGAACGTCTGGTTAGCCATTGCGGAATGGGGAATTGACCTGCGAGAAGATTCAGAAATTGCCAATGCGAGAGACAACGCCTAACGCGTATCTTGCGTATCTTTCTGAGTATAAGTGGTGGATTAGATCCTCCAGCAGGTTGCGACCATAATTCGGGCACGCGGGACGCTATTTGTTTTTGGTGGCAATTGCCGCTGGGGGCTGCTACGTAGACAGCAACAAGCTGTAGAAAATCAGGCATCCTGAGTGATGTGGCTATTGGCGAGAAGCCTGTACGATTAGTGGGGCACTTGATCGGCGATGACGCATTAGATTGTTTTGAAGTTGTTGTCGACGACCCGAAAAGTGCGAAATTTTTATCATAATCTATCTCATAGAGGATTAGCGACGTTATTCGGGCTAATAACTTTTTGCAGTTTACTGTTTCTCCGGGTTTGCACCTTATTTGTGTCTGCCCCAGCAGAGGTAACAACAAGTTTAACGATGATATTACTGCAAAGAAAACGTTTATCAATTCTAATAACCACCAGGGGGTTATTCCAAGATGTCGAACCTTTTTTTGTAGATCATGACGTATTTGGCGTGTTTGTAGGAGCACTTTTTGTAGGAACTTATGTAGGAACTTACGTTGCTTGAGTTTTTTTAGGATCGCACCTAATTTGCGCCGATGTCCGGTGGATATTTTTATTTTGTTTAATAAGCTTCCCATGAGAATCCGAAGTCGTTTAACAGCATACATGAGATGTTTATGCTTCCACCCGGAACGCAATTTTTTTAGGGTCCTTATGGAACGCAGATTTGTCGTTACGTGCTGTATTCGATCCTTAAGATACCAGAAGATACATTCGATCTGGTCTTTATGACCCGTGAAGTCACTGTTTTTAATCCCCAAACCACCAAGCGCCATCGCCAAGGACGTGATGTTGCATGCGGCCCAGGGATTATAAATCAGGGGAGCATTCATAGCTTGATAGTAATAGGGTGAAAGATAGTTTAACCTTATTTGCATTAAGGTTTTAGCTCTAGCATTGGTCAGATTTGATATCCCTTCTCTTAAGCTGGAAACTGAGTGTGAAGAAAGAAGCTCAAGGAGCTTTTGGTCAACTGGTGATAGTGACGTAGGGTTGACTGACTTAATTGTTGCAGCAATCTTTTGAAGTTGCGTAGCAACAGACTGGGACGTTGACTTATTCGCTGCCGGCCGAGGGCTATTAGGCGTCTGTCGCTGAATGAATCTTTGACCGTTCCTTTGTTGAATTACATGGGTGAGCTCATGCGCTAACAAATTTTTGCCAGTGACCGTATCAACTTGATAGCGACCGCGAGAAAACACAATATGTGAGCCTACCGTATAAGCATGTGCCCCAATAGCCTGGGCCGATTGTGCCGCCAATGCGTCAGTGTGGATACGAACATTTCTGAAATCATGGCCGAAACGAGCCTCCATGAACCGACGAGTGGACGGCTCCAGCGGCTGGCCCGGCGAGCGCAGCACGTCATGCACAATGGGCGGGGCCACGCCGCCGCCCGCGTCCCCGGTGACCCGGCGCTGAATCAGGGGCCTGGTCTGCAGGATATCTTCCTCTTTTTCCTCCTCTTCTTTTTCGCCCACCTGCCGTTGCAGCCCCGGCTCCGGCATGCGCATGACCTGGTCCGCGACCCGGTCCGCCTCCTGTTCGAACGCATCGCCGGGCCGGCTGATGCGCAGCTTGGCCTGCAAGGGCCTGCCCAGCACCCGTGATCGACGGCAGGCCGCGCACTCGCCCGTGGGGCCCGCCAGGCCTCCGCAGGCGCAGGTGCGCTGTAGCAGGCCACGCCGCGCCGGCGCGGGGACCGGCCGAGCCGTTGTGGCTGTTTTGATTGCACGCACTGCCTCTAGACTCATCTCCCCAATCCTCCGTACACGGTCCGGGCGATCTGCGCACCTAAACGCCGGACGTCCGCCCCCGCCTCCACCGTGAACGCGCCTCCGTCCACCCGATCCACCTGACCGCCCCGCCCCAGCCTCGACGGCACGCCCCCTTCTTCCAACAGCCGGGCCAGCTCGCCCTGCACCGCCGCACCCAGGACCTCCCCATCCATGTCGGGAAACCCCTGGAGCGCCAACTCGTCGATATGGAGGTCCAGCCGCGACGCCTGACGCATCGGACGCGATGCTGAACTCACAATTTGTCGTCCATCCCCCGTTTGGCTCCCCATCATCCCGTCACCTTGTCACCCTGTCATCCTGGCACCATTCCACCCCCGCGTCTCCCCGGCCGTCAAGGGCTTCTCCAGCTTGGCGTATTCCGCCCGGGCTCCGGCCAGGATGTGCTCCATCTCCACCGGCTGTCCCGCCTCCGCGGCCAGGAAGGCGGCGTGCAGCGCAATGTTGCGAATGTTGCCCCCGGCCACGTTGAGCTGGGCCAGCCGGACCTCGTCCAGCCCCTGGGTGGGCGTCTCTTCCGGGAAGATGCGCCGCCAGATGGCCGCGCGCAAGGCCCGATCCGGGAAGGGAAACTGGACCACGAAGCGAATGCGGCGCAGGAAGGCGTCGTCCAGAGAACTCTTCCTGTTGGTGGTGAGGATGGCCAGACCCCGGTAATCCTCCATGCGTTGGAGCAGATAGCTCACCTCAATGTTGGCATAGCGGTCGTGGCTGTCCTTCACCTCGCTGCGCTTGCCAAAGAGGGCGTCGGCCTCGTCGAAGAGCAGGATGGCTCCCCCTCCCTCCGCAGCGTCGAAGACCCGGCGCAGGTTCTTCTCCGTCTCGCCGATGTACTTGCTCACCACCTGGCTCAGGTCGATGCGGTAGAGGTCCAACTGCAACTCGTTGGCCAGCACCTCGGACGCCATGGTCTTGCCCGTGCCGCTGGGACCGGCGAAGAGGGCGCTGACGCCCAGCCCGCGCGCGGACTTGGCCGCGAAACCCCAATCCTCATAGACTTTGGTCCGCTGGCGCACGTGGATGGCTATCTCCCGCAAAGTGCGCAGTTGAGCATCGGGCAGCACCAGGTCTTTCCAGGTGGCCGCCGGCTCGATGCGCTGGGCCAGGTCATCCAGGCGGGGGCGGACCTGGATGCGACACGCTTCCCACAGCCGTTCCGCCAGTTCCGGATCCGTTTGGGCGGAGGGAGAGGAGGGCGATGCCTCCCCCAAGGCCCGGCCGGCGGCGGCGCGGATGGCCGGCGGGTTCAGGTCGAACTGGGCGATCAGTCGCTCCACCTGGCCGTTCAGGCTGGGGCCCGCGTTTCCCAGGGCCTGGACCCACAGTGTGCGCTGCTCCTGGCGGGTGGGCTTGGCCACGTCATAGGTGATCAGGAGGCGGCTCCGGGCTTGACGGCGCTCCCGGCTGCCAATCAGCAGCACGCCGCCGACGTTCTCGATAAAGCGGCCGCTCAGGTTCTCGCGCGCCTTGTCCGCCGGGTCCGTATCATCACAGTCGAGCAAGAGGGCGCTGTTGCTGAGCGCAGCTTCCCGCTCCCACAGTTGTATGAGCGTTTCCAGATCGTAGGGAACGGTGGGCAACGCGTGTACGGACATCTCGTACAGGTTCAAGCCCAGGATCCCAGCCGCGGCCGCGGCAATGGCTCGCTTGTCGGCGCTCTCCCGCCCGCAGAGTTGGACCGCCGGCAGCAGTGGTGAAGCGGACGCCTGGGACCAGGTGGCGGCGATCTGTTCGGCCAGGGCTGCGTGGGACGGCGTCAGCTCGCCGGGTTTCATCTCCATCACCGGGCGAACGAAGCCGACCAGGTGCTCGTCCAGGTGTTGTACGCCGGCCAGAAAATGGAGCACCCGCTCGTCGATGCGCAGGGGGCTGGTCACCATGCTGCCGCCCGTCCCCACTTCGATGAGACGCCAGTGGCGCAGGGGCGCGCCCGGACTCAGGGCGCTCCAATGGGCCTCGGGGAAAGCGGCCAGCGCCAGGCCAAAGGTGGGATAGGCCCGTTGCGGATCATGATGGGCCTCGGCGCACAGACCAGGGAAGGCCGCATTCAACTCCATCCCCGCGCACAGCAACAGGATGTCGCGCTCGAAAGGAGACAGATCGAACAACGCACAAACGGTCTCCAGGGCGGACGGGCCGGGCATGCCCTCCACTGAGACAGACCAGGAACTGTCGACCGTCGAGGGTTCGGCATCGATCTGACCTTTGGCCGCGTGGGCTTCCAGCAGCGTCTGCACACGCTGGAGCGCAGCGGAGAGATAACGCTGATTCGATTCAAACCAGGTCTGTTCCAACACGTTCTGCATCGTCTCTCTTTTCCTCAAGTCGCAACTATACAGGCTCACATCCGATAGAACGCGGAAAGTCCGGATTGGGCGGATTTTTACGGATTTTTTCCGAAATCATCCGCGGAAATCCGTTTGATCCGGAGTTTCCGCGTTCTATTTTTCCCGTGTCTGAATAGTCACCTCAAATCGTGACCTGGGGCGCATTGTATGTCCCCGATCCGTCGGTCTCCAGCAGCGTCTCCGCGCCGGCCACCTGCACGCGGACCAGATAATTTCCCGGTTCCACGCCGCTGATCGCGAACGTGACCGTGTCTGCGTCGGCCGTTCGCGGTTCAGCCGGGAAGGTATAGGCCCGCATGGTGGGGGTGGACGGAGGCGCTTCGTTCAAATACAACAGGACCCGCTGGCGCTGCCCCACTTCCGGTGTGAGCTTGACCGTCACAGTGGCGGAACGGGAGCCATCCTGCGGATCCGTGACCACGCCGGACACGCTGATCTCGTAGTTGCCCGCCAGGTCTTTGGCGATGGCCGGACGCAAGATGAGAGGGGCCACATTGCTTGCCGACCCGTTGGCATAGATGACTTGTACGCCCTGCACGCCGGCCCGCAGGTTGGGATCAGTGAGTTGTACACTGATCCCGGTGACGCCTACGTTGTGTGGCGCAATATCCACTTCCCCCACCCGGACAGCCCGAACTTCGCCGCCCAGCCGTTCGCCCCGGATCAACGCCATACCGCCCATGACCAGCGGTTCATTGCCGCCCGCCTCAGAAACCACTTTGTCGATGACCGCCTGCTGGAACGAGACCGCGGTGATGTTCTGCACCCGGACCGGCAGTGACCGTTGCGGCGGTTGCTCTCCCTCGATGAGCACGGTGGTGGCCAGGTAGGCCATGGAGAGGGTGTAGGGCGTCTGGAAGAAGACCGACCAGAGTTTGGACAGTTCCTCCAGAGAGAGGGACAGGGGCATGAATTTGACCAATTCCACTTCCTCCGCCAGATCAGAGCTCGCCAAAAGCGCGCTGCTGGCCACCGTGGACTCGATGAGATCGCGGCTGAGTAAGGGCTGGGCATGAAGGGTTCGAACCGCACTGCCAAGCACCCGCTGGGGCTCCATCTGCTTATCGTTGCCGTAGAAGGTGAGCAGGTAATGAAGGTCCAGGGCGACGCGCGGCTTCTGCACCGGCCTGCCATCACCAGCGCGCGTGGGCAGGTCTGCATTGCGCCAGGCGGTGTTGGGGGTGACCTGATACAGGTAGATGTTCACGCCCGGGTTGGGCAGATCGCTATTCGATCCGTTCGGCCTGACGATGGTCGCCTTTGCACCCGCCACGTCCTCCCGGACAGCCGCATCGAGCATGGCCTGGAGGGTGGCCGTGACTGTGGCGATGGCCAGAAAGTTGCTCATGGACCGCCCTCCCGTTGCTTCAAATAATCGGTCAAGGAGAGTGCAGGCTGGCGTCGCACGGGCCGGTGGCCTGTGGGGCGAGGCTGAGGCGGTTCCTGGACGTTGGCCCGCACATCGATGCGGCCGATGCTCACCCGGATGGTTGGCGGCGGTGGGGCGCTCACCCGCGCCTGATCTGCACGCGTCGGCCGTGCGACGATCGCGGCAGGAGACTGTAGAGCTGCATCGCCTGCCACTGAAGCGGTTCTGGCCGGCCGAATCGGCGTGGGGTCCCGTCTCTGGCTCCGGGCTGGCGGTTGGGTATCGGCGCGCCCGCGCACTTCCCGGGATGCAGGCGGCGTAACCGTGGCCGCGC
>JAJRVT010000294.1 GCA_024277175.1 Chloroflexota bacterium | reverse complement strand
TCTGTGCCATTCGCAGTTACATCTCCACCGTCCGCAAACAAGGGGGTAATGTCATTACTGCTCTCTATAATGCTTTGATCGGTCAGCCCTTTATCCCTCTACCTGTTTTGTGACCTAGCCTGAATAGTTACGATCTGAGAAAATAAGCATACCACGGAGCACGCTATCTCGCAACGCACCCCAAAAAAGCCAAAAAAGCAGACAAAACCGCAAATCAGGGAAACCCTCCAGAAACCTGTTCCCTCCCCCTGACCAGTTCCCGCTCCGGCACGCCTGCCAGGAAGCGGGACGGCTGGCCCCGGGAGCAGGTCAGGTAGAGCCGATCCCGGGCCCGGGTCATGCGTCACGAGTGACTGGCGGCTATTGCAATCCATCCACATGTGGATTACAATGTGGATAAACATGTGTAGTCTATCGTGTGCTTGGAGCAGCTATGAAAACCATTCAAATGACCATCGACGAACGGCTCCTGGAGGATGTGGACAACACCGTCGCCGAGTTACAGACAAGTCGTTCGGCCTTTATCCGTGAAGCGCTTATGCTGGCCCTGCAACAGTTTCAAATTCGCAAACTGGAGGCGCAGCACGCCGCTGGCTATGAATGTCATCCTGTGGCCGCGGGCGAGTTCGACGGCTGGGAGGACGAACAAGAGTGGGGTGACGCATGAAGCGCGGCGAAGTTCGCTGGTATACCTTCCGCGCGCCCGACAAGCGCCGCCCTGTGCTCATTCTCACCCGCACCTCCGCCATCAGCTTTCTGACCGGCGTCACCGTCGCCCCGATCACGACCACCATCCGCGACATCCCCACTGAGGTGCTGCTCACGCCAGAAGAAGACGGCGTCCGAAGCCTGTGCGCCGTCAACTTCGACAACATCCAGACTGTCCAGAAACGGGGCCTTGGCCCGCTGATCACTTCGCTCTCACGGCCGCGTTTGGAAGAGGTGGATCGATCTCTCGCCTTCGCCTTGGGTATGGGTGACAAGTAAGGATGTGCGACCTACGAAACCGTCATCCGGTCCTCCCCTCACCCCGCCACCTTCTCCTCCCGCCGATCCCGCCCCGCGCGCCAGAGCAACCCCCGTTCCGGTGCGAAGAGGAAAACCAGGACGAAGACCCCGGTGGCCACCAGCACCATGGCCGGGCCGGAGGCGATGTTGATGTAGAAGCTCAGGTAGAGCCCCACCACGTTGGAGAACGCGCCGATGAAGGCCGCCACCGCCATCATGGTCCACAGCCGCCGAGTCAGCAACTGGGCCGCGGCCGCAGGGGTGACCAGCATGGCCAGCACCAGGGCCACGCCCACCGTCTGTAACGAGACCACGATGGTGACGGCCACCAGCACCAGCAGCAGATAGCGCAGGAAGGTGGCCGGCAGGCGCAACACCTTGGCCAGGGTCGGGTCGAAGGCCAGGACCATGAACTCCTTGTAGAAAGCCAGGACGGTCAGCAGCACCAGCAGCCCCAGACCAAAGGTGATCCAGAGGTCGCTGACGGACGCGCCCAGGACGTCGCCGAAGAGGATGTGGGAGAGATCCACCGCGTAGCTGTCCACGGTGCTGAGCATGGCCACGCCCAGCGCAAAGCTGCCGGCGAAAATGATGCCGATGGCCGTGTCCTCCCGCAGCTCGCCCCGCTGGCTCAGCGCGCCGATGCCCACCGCGGCCAGGACGCCGGCGATCAGCGCGCCCACGGCCAGGGGCCAGCCGAGCAGAAAAGCCAGGACGATGCCGGGCAGGATGATGTGGGCCAGGGCGTCGCCGAAAAAGGCCATCCCCTGGAGGATGACGTACGTGCCGATGACGGAGCAGATGACGCCCACCATGATCGCGGCCAGCAGCGCGCGCCACATGAAGCCATAGCTGAGGGGTTCGATCAGCCAGTTCAAAGCATCCATGACTATCTCCGCGTTCGTCTGGGGGGAGGGGAAACCTCGTAATGGGGAGTGGCCTCATCGGGTCCGCTGCCGATGATCTGTCCCACGGGCGGCTGGCCGCCGCTGCAACAGGTGTCCGTCAGCAACAGGTCCGCGTCCGCGGCGTGGATTACATGCAGGTGGCTGCCGTAGGCCTCCAGGAGCGTCTCGGTGGTGAGGGCTTCTTTGGGCGGGCCAAAGGCGATGACGCGCCGCCGCAGCAGCATGATGAGGGGGAAGAGGTCGGCGGCCTGGTTCAGGTCGTGGGTGGCGATGAGCATGGTGACGCCTTCCCGGCCCAGTTTGGCCAGGATGTCCAGAATGGCCTGCTGGCTGGGCGCGTCCAGCCCGGTCAGGGGCTCGTCCAGCAGCAGCAGTTGGGCTTCCTGGGCCAGGGCGCGGGCCAGAAAGACCCGCTGCTGCTGGCCGCCGGAGAGTTCGCCGATCTGGCGGTGGGCGAACTCGGCCATGCCCACCTGCTCCAGCGCCTCCTGCACCCTGGCCCGGTCCCCCCGGCCCGGCCAGCGAAAAAGGCCGATCTTGCCCACCCGCCCCATGAGCACCGTGTCGAAGACCGTGGCCGGGAAGCGCCAGTCGATGCGGTTGCGCTGGGGTACATAGCCCACGCAGATGTGTCCCTCTGGTCCACTGCCGTAGATGTGGATCTCGCCCCGGCTGGGTTTGACGATGCCGGTGATCACATTGAAGAGGGTGCTCTTGCCTGCGCCGTTGGGCCCTACCACGGCCACCTGATCGCCCCGGTTGACTGTGAAGCTCACATCCTCCAGCGCGTAGGTGGAGCCGTAGCGCACGCTGACATGCTCCAACGCCAGGGTGGGCGCGGCCGCGTCATGGACTGCGTGTTGTGGGAATAATTGGGGCATCAGAACCTCTGGATCGAAAATCCTGTGCATGGCGCACAGGCAGGCGTTACAGGTTGGTTGTTGCGAGGTTATTATAGCACAAGCCGTTGGTAGTGTGCGCTTTAGCGCAGTTGGCTGTTCATGCGAAAGGCTGCGCTAAAGCGCATACTACGAACTATGTATTCACTGCGCGAAAGCGCATACTACCAACGGTCATCCCCAGAGGACCCACGCGGCCAACGCCAGCCCGGCCAGGATCAGCGCCAGCGCGACCAGCCAGAGGCCGGCCGTGCGCAGGCGCTGAGAACGCCTGACCTGACGCCCGTGCGTGGCGTGGGCCTGGTTTCCATGGGCCAACACCTCCGGGCGCTGGTGGGGATCGCCGCGGACGTTGGCCAGCCACCAGGCCCGATGACAGAAGGCCCAGGAGCCAATATCGCTGGCCCGCACCAACGAACGATCTTTAGCCATCGTCCTCCCCCTGCAATCGATCCAGCCGCTCCTCGAAGCGGCGCAGCATCTCGCTCATGCGGTCCTGGCGGATGCCCATGGTCAGGTCGCCCCGGGTGCGTTCCAGCACATTGCGCAGCACGTCGGTGTTGCGACGCAGGCCGCCGGTGATGGCGTCGGGGAAGTCGATGGTGGTCTGGAGGCTGTAGACGTCGTCCATGAAATCCAGATACTTTTCGGCTTCCTCCACCCGGTCCCGGCGCATGAGGTCCAGGGCGAAGCGGCGCATCTCGGTGGCGGCCTCGCTCATGCCGCGCAGGTAGCTGTCGCCGGCCACATGGAGATCGGCCGGCGTGGGCGGCTCCGTGTCGTAGACCACCGCGTAGACCAGGTGGGCCTCCACCAGTTCCTTGAGCGCGTCCTGGGTGTAGCCGGCGTGGTAGAGGACCGGATGGCGGGAGAGGGGTTCGACCATGGCCTCGGCCCGGGCCTGGGCCAGCAGGCTCTCGGCCTCCTCCCGCTCGTGGCGGTGGATGGCGCGAATGGCGTGGGCGCAGGAGCGGATCAACAGTCGGCTGCGTTTGAGGGTCTCATCCCGCAGGTCGTTGGTGATCATCATTTCCTGACGGATGGTTTCGACGATGGCTGTCAGTTCTGTTTGCGGCATGGAGTTTTGCTCCGGTGACAAGATGACGTCTCCCCCCCAATTGGGGGTCAGGGGACGTGACAGGATGGCTGTGAAATGTCATTTGGCGAGGAGGTCAGCCCCCCCCCGACAGATATGTGCAAAAATGACGGGCCGCGGATTGAACAAACCCGCGACCCGTTTACTGTTCTTCAACCTGCAAAGCGTTTTACGTTTTATGCTTTACGACTTGTCCTTTTCCTCAGCCTCGCCTTGCTCCTTGGCGTACTTCTCTTTTTCCTCGCGCACAAGTTCGCGACGCAAAACCTTGCCCACGCCACTCTTGGGCAGTTCATCCCGAAACTCGACCAGCCGCGGGATCTTGTACGGGGCCAGGTTCTCGCGACAATAGGCCTTGACCTCATCCACAGTGAGTTCGCCCCCTTCCACCAAAACGATAAAAGCCTTGACGGTCTCGCCCCGTCTGGGATCGGGCACGCCGACCACCGCGGCCTCCATGATCATGGGATGGGCGAAGAGCACCTCTTCCACCTCGCGCGGGACGATATTGTAGCCGCCGGCGATGATCAGGTCCTTCTTGCGATCGACGATGTAGAAGTAGCCATCCTCATCCATTTTGGCGATGTCACCAGTGTGGAGCCAGCCTTCCGGCGTCAATGTCTTGGCCGTCTCGTCGTCGCGGCCCCAATAGCCCTTCATGACCTGAGGCCCCTTGACCCGCAACTCGCCCTCGGCGCCGATCTCTTCCAAAATCTCATATTCGCCCTTGTCGTTCGGTTCCAGGGTGACGATGTGGGCGTCGGTGTTGGGGAGAGGCAGGCCAATGGAGCCAACGCGAACTTCGCCGACCAGGGGGTTGGCGTGGGTGACGGGGGACGATTCGGTCATGCCAAAGCCCTCTACCAGTTTGCCGCCGGTGATCTCCTCGAACTTCATGGCCACCTCGACGGGCAAGGCTGAGCCGCCGCTCAGGCAGGCTTTGATGGAACGAAGGTTGTAGTCCTGCACTTTGGGGTGGTTGATGATGCCGATGTACATGGCCGGCACGCCCGGGTAAAGGGTGATCTTCTCATGCTCGATGACGTCGAGTACGTGGGTGGTGTTGCGCGGGTCAGGGATGATCACCAGCTCGCAACCGGCGTAGATGGTGAAGAGCATGCCAACCGTCATGCCATAGACATGGAAGGAAGGCAGTGCGAACAAGGTGCGCTCTTTCCCGAAGTCCAGGGTTGGGAACCAGGCCACCAACTGGGCCGAGTTGGCCACCAGGTTATGGTGGGTCAGCATGGCGGCCTTGGGCACGCCGGTGGTGCCGCCCGTATACTGAAAGAGAGCCACGTCTTCCGGGCTGGACTGGATCTTGGGCGCCGTGGCGGACTGCCCCTTGAGCAGGTCGTAAAAATGATAAATGCCAGACCCTTCGGGCACATCCTTCATCTGGCCGGCTTTGCGCAACGTTTTCTCAACCATGCTCTTGAAGGGCCAGCTCAATGAATCAGAGACGTCGGTGACGATCACGTTCTTGACGTTGGTTTCGTCTTTGATTTTGGCGAAGGTGTCATAGAGACCACTCATGATCACAAGGGTCTCGGCGCCACTGTCCTTGAGTTGGTGCTCCAGCTCGCGCGCCGTATAAATAGGGTTGGTGTTGACCACAGTGCCGCCGGCCTTGAGCGTCCCAAAGAAGGCAATGACCGTCTGCGGCGTATTGGGCAGCATGACGGCCACCCGATCCCCGTGCTGCACCCCTAGGGAGATCAGGCCATTGGCGAATTGATTAGCCGCCTCATCCAACTCTCGGTAGGTCAATTTAGACTGGATGGCCAACCCCAGCGGCAGGTATTTCAGGACCATACGGGTGGCGAGATTTTTGGGGTACTTCTTGGCGGTGTCATCCAGCATCTGGTAGAGGGGAATATCTGGAATATCGATTTCTTGTGGGACGCCCTTGTCGTAATGGGCGAACCAGGGACGATTCATAGTCATGATCACTCCTTTGGGTGGTAATGTGATAGGCGAAATAGTTGAATGGGAACGATCCAGTCGGCAAGTACGCAAATATTGAGTGGCGTCGCCACCATTGCGTTTGTTACAGCAACCTGCTGGCATTGTGGAACGGCTGGTTTATATTTTAAGCTACGCCAGTTCCCTGTTCGTTCACATTCTGTTTTTCATTCGACTGTATGAACAAAACGCAACACGTAAACTTATCCGATGGCGATGTCTTTGACATCAAACGGCGTGGCGTCTTATACTCTGCCAGAGTGCGAACGAAGTATCGCATCGAATTCAACTACGGGAAATGAGTGGGTAGGCGTTTCACGCCCCATGGCCGAACTGTCTTATGACTGAATATGGTATATAATACGTGGTTTGAAGCAATACGTCAATTATAGAAAAAAAGCTGTGCTCGGGGCGCCTCCACATGAGAGAGCATTAGCAAATGAAAGGAAGTCAGGATGGCCACAGCCCGAATCAAACAAATCGAGGGAGGAACATTTCTCGGCGTCGACGCCAATGGCAAGGGGACGCTGATCAGCAGCGGCGGCGGTCCGGGCGTCAGCCCCATGCAAATGCTGCTGCTGGGGCTTGGCGGCTGCTCCATGATCGACGTGATCCTGATCCTGGAAAAGCAACGTCAGCCATTGGTGGATATCGAGGTTGAAATCGATGGCAATCGCCGGTCGAATGGCGATTATCCGCGTCCGTGGGAAAAAATTCACATGCACTTCATTGTCACCGGCGACGAGTTGGATCCCAAAAAAGTGGAGCGAGCCATTGACCTGAGCGTGGAGAAATATTGCGGCGCACACGCCACCCTGTCCGGCGTGGCCGACATCACCCACGATTTCGAGATGCGTCCGGAGAAGAGTTCATAGTATGCGCTTTAGCGCAGTCCCGCCGTTCAACTGCACCAGAGCGCATACTACGAACCAGAACGCACCGCACGAGCAATGCTCCTGGCGGGAAGGCGAACAATACCATGAGTGATGAACCTGTCAATCAGCTTTCTCCCGAAGATGCGCAACCTGGTGGCTCGGCGTCCTCCGGCGGCGGGGGGTTAGCGGATCAGGTGGTGAACCGGATGCTGCGAAGCGTCAACGACGCCGACGCCTGGGCTGCATCCCAACGAGTGCAGCGGCTGCGCGCGCAGAACCCCGACGCCGGCGTGGACGAGTTGGCCGAGCGCTTGATCCGGCAGAAGGCGATCCAGGCCGGGCTGGTGGGCGCGGTCACGGCTGGTGCGGCCCTGGCCCCCGGCGTGGGGACGATCGCGTCCATCATGTTGGGCACGGCCGCGGACGTGGGCGTGACCCTGCGCCTGCAAGCTGAATTGACGCTGGAACTGGCCGCGCTCCATGGCCGTGAGCTGTCCCAGAGCGAATGGCGCAACGCCGTCATGTTGGTGAGCGGCGCCAGCGTGGGTGCGGAGCAGGTGATGACCGAGGCCGGCCGCCAGTTGGCGCGCAAGGCCAGCGCCCGCTTCGCCGGCCGCGGCTTTCTCAAGGCCATCCCCGTGGTCGGCGTCTTCGCCTCCGGGGGAGCCAATGTCTTCTCCACCTACGTCATCGGCACGCGGGCCAACGCCTACTTCAGCCTGGGGCCGGAGGCCATGGAAGATCCAGCTGAAATCCTACGCGCACTGAGTGGGGTGGATGAACGCAAGCTGGCCGATTGGACGGCAGAAAGCGTACGCCTGGCCGGCGGCGCGATCCGCCGTGGGGCCGCTGCGGGCGGACGCAAGGCCGCAGATCTGGGTATGGCCGGCCTGGGTGCGGCCCTGAACGGAGCCAGCGCCCTGGGTTCAGCGGTCGCCAAACGCAGGCCGCGCCGGCGACGGAATGGTGAAAAGGGGTAGACCGCGGATTTGGCGGATTGAGCGGGTTCTCACGGATGATTTTGAAAAAGTCCGTGAGAATCCGCCCGATCTGCTCAATCCGCGGTCTATTAAGAGAGGAGCAGCTATGTTCGATAAACTGAAGAAATCCCTGGGATTTGGCGGCCCGCCGGCCGCGGAGAAGATGGCTCCCGCGCCAGCCGGGCCACAGCCGACCGTCATCGACGTCACCGACGCCGACTTCGAGGCTGTGGCCCTCCAGAACGACAAACTGGTGGTGGTCGACTTCTGGGCCGACTGGTGCCAGCCCTGCGAAACCATGTCCGCATTCGTGGGCTTTCTCTCCATAGACTACCCGAACGATCTGCTGGTCACCGCGCTGGATGTGGACGAAAATCCCCAAACCCAGGCAAGGTATGGCATCATGGGCCTGCCCACCCTGGTCTTCCTCCACCAGGGCGAGGAGGTCAGCCGTCAGGTTGGCGTGCAGTCCTATGAGCAGTTGAAGGGGCTGGTGGAACATTTGTTGGATGTCGTGGGTGAAGGGGTGACAGGATGACAAGATGAGAGGGGGACCAGGTGACGCATCCGGTCATCCTGTCACCTGGTCATCCTGTCACCTGGTCATCTTGTCAAAATTAAAATAACCGGAGCAAACAGATAACATGCGAATGTCAAAACTCTTTTTCCAGACCCTGCGCGAATCGCCCGCGGACGCAGAGATCGCCAGCCATCAACTGATGCTGCGGGCCGGGCTGGTGCGCCAGTTGGCCGCCGGCATTTTCGACTATATGCCCCTGGGCATGCGCGTCAAGCAAAAAATCGAGCAGATCATGCGCGAGGAGATGGATGCTATCGGTGGTCAGGAAGTGGTTCTGCCCGTGGTCCATCCGGGTGAGGTCTGGAAGCGCAGCGGGCGCTGGTACGAGATCGGCAGCGATATGGCCCGGCTCAAGGACCGTAACGGCCGCGATATGTGCCTGGCCATGACCCACGAAGAGATCATGGCCGATCTGGCCCACCAGGTGGTGAGCAGCTATCGCCAGTTGCCCTTTATTCTCTACCAGATTCAGACCAAGTTTCGGGACGAACCCCGCCCCCGGGCCGGTCTGATCCGGGTGCGGGAGTTCACCATGAAGGACGCCTACACCTTCGACCTGGACTGGGCCGGACTGGACGCGGTCTACCCCAAGTTCTACCAAGCCTACTTCAACATTTTCCGCCGCTGCGGGCTGGACGCGATCGCGGTCGAGAGCGATGTGGGCATGATGGGCGGCACCATGGCCCACGAGTTCATGGCCCTGACGCCCGTGGGCGAGGACACTCTCATCATCTGCGACCAGTGCGACTACAAAGCCAACCGCCAGGTGGCCGCGTTCCGCAAGCCGGAGCCGCCGGCTGAAGAACCGCTGCCCCTGGAAGAGGTCTACACGCCCAACACCCACACCATCGCCGCGCTGGCCGAATTCCTGGACATCCCCGAAAGCCGAACGGCCAAGGCGGTCTTTATGATGGCCGAGGTCCCGGACGAGGAGGACGAGTCGCGCGAACAGTTCGTCTTCGCGGTGGTGCGGGGCGATATGGACCTGAACGAGACCAAGCTAACCAACCTGATCAAGGCCCGGCGCATGCGGCCCGCGACCACGGAAGAGATCGAAGCCATCGGCGCGGAGGCCGGCTTCGGCTCTCCCATTGGCATCGATCGCAGCAAAGCGCTGCTGGTGGTGGTGGACGATCTGGTCGCGGCCAGCCCGAATCTGGTGGCCGGGGCCAACAAAGTGGACTACCACTATCGCAACGTCAACTATGGCCGCGACTTCGAGGCCGATATCGTGGCCGACATCGTGGCCGCGGGCGAGGGCGACGCCTGCCCCCAGTGCGGCGCGCCCCTGCACGCGGTGCGCGGCATCGAGGTGGGCAATATCTTCAAGCTGGGAACCAAGTACAGCAAGGCCATGGGCGCGACTTATCTGGACGAGAACGGCGAACTCAAGCCCATCGTCATGGGGTCATACGGTATCGGCACAGGCCGCTTGCTGGCCTCTGTCATTGAACGCCACCACGACGACTACGGCATTCAATGGCCCATCACGATTGCGCCCTACCAGGTGATCATCGTCAGCCTGGCCACGGCCAAACAGCCCCAGGTGGCCGAAGCGGC
>JAJRVT010000293.1 GCA_024277175.1 Chloroflexota bacterium | reverse complement strand
CTGGGGGCTCCACCTCGAGGGTGAAGATGTCGTACACCCAGGGCTGAATCATGTAGAAGTTGAAGAAGCCCGCACCATCGCTGACCGTGGCTTTTTCGAAGACGGGCCCGGAATCGCCCTCGTTTTGGCCATAGAGGCGGAGGGTGATCCCGCTCAGGACTTCGCCATTGGCGCAGGGGTTGGCGTCGTCGTAGGGTGCGGCCACGGGCCCCCGACAAGTGTATCCCCGGAATCGCCACGTCTGGGTTTCTCCGATGACATGGATGACACCCGTGTATCCGGCGCCGTCGGTGTAAGGGAAGTCACCGCCGCTGGCGAACTGACGCTTGTAATCCTGGCCCGGCGTCATCATGCCGCCATCCCAGCCGTCGGTGGATGCGAGGGGATCGAGATCGCTGAGGGGATGGAGGGCGGGGGTGTCTTCGATGGCCATCCTCTCCTCGGGCGTCATCTCGGGGTCCTGGGGAGCCTGCCACTCGATCCAGTCACCCTGATCGATAATGATCTCCCGGGGCTGTGGGCCTGTCTCGGTCAGCGTCACCTGGTAGCCCTGGCCTGCGGTGGACTGGGCCCGGAGCGCGTCCTCGGGCAGGGGCGTGTAGGGCACATTCACATGCACGATGTCAGCAACCACGTGGATGACCGGACTGCGCCACGATTGGTAGCCATCGATGGCGTCCACTTGCAGGTAATAGTCGCCGGGCGGGGTGTAGAAGGAGAAGTAGCCATCCGGGCCCGTGACCTGGGGATTGACCTGATTGTCGTACAGCTCCGCGGGCCAGACCGTCCAGCCGCCCCATTCGGGGATGTAGACCATGCAGGTGACGGTGACCCCCTGCACTGCGTTCAGGCTGGGATGGTCGGGATCGAAGCCCTTGGTCACGTCGAAGACATAGCCGTCGGGATCGATGAGCCCCACGCAGATGTTGTACCCGTCGACGCGAAGGCACAGGCTCGGGGGCGTGGGCGGGACGGGGAATCTGTAGATGGGAGACTCGACGGGAGGAATGGGTTGGATGATCTCCCCATCCACGATGATCACGACCTCGCTCCTTTCCCCCGGCACGTAGAAGGACACGGTGGATGCATCGAAGTGTCGCGGGCCAATGACCGACGCCCCTTCGCCGCCCATCTGACCAGGAAGGAAGCTGTATGTGCCCTGATGACGTCCCGTGGGCACTTCCCAGGAGGAGGCCTGCGCGCACCAGTAGCCATCCCAGGGCGTGAGTTCGACGGGCTGGCTGGGATCGCTGCACCTGTTGGGATCCTCTGGCGAGCAGGTGCGGGCGGTCAGGGTCACCAGATCATCGACGCCCACCCGTTCGGAGGGATATTCGATGTGGAAATAGCCGTCTGCATCCGCGTTGGTGGTGGCGACTTCCTCGCCATTTTCGTAAAGGCGCACGATGGCGTTGCTCTGCGATGCGCCCTCCACCGTGATGGCCCCACCCAACACGCTGGCCGGACAATGCGTCCACGAAGTCGGTCGCGTGATCAGGGGCGGGATGATGGGCGTTTCCTCCGTGGCTTCGAGATCGAAGACCTGCGAGCCGATGTGAGCCGTCGCCCGGTTCGTATAGGTCTCCATGGCCCGGGATGCGGTGGTGATGAAGATGTCCGCCACCCCGCGCGGGGCCAGCGGCTCCAGGCTAGACCAGTTCAGCGTCGGCTCCGTGTTGGTGAAGGACATGGGCGGGTTGTGTTTTTCCTCGATGACGTGAAAACCTTCGGGCAGGGTGTCTTCCACGCTGTAATCCTGGGCTGTGGCCTCATCGTTGAACAGACGGATGAGGTAGCGCTGGCGCAGGTGACTCTTGGGCAGGCCCACGTCGTTGTCGGCATACACCCATTGCGGCTCGAAAGCGACCTTCTCCGCAGTGGTGCCCGTGGCCGGGCCCGCGCTGTATTCATCCGCGCCCAGGTCGGGCATGGAGCCCGCGGGCTGGGGCCGGGCCTCGCCATCGATGTCCTCGCTCAGGCCCGCGTCCACGCCCTGGCCCAGGGCCGCGGAAAACTCGGTGAGATGGTAGCCGTCCAGATCGAACGCGGCCTGCCCCTCCAGATGCCCCGTCTCGTTCACCGCGCCCACGATATGCGTATCGTTGTGATCCCACAGCGTGTTCGTCAACTGCACCTGGGCGCCATCCTTTGCCTCGAGGCCTCGCCAACTGTTGGCGATGATGTTGTTGGTCAGGAATGCCGTGCCGTTGGCATCGACGATGACGCCGCAATTCTGATTCTCGGTGATGGTCGTGTGGGTGAGATGAGCCTCACCGCCATCCTTCACCCGCACGGCTGCGCCCCGGCATTCGTACTGAATGGGATAACCATTGTCCCTGAACACCGTGTTCTCCACCCGCACGCGGCCATTTTTCACCAGCAACCCGTTGCTCCACCCCCAACTGGCTACATGCTCGATGAAGCTGTTTTGGATGAGCACCTGGTTTGCGCCGGTGTCGGCGACTTCGACCGCCGCGATGGGATGGGCGTCATCCGGATTGCGATAGGTGTTGGCGTAGCGAACGGTGACATGCTTGAGATGGCCGGTTCCGCCGGTGAAACGCAAGCCGCTCCAGACGTTATCCGCGTCATCCTGGTCGGAGGTGAAGAGGATGGGGCGGCCAGGTTCGCCAATCGCCTGCAAATCGCCCTGCACCCACATGGCGGCGTCCGCGCCCATTTCCAGCACACTGCCGGGCTCGATGGTCAGGGTGGTGGTGGGCGGCGCCGTGTAATCGCCCCTGAAGCTGTAAGCCTCCTGTCCGATTTGGGGCGTCAGGGTGGCGTCGTGGTTGGCCATGGCATTGTCGATCAGGATGATGACATTGCGCACGTTGTTGTTTTCCAGCCGGTTGTTGGTCAATGTCACCTGGCTATCGGGCCCCTTGATGCGGATGGGCGTATCGACGCCTCCGCCGCCGCCGATATCGGTGAGCAGCGTGTTTTCCATGGTCACGTGTCCGTTGTCGATGAGCAGGCCCGCCTCATCACCCCAACCCGTACCTATGCTGCGCAGCTCGCTATCCCGAATACGCACCTGGCCCGCGGCGGTGTTGGCCACGGTGATGTCCGCCCGCGGCTCGGCATCCCCGCCATAGCGCACCACGACGTGCTGCAAATCCCCCGCGCCGCCATCGAAGTAAAGCCCACCCCACTGGTTGCGATCACTGTCCTCCTCGCTGGTGAAAGTGATGGGCTCGCTGGCTGTGCCCTGCGCCTGCAAATGACCATGCACGACCAGAAACGTGTTCCAGTCATGGCCCTTCACCGTCACCCCCGGGCCAATGGTCAGGGTGACGCCCGCAGGCACGATGAAATCGGGATGGTAGTAACTGGTTTGCAACACATACGCGTCCATCTCCGCCTGTTTGGCCAGCGTGGCGTCGTGATTCATCATCGCGCCCGGGGCCAGCGCCACCACATCTCGCACATTGTTCAGCAGATGGTTGCCCGAGAGGGTGACATCGCTGTCGCCGCCTTCGATGAAGATGGCCGCATCCTGGCCCCCCCCGCCGCCGATCTCGCGGATGGTTGTATCCCGCATGGTGACGACGCCGTTGGATACGTGCAGGCCATACTCCTCGCCCCAACCGCCGCCGTTCTTCTCCAGCACGCATTCCTCGATGAGCACCTGGCCCGCGGCGGTATCACTCACCTTGATATTCACCCCGGGAGCTGCGCCGATGCTGCGGCTGGTGTAGCGCACCGTGACGTGTTGCAAATGGCCGGCGCCGCCATTGAAATAGATGCCCGTCCATTGGGGTTCATCGTCATCCTCGGCCGAGGTGAAGATGATGGGATCGCCAGCCGCGCCCAGGGCCTGCAAATCGCCCTCCACATACAGGGCCTTGTAGCTGTCGACGGTGACAGTCACGCCCGCCTCGATGGTGAGGACGACGCCATCATCCACGGTGACATCGCCCGTCATCTGATGCGGGCTGCCGGCCAGACACCAGGTCTCGTCGGCGGTGATGTGGCCGCTGTGCGGGCCGGGAACGCAGGCTGCGGGCGCATCCGGGCTCAGTGCGACCACGTTTCCTGTCCCGACCATCATCAGCAGACCCCCCGCCAACGCGCCTGCCAACAAAAGAATCAGAAAAATGGGTTTGATGGTTTTCATGATTTGCCTCCTTGAGCTGAAGACCAATGATTTTCTCGACACCCCATTCTCGCGCACCCCACTGACGCCCGACTGACGCGGTGGATTACGGAACAGGCATCACGGGCGGCTGCAGGCCGATAAGGATGAAAATGAAGGCGTAATCCATAAGGTGGCGAAGCCACAATTACCGTACCGCGACATTCATGTCGCCGCGCTGAGACGACATGAATGTCGTGATACGATTAACGCTCATCGCGCACATTTTACGGAGTAATTCCGTACTGCGTATTGCGTAATGGTCTCATGTTTCACCTCCGTTGCAGACTCACCCGGCATCGGTTTGACGTTGGACGCTATTGTCGCTTTAGCGGCTTTGCGTGAGACCTCGATAGAATCCCCGCAACTCCTCCCCCGGCTCGATGTCCAGCTCTTCTTGCAAACGCTGCGCCAGCGCCCCATAGAGCCGCAGCGCGCCCGCCCGATCCCCCAACGCCAGGCACGCCTCCATGCCGATGCGCGTGGCCTGCTCCTGCCATGGCTCCAACGAGAGGGCCTTCCGGGCCAGGGTCAGCGCCTCCTCGGGCCGGTTGGCGTCCAGGGCCGCCTGGGCTGCGCCCACCAGCGCTTGCAGATAGCGCTGGGCCAGATGCTCCCGCTCCCACACCGCCCAATCCGCGTACGGGTCTTGCGGAAATAACCGCCCACGGTACAGGAGCAGCGCCGCCTCATACGCGCCCTGCCGCACCAAATCCACGAAAACGTCATGCTCCACCCAACTGCCCGGCGGCAGGCGCAGGGTGATGCAGTCGCCAACCACATTGAGATAGCGGGAGGGGAATCCCCGGGGCAGATCGGGCTCCAGAACCCGGCGCAGGGTCGAGGTGGCCTGGTGCAACAGGGGCTGGGCCGCGTCCATGCTGCGGCCGGGCCACTGGGCTTCGGCGATCTGCTCGCGGGTGCGGGTGCGGCGGGGACTGATGAGCAAAAGACGGAAAAGCATGCCGGCCCGGCGTTTGTCCCAGGCCCGGTCCTCGATGCGCCGTGGCCCCTGCCATACCTCGAAGCGTCCCAGGGTGTGGATGCGCAAAGGGATGGAAGAGGTGGCGACCAGGCATTCGATCAGTTCCTGGACCAGGGCTCGAACTTTGCTGTTCTTGCTGCGCAGGTGACGCAGAATGAAGGAAAAGACGATCCCGCGTTCCCGTTCCAGCAGGAAATGATACCGTCCGCGGCGGATGAGGGCGACGGCCTCCGCCCAGGCTTCTTGCTCGTCTCGCTCCATTCTCTGCAATAGCCCCGCCAACAGTAGCCAGGCCCGAGCCAGATCGTAATTGTAGTGCAAGGGCGTCATCAAGTCGATAGCCCGGCGCAGGTCGGCTTCGGCCGCGGTCAGGTCGTCCTGCGCCCAGGACGCGCGCGCCCGGACCACCAGCGCCATCCCCTCCAGATGCACATAGCCAACCTGCCTGGCCAGCGTCAATGCTTCGTCGGCCCATCCCCAGGCCGCCGCCTG
>JAJRVT010000292.1 GCA_024277175.1 Chloroflexota bacterium | reverse complement strand
TCACCCTGATCGAAGACGTGGTCGCCTACGGCAGCCTGATCCGGGCGCTGCACTACTGGAGCGCGCAGCTGCTGCTCGTAGCCGTCACGCTGCACATGGTGCGCATCGTCTTCACCGGCGCGTTCGGGCGTCCCCGGCGCTTCAACTGGCTGGTGGGGCTGGCGCTGCTGGCCGCGACCTTGCTCTGGTCCTTCAGCGGCTATGCCCTGCGCTGGGATGAAAGCGCGCTGTGGGCGCTGCTGGTGGGGACCAACCTGCTCAAGGAGATCCCGGCATGGGGTGATGCGCTCTACGCCATGCTGGTCGGGGATGTGCAGATCGGGACCGCCGCGCTGGTGCGTTTCTACAGTTGGCACGTGATCGGTCTGACCGTCCTGGTGGCGTTTGGCATCGTCTATCATCTCTTCCGGCTGCGCAGGGACGGCGGCATCTCGCGTCCGCCGACGAAGGCCGTCGATCACCGTCGCGACCTCGTCTCCAAGGACGCCCTTTTCGCCAGAGAAATCCCGACCGCGCTGATCATCGTCGCCGGGCTGCTCCTGCTCAGCAGCCTGTCCCCCGCCCCCCTCACCGGCCCCGCGCTGCTGAATCAACCGCCCGCGCAGACGGCCGCGCCCTGGTTTTTTCTCTGGGTGCAGGAGCTGCTCCACTGGTTGACGCCCTTCTGGGCCGGCGTGGCCATCCCCCTGCTGGTTCTCCTGCTCCTGGCGCTTCTGCCGTGGATCGCGCGGCCAGGACGGATGGGCGTCTGGTTCGACCGCCATCGTTGGCCCGCCCAGGCGATCCTGCTTATCCTGGCGGGGATGATCGCGATCCTGACTTTGTTGGCCCTGTTGCGTTGAGTAAATAGTCCATGGGTGCAGACAGACGTTCTTTTTCTATCCATCAACTGACGATGATCGCCGCCGCGGCGATCCTGTTGCTCCTGGCCGTGATCGCCGCCGCGTGGACCGTCGCGCGCCCCTCATGGGAGCGCTATCAGCAGGCGTACGCCCAGGCCACAGGAGAGGAGGCCGATCCCGCGGTTCGTTCCCTGACGCCCACGCTGACGGGCGAACCCGAACTGTGCACCACCTGCCATGTGGGACTGGAGGAGATCAGCCCCTCCCACCCCCTGGCGGCCTTTGGCTGCGTCACCTGCCATGGGGGCGACCGTCTGGCGCTGGATAAGGATCGCGCCCACAGCACCCTGCGCGGCGGGCGCAACCCCAGCGATTTCAGTGTGGTGGAGGCGTCGTGTGGCCAGGCCAACTGCCACGCCGGCTACGCGGACCCGGAGCGCAACCATATCGAGCGCGTCGGCAACAGCCTGCAAGCCACCTACGCCAGCGGCATCGCCCTGGTCCGCTTCAGCTTTGGCGCTCAGCCCGATCTGGATGGTCGCTATGGAGCCATCCCCGCGCGGGATCCCCGACCTGCGCCTGGCCACCCGCCGGCGCTCGATCCCATGCCCGTCTCCAGCGAGGCGGATCTGACGCCGGCGTTGATCGCCCAAGGCGTGAGCGTCTCCGGCCATCCCATCGACACCCAGTTTCGTCAGTCCTGTCTGAACAGCGGCTGCCATTTATCGGAGCAGCCCAAGCCCGCGCCCTACGCCTATCGCAGCACCAGTTGCGCGGCCTGTCACTATCTCTACGACAACGACGGTCTCTACAAAGGCGACGATCCCACCATCGACCGGGAGGAGGCGGGGCATGGACGCATCCACCGGCTGACCACCGCCATTCCGTACACCCAATGCAACCACTGTCACAACCGGGGCAACTATTCTCTGCGCGATATGGCCTTCACCTCCCGCCCGGACCTTCCGCCGGCTGGCGAACCGCTCTCGGACTTCCTGCCCGCGACCCAACGCCGTCTGATCGAGTACTACCAGCCCATCGGCCAGTTCACCCTCTGCGAATGGGAGTTGGACTGCGTCGACTGCCACACCGGTCAGGAAGCCATGGGTGACGGCCATATTGCGGACGCGATCGCCGACGTTCAGGTGACAGAGTGCCGGACCTGCCACGGCACGCTGACGGAGCCGCCCAGGACCGCGCTTATTACCGAGCCGGACGAAACGGCCATGCGTCAGGCGCGCTTGAACGGACAGGGCGATCTACAGGTGGGTGACCGGGTGGTGATCAACAGCCAGGGGGAGAAGATGTGGGCGGTGAAGGAGACCATCCCCGGCCATTTCGAGGAAATGCTCAAGGTGTCGAGAGAAGTCCTGGACGTACCGTTAGTTCAGGGGAGCGCCTGCCAGCAACAGCCCGACCAGCAGGAGTCCCGCTATTGTCACGCCTGTCACGCCTACCCGCGCGACGACGTGCTGGAATCCGCGTCCCAGCCATGACCACCCATCCGCCGAACGATTCGCTACGCCCGACCAGCCGCCGTCGCTTCCTGCAGTGGCTGATCGGCGGCGCGCTGGGCCTCTCCGCGCTAGCCGTCGCCCGCGCCACCGGCCGTTTCCTGACGCCGCCGCTGACCGGCGAACAACCCCAGCCGGTGACAGTCCCCAATCCTGCGCTGGCCGTGGGCGGGCGTCTCTATGTCGCCGAGGCCCGGGCCTACCTCCTGCGCGACAGCGGAGGATATTTCGCCCTTTCCGCCGTCTGCACCCATCTGGGCTGCCTGGTGGACGAGCGCAACCCGGGCTTTCAGTGCCCCTGCCACGACAGCCGCTATGATGACCAGGGCCGCAACCTGACCGGCCCCGCGCCGCGCCCGCTGGATCATCTGGCGATCGCGTGGACTCATGAAGGCGATCTGGTGATCGATCCGGGCCTTGTCGTCAGCGCGGAGGAACGGCTGTCCCCCGTCTCGTAGACAGAG